>DZBX01000303.1 GCA_022730075.1 Rhodanobacter sp. | reverse complement strand
CGCTCAGGATGACAAGACTTGGCGGATGACGCGGCGATGGGGTTGCGGGCCTGCTGGAAGGTTTTCACATTCGCGATCTGCGCGCGCTTTTCGTCCTCGGTGCTGCGGATCAGCTCGATGCGGGTGGCGATCTCGCCGGCGTGTTCGCGCGGCAGGAAGGTGTTGACGCCGATCAGCGGCAACGACCCGTCGTGCTTCTTGTGCTCGTAAACCATCGACTCGTCCTGGATCTTGCCGCGCTGGTACATCGTGTCCATGGCGCCGAGCACGCCGCCGCGCTCGCTGATCGCCTCGAACTCCTTGTACACGGCTTCTTCCACCAGGTCGGTCAGCGTCTCGACGACGAAGCTGCCCTGCCAGGGGTTCTCGTTGAAGTTGAGCCCCAGCTCGCGGTTGATGATGAGCTGGATGGCCACCGCGCGGCGCACGCTCTCCTCGGTCGGCGTGGTGATCGCCTCGTCGTAGGCGTTGGTGTGCAGGCTGTTGCAGTTGTCGAACAGCGCGTACATGGCCTGCAGGGTGGTGCGGATGTCGTTGAACTGGATCTCCTGCGCATGCAGCGAGCGACCGCTGGTCTGGATGTGGTACTTCAGCATCTGGCTGCGCTCGTTGGCGCCGTAGCGCTCGCGCATGGCGCGCGCCCAGATGCGCCGCGCGACGCGGCCGATCACGGTGTACTCCGGGTCCATGCCGTTGCTGAAGAAAAAACTCAGGTTGGGCGCGAAGTCGTCGATGCGCATGCCGCGCGCCAGGTAGTACTCGACGATGGTGAAGCCGTTGCTGAGGGTGAAGGCGAGCTGGCTGATCGGGTTGGCCCCGGCCTCGGCGATGTGGTAGCCGGAGATGCTCACCGAGTAGAAGTTGCGCACCTGGTGGTCGACGAAGTACTGCTGGATGTCGCCCATCATGCGCAGCGCGAATTCGGTGCTGAAGATGCAGGTGTTCTGCGCCTGGTCCTCCTTGAGGATGTCGGCCTGCACGGTGCCGCGCACGCTGCCCAGCGTCTCGGCCTTGATCTTCGCGTAGGTCGCGGCGTCCACCAGCTCGTCGCCGCTGACACCGAGCAGGCCCAGGCCCAGGCCTTCGTTGCCTTCCGGCAGCGCGCCCAGGTATTGCGGACGCTTGCGGCCCTGGTACATCTGCGCGATGTGCGCCTCGGCGGCATGCCAGCGCGCGGCATCGCTGCGCAGGTATTTTTCCACCTGCTGGTCGATGGCGGTGTTCATGAACATCGCCAGGATCATCGGCGCGGGGCCGTTGATGGTCATCGACACCGAGGT
>DZBX01000027.1:22138-24649 GCA_022730075.1 Rhodanobacter sp. | reverse complement strand
AAGCCAGAATCGCACCCTGTCCTTCCGCCTCGGGAACATCCATGAAGACTCGCCGCTTGTCCTTTGCCGCGCTGGCCGCGCTGCTGATTTCCTCGTGCGCCGCGCTGCTGCCGGTCGTCGCGCAAGCCAGGGCCGCGGCCCCGGTGCGTCATGTGTTCGTGATCGTGCTGGAGAACGAGCCGTATCAAGTGGCGTTCGGCGCGCAGTCGCTGGCGCCGTATCTGGCGCACACCTTGCCCGCCGAGGGCGCCCTGTTGACGCACTACTACGCCACCGGCCACGACAGTCTGGACAATTACATCGCCCTGGTCAGCGGCCAGGCGCCCAATCCCGACACGCAACACGATTGCCACAAGTACGTGCCAGTGCTGCCGGGCACGCAGGGTCCGCACGGCCAGGCGCTGGGTACCGGCTGCGTGTATCCGGCGTGGGTGCCATCGCTGCCCGATCAACTCGAAGCCGCGCACCTCACCTGGAAGGGCTACTTCGAGGACATGGGCGCCGACCCCGCGCGCGAGGCTGCCACCTGCGGGCACGTGCCGCTGGGCGCCAAGGACTGGACCGAGCTGGCCACCGCCAAGGACCAATACGCCGCCAAGCACAACCCATTCGTGTACTTCGCGCGCATCGTCGACAACCCGGCGCGCTGCGACGCGCACGTGGTCAATCTCGATCGGCTGCAACACGATCTGGCCCGCATCGCCACCACGCCCAACTACAACTTCATCGTGCCGGACCTGTGCAATGACGGCCACGACGCGCCCTGCGCCAACGGCCAGCCGGGTGGCCTGATCTCGGCCAATGCCTGGCTGCAGAAGTGGGTGCCGATCATCACCGCCGCGCCCGCATTCAAGAAGAATGGCCTGCTGCTGATCACCTTCGATGAAGGCACCAGCGGCGAAGCCTGCTGCGGCGAGCAGCCCCAGCCCGGCGGCCCGCAACCCGGCAAGTTCGGTCCCGGCGGCGGCCGCATCGGCGCGGTGGCGATCTCGCCCTTCATCAAGCCGGGCACGGTCTCCAACGTGCCGTACAACCACTACGGCTTCCTGCGCACGGTCGAGGATTTCTTCGGTCTGTCGCACCTGGGCTACGCCGCGGGCGCCGAGGTGAAACCCTTCGGCCGCGACGTGTTCACCGCGGCGCCACGCTGAATGCCGTGCGGGCGGGTGGGCTACGCTGCGCACCCACCCGCCCGCGGAGCCGTTCCATGCGTCGCAGCCTGTCCCTGCTGATCGCGTTGCTGATGAGTCTGGGCGCGCCGGTCTGCGCGCAGGCGGCACCTGCGCCGCGCGGCATGGCGCGGATCCTGGCGGATGCACCGGCCTCGGCGTGGCACACGCTGGACCCGGCGCACCTGCTGGTGATGCAGTTGCCGCAGGGCCGCGTGGTGATCGAGCTGGCGCCGCGGTTCGCGCCGGCGCACGTGGCCAACATCGAGACACTGGCGCGCGCGCACTACTGGGATGGCCTGGCCATCACCCGCGTGCAGGACGATTTCGTCACGCAGTGGGGCGATCCCGACGCCGGCACGCCACGGCAGCGCGCGCTGCCTGCCGGCCTGCCGCGCGCGCTGCCGGCCGAATACGAGCGCAGCACCCGCGGGCTCGACTTCACGCGCCTGCCCGATGGCGACGTGTACGCGCCCGAGGTCGGCTTCGTGGACGGCTTCCCGGTGGGCGAGAACCCGCGCACGCACCACGCCTGGCTGCTGCACTGTTACGGCATGGTCGGCGTGGGCCGCGACAATCCGCCGGATACCGGCAACGGTGCCGAGCTCTACGCGGTGATCGGCCAGGCGCCGCGCCAGCTCGATCGCAACATCGCCCTGGTCGGGCGCGTGGTGCAGGGCATGGATCTGCTGGCCGCGCTGCCGCGCGGACACGGGCCGCTGGGTTTTTATCGCGATGCCGCGCAGCGCACGCGCATCCTCAGCGTGCGCCTCGCCAGTACCCTGCCCGCTGCCGAACGACCGCGGCTGCAGGCCTTGCGCACCGACACGCCCAGCTTCGCCGCGCTGGTCGCCGCGCGGCGCGATCGCAGCAATCCATGGTTCGTGCGCCAGGCTGGCAGGATCGATGTATGCAACGTGCCGCTGCCGGTGCGCGCAGCGCCAGCAGTTGAACGCTGACACAACGCCAGCGTGCACATTGATCGTTCGCGCAGTACGCGGCATGCAGTCATTCGTCCGCGCGCGCTGTCCAAGCAGGCTGCACGTCCATCCGATCCGCCGCCCCGCATGCACCCCACTGTTTCTCGTCGCGCACGCCTGTCGCGCAGTGCGCGCGTCATCGCCACGCTATGGCTCCTCGCGCCGGCCGCGCACGCGACGAGCACGGTGCCGTGCTCGGCATCGTCCACCTACGCGTCGACCTACGCGGCGACGCCCGCCGCACGGCAGGCACGGCACAGCAGCGCCGACGACCTGCTGTCGCTGACCGGCATCGGCAGCGGCGTGACGCGCCTGCTGGGTGACGGCTCGCGCTGGGCCAGCCTGAACTGGCTGACGCTGCG
>DZBX01000027.1:18169-22038 GCA_022730075.1 Rhodanobacter sp. | reverse complement strand
CCACGGCGTATTTCTGGCTGCTGCTGGCCAAGGCCGCGCTGCCCGCGCAAGACCCGCAGATGGCGTGTCTGCAGCCGCTGGCGCACGCCCTGGAGACGCGCCTTGGCAGCGGCGAGATCGAGTACGCGCAACGCGCCGCGCAGTCGTGGTGGCGCTACCACCTCGATGCGCGCAAACCATGACGTCCGCTGATCCGAATCTCGCGCCCGCCGCGCCCGCCGCCCTCGGCCCATGGCGGGCGATCGGTCTCGTCGTGCTGTATTTCGCCCTGCAGATCGCGGCCGCGCTGCTATGGATGCTCGGCGCGCACATCGCAGCACGCATCGAGCATCGCCCCGCCGCCGACATTCTGGCCGCGCACGGCAGCCTGATGCTCAGCGCCGTGCTGCTGCTGGCCGCGCTGCCGACGCTGCTGCTGGTGCGCCTGCACTGGCCGGCGCGCTGGTCCGGCGCCGCCCTGCCGGGTTTCGGTCTGCGCTGGCCGGGCCTGCGCTGGATTCTGGGCGGCCTGCTGCTGACCGCGCTGCTGCTGCCGCTGGTGCTGGGCCTCAACGCGGCGCTGTTTCCAAGACAAGGCGTGACGCAATCGGTGATGGTGATTTTCGAGCAGGCGCACCCGTGGATGCGCGTGCTGCTGACACTGATGATCGTGTTGCTGGCGCCATTCATCGAGGAGCTGTTGTTTCGCGGCGTGCTGCTGGCCGGCCTCAGCGAGCGCCTGCCCTTGCGCTGGGCGGTGGCGCTGAGCGTGCTGCTGTTCGCCATCGCGCACCTGCCCGACACCGGCGGCCACTGGCAGGTGCTGCCCGGCCTGATCGCGCTGGCGCTGGGGCTCACCTGGCTGCGCGTGCGCTCCGGCTCGCTGCTGCCCGGCTACGCCGCGCATGCGCTGTACAACGCCAGCGTGCTGGCGCTGGCGCTGTGGCCACTGTTGCGCGGACATGCGGCGGGATAACAGCGCTCGACCATCGCGCGTGACTGTGGCCCCGCCATGTCTTGTTACCCGCCGGTTGGGCTGGGCACGCTATCCAGGCGCCTTCGCCTTGGCGCCCGCGCCCTGCAGTGCGGCCGGCAGGCGCGTGATGATTTCCATGCCCTGCTGCACCTCGGGGTCGCGCAGCAGTTTGAGCAGGCCGCCGAGGCCGCCCTTGGCCGTGGGTGCGCTGCGCGCGGCCTGGTCGAGTGCGCGCAGCAGGTTCAGCAGCAACGAAACCACCTCGACCATGCCGCCCTTGCCATCGCTGCCGACCTGCACGAAGTCGCTGGCCAGCGCATCGAGGTTGACGCTCTTGAGCAGCGCATCGAGCTGGTCGCTGGCATCGCGCAGGCGTCGCAGCGTGCCGTTGCGGCGCAGGACGGCGAGTGTCTCCAGCGCTTCGCGCAGGCTGGTGTCGGCTTCGGTGTCGGCCCACAGCTGGCCCAGCTCGACGCCGAGCTCGACCAGCTTGCCGGCCAGATGCTGGTCGACGAAGGTGCTGATCGCCTCGAGCTGCGTGAGCAGCCGGTCGGCGGTCTGTGCATGCTGTTGCAGGCGCTGCCAGGGAATGTTTTTGGCGGCCTCGGTCCACTGTCCGAGCATGGGCGTCAGGGTCGCGAGTGACTCGGCCACGAAGGCGGCATTGTCGCGCACCGCGTCGAGCAGACCCGCGCGGTGCAGCGCGTCCAGCGCGCCCAGCGTCGACTCGGCCAGCGCGGGCAGGTCGTAGCGCGCGTACCAGTCGCCGCCGCGCACCAACGCCTCGCCCAGCGCGCCCTGCGCGCCGGCGGGCGCCGCGGTCAGGCCAAAAACCAGATCACCCAGCCGCGCCAGGCCGGCCAGTTGTTGCGGGGTCAACTCCACGCGCGCGGCACCTCCGACACCGGCGCCGCTGATCACATCAGCCATCGCACACCTCCTGTACGGATCGGGACGCTGCGCGCCGCGCCGGTTGCGCGGCACGCAATGGATTTCACGCCGCCGGCTGCAGGCGTTCGCCCAGCAGCTGCGAGAAATCCAGGCCCCAGTCGGGCATCTTGCCCTTGTTGCGGAAGAACAGGTTCTTGTATTGCATCTTCAGCAGATAATGCACGTGACCCATGCGCAGCACCTGCTCGGGACCGCCGTACCAGCTGTTGGAGCGGATGTAGAACGCCTGGTTGTCGCCCATGTCGCCGATGCAATACACCACCGGCTGCAGTTTCTGATCGGCGCTGGCGGCGTCCATGCGGCCGATGTCCCTGGCGATCTGCCGCGCGACGATGGTGCACTGCTGGTGGCCGATGGCGCCCAGCTTGGGCACGGTCACCGCGGCGCAGTCGCCGGCCGCGAACACGTTGGGGTATTTCGGATTGCGCATCAGCAGATCGGTGATGATAAAACCCTCGGAATCGCTGATCGGCAGGCCACGCAGGAAATCGTGCGCACGCCAGTCGGGAAACACGATCATCAGCTCCGCCGGCAGGCTCTTGCCGTTGCCGAACTCGATGCCGTCCTTGCTCAGCCGCGTGATGTCCTTGGTGTTGTTGAGGTAGTTGAAGCCCATGCCGCCGGCGATGCCCAGCAACTGGCCGACGACCTTGTCGCCGGCGTCCTCGGCGATCATCTCGGCCGGCGTGGTCACGGTGATCTTGCTGGGCGCGCCCATGCCGTGCGTCTTCAGCCAGGTGGCCATCGACAGCATGGTTTCCACCGGCGGGCCCTCGCAGGCCGCCATCGCGTCGGGAATGCTGCCGCCCGGCCAGGGTTGCAGACCCTTGGCGCCGTCGCCCTGATGGAAGCGCGCCGAGCCGATCACCACCGGCCCGCCCTTGTAATCGTTGGCGAGGAACCGGCGCAGCTTGTTGCCGTAGTGCAGGTCGGTGAGGCTGTGGCCGTGCTCGGCGAAGCCCTCCATGCGGTCGAACGCGAGGCGGTTGCCCAGCGCCACCACCAGATAGTCGTAGGACATCGACTCCGGCGCCGCGCCGGCGCGCTCGCTGGGCACGTAATCCACGCGCCGCGCCTCGACGTCGATGGCCTTCACCTCGCCCTGCACGAACTCGATGCGGTCCTCGTCCAGCGCGCCGGGGATGTCCATGCGCAGGCTCTTCGACGGGTCGCGCCCCTCGAACACCTCGGCCGGGATGTTCGGCACGAACAGCAGATAGTTCTTGCGATCCAGCACGGTGATGTCCACCGCCTCGCCGCAAAAGCGGCGGATCTCCTGCGCACTGCCCAGCCCGGCGAAGTTGCCGCCCAGCACCAGTACCCGTGGTTTGGCCATGACGTACTCCTTCATCAGTGAGTGCTCATGGAAGTGTGCGCGCGTTCTTGCAACATGGATGTTTACGCCGCCTTACGAATCCGCAAAGCGCAGTGGATAAGTCTTGACGCGGCGCGTAGCTTTTGCATCGCAGCGCGCGGATCATCCGGGACCGCACCCCACCCATGCGGAGCAGCGCCATGAGCAAGATCGACATCGAACACGCGCCCACGCGCTTCGGCACGGGCTATCCGGCGCCTTACGACCAGCCCTGCCGCGCACGCCGGCGCTGGCAACTGGGCGATGCCGCCGGCCTGACCCAGTTCGGCGTCAACCTGCTGCGCCTGCCCGCGGGCAGTTGGTCCAGCCAGCGCCACTGGCACGAAACCGAGGACGAATTCATCTACGTGCTGCAAGGCGAGGTGGTGCTGGTGACCGATACCGGCGAGGAGGTGCTGCGTGCCGGCGACTGCGCCGGCTTCGCCGCCAGCGTGGCCGATGCGCACCACCTGCAGAATCGCGGCCCACAGGAAGCGGTGATCATCGAGGTCGGCACGCGCAACCCGGCTGGCGATGCCGCGCACTACCCCGACATCGATCTCGACCTGCCCGGCGGTGGCGGCAACTTCACGCACCGCGACGGGCGCA
>DZBX01000027.1:12581-18069 GCA_022730075.1 Rhodanobacter sp. | reverse complement strand
CCGCACTTGCGCGGCCGCGCGCGGCGCGCTGAACTGCGCGCATGGGCGCGCGCATGCACATGCTGTGGCCGTTCTCCGGGCGCTGCGTGCGGCGTTCGCTGCAGGCAGCGCGCGTGGCCGCGATTGGCTTGTGCGCCGCATGGATCCTCGGCGCCTGCGCCACGCAACCCGCCGCGTGGCAGCCCAGCCCGGCGCAATGGCAGGCCGAGCAGATCGCGGCCATGAACCGCGCGCAGGCGATCATGGACCGCGCGCAGCGTCAGCGCGGTCTGCTGGCCCAGTACGCGGTGATGCGCCACGCCGACGCTGCGCATCACGGTCACGCCTTCCATGTGATCTTCGGTCAGTACCTGAGCTGGTACCAGACCTTTCTCGGCGATTACATCGGCGCCGAGCGCAGCTTCTCCTATGCCGAACTGCCCTCGTCGCACGATGCTCCCTCGCCGCTGGCCAGCGCGCGCTGGCACGCCGTGCCGGCACTGGATGCCATCGCCGCGCTGGCGCGCACGCGCCGCGCGGTGTTCTTCAACGAAAACCACAGCGCGCCGATCACGCGCACGCTCACCGTGGCGCTGCTGGCACGCTTGCGCGCCGAGGGCTACGACACCTTCGCCGCGGAAACGCTGTACCACAGCGACAGCGCGGCGCTGATGCGGCGCGGCTATGCGACCGCCGCCAGCGGGTTCTACACCGAGGAGCCGATCGAGGCGGAGATGGTGCGCACGGCGCTGCAACTGGGCTACCGCGTGATCGCCTACGAGGCTGCCACCAGTGCGCATCGCCACGCGCGCGAGCGCGAGGAGGCCGCGAATCTTTATCGGCGCGCATTTGCCGGCCATCCCGATGCGCGACTGGTGGTCGATGCCGGCTTTGCCCACATCAGGAAGCGCGGCGTGTACCTGGGCGGTCATTCGATGGCCGAGGATTTCATGCGCATTTCCGGGATCGATCCGCTGGCGGTCGAGCAGACCATGCTGTTCGGCCACTTGCGTGCGGCGGACAACCAGCCGATCTGGAACGCGGTGATGCGCGCGCTGCACCCGACCCAGCCGATCGTGTTCGAGACGCGCCACGGCAAGCCATGGTCGCTGCGCCCGGGTGCTTATGACGTCAGCGTGTTCTTTCCGCCGCAATTGCTGCAGCGCGGGCGCCCGACCTGGCTGGGCCTGTGGGGCCTGCGCGATCCCTATCAGGTCGAGGACAGCCTGTGCATGCAGCACTTCCCGTGTCTGATCGAGGCGCGTCCGGTCGGCGAGGGCCACGACGCGATCCCGTCCGATCGCCTGGTGTTGCGCTGCGCGGGGGAAATCCGCCAGCTCTGGCTGCGCCCAGGGCGCTACCGTCTGAGCGCGCGCGACCGCAGCGATCGATTGCTGGGGCAAGCGCGGATCGAGGTCAGGCCACAGCCCGCGCCACGCGGCGGCACGCCGCCGCGCGCGCAGCGCAGCAGCCATTGCACGCTGCCGGGGTGGCGCATCCTCAAGGGTCGATGAGGCGAACCGGGAGCGCACGCCGCGCCCGGGCGGCATCACGCCCGCGCGTAGCCTGCGCCGCAAGGGCACGGAGCGGACGCGCGGATACATCGCCGCACAGGTGCCAAATCCGCGATGCGCGCGGCTAGCAACCCTGCAGGCGCTCGCGCAAGCCACCGGCACGACGTACCGGGCGCGCCAGCGCAGCGCGCAGCGCATCGTCACCGGACCACACCTCGACACTGCGCCGCGCGCGCGACAGCGCGGTATACACCAGCTCGCGGCTGAGGATGGGACTGTCGGCATCCGGCGGCAGCAGCACCGCGACGTGGTCGTACTCGGAGCCCTGACTCTTGTGGATGGTGATGGCGCTGGCCGGCTCGTGCTCGGGCAGGTAGTGCGGCGGCAGCGCACGCGGCGCCGGCAGGCCATCGGCATCCTGGGCGTCGAACCACACTTCGAGACCATCGCGGCCGCGCAAGGCCACGCCCACGTCGCCATTGGCAAGGCCCGTGTCGGCATCGTTGCGCGTGATCATCAGCACGCGCCCGGGATACCAGAAGCCGGCTGGCAGCGCCTGCTGCTGCCGCTGCCAGGCCTCCACCGCGCGGTCGACGGCGAGCTGCCCGAACGGCCCGCTGCGCAGCGCGCACAGCAGTTGCACCCGCGCCAGCAATTGCAATGCCTCGGCGGGCGCGACGTCCGGTTGCAGCAGGCGCAGGTACACATCGGCATGGCGCCGCAGCCAGGCATGCAGCGCGGCGCGCAGGTCGCTGGCATCGCGTGGTGCGCGACGCAGGAACAGCGCCGTGGCGACGGGCGCAGATGCCGTGGCGGAAACCGTGGCCGCCGCATCGAGCAGCGTTTGCGCATCGCCCGCGCGTGTCGCCGCCAGCAGCGGCAGCAGCCCGGCCTGCGCGCGATGCGAGCGCGTCAGACGCCCGATGCAGCCCGCCAGCGCGCTGTCCGGCGTGGCTGCGGCGATGATGTCGGCGAGCACGCTGCCGGCTTCCACCGAAGCGAGTTGATCGGGGTCGCCCAGCAGGATCAGCAGACTGTCCGGACGCAGCGCCTGCAGCAGTGCGTGCATCAGGCCCAGATCGACCATCGAGGCCTCGTCCACGGCGACGATGTCGGCGGCCAGCGCCGCGCCGCGCCGCTGCAGGCGCGCGCCCAGCAGGCGATGCAGCGTGCCCGCCTGCAGTGCCGGCAGGTGCGGCAGCAACGCCTGCCATGCGGCATCGCCGTGCAGTCGCGCGCGCAGGTTTTGCATGCCGCCGCGCAGCGCCTGCTGCAGTCGCGCCGCGGCTTTGCCGGTGGGCGCGGCCAGCGCGATGCGCGGCACCTCGGGCCAGCCGCAGTCGCGATGCAGGCGCAGCAGACCCAGCAGCAGCGCCAGCAAGGACGTGGTCTTGCCGGTGCCCGGCGCGCCGCTGAGCACGAACAGACTGCGCCCGAACGCGGCGGCCAGTGCGTGGCGCTGCTCGGCCGAGGCGGCACCGGGAAGCAGCGTTTGCAGCAGCGCGTCCTGCCCCTGCACGGCGCGCAATGGCGTCGTCGCGCGCGCCTGCAGTGCCGCGGCCACGGCCAGTTCGGCGGCGGCATTGCGACGCAGATAAAAGCGTCCGGCGGCATCCAGCACGAACGGCGCGTCGGCGACCCCGGCGCTGACCCACGGCGCCGCGCTCAGGGCCACCAGTTGCGCGGCGTCGAAGCCCTCCTCGCGCAGCCACGCGCAGGCATGCCCGGCGCGCTCGGCGCGCGCGGCGCTGGCGGCGGCGCGCGCCAGCAGTGCATCGCCGGTATGCCGCAGCACCCAGGCGTGCAGCGCCAGTTCCGGTGCCAGCGCGTCGGCGGCGGGATTCATGCGCGTGCCCCATCGCAGAGTTCGTCCAGCGCCTGCACCAGCCTCGCATCGAAGCGCTGCCGCCACACACCCGCCTGCGGCGCCAGGTCCAGCGCGCGCACGAACAGGTACAAGGCAGCGCCCATGTGCCGCGCGTAGTCGTAGTCGCGCAGGCGCTGGCGCAACAGGCGATGCAGCGCCAGCGTGTACAGCAGCGCCTGCAGCGGATAGTGGTGTTCGTGCATCGCGGCCGCGAGCGCGCTGCCCTGGTAAGCGTCCACGCGCGCGCCCAGCCAGTTGGTCTTGTAGTCGATCACGTGATAGCAGCCTTGCCAGCAGACGATCTTGTCGATGAAACCACCCAGCATGCCGCGCAGCGTGCCGTGGCCCAGCGCCTCGGGCAGCAGCGCAGCGGCGCCATGCCGATGCAACAGCGCGCGCAACGCCGGCAGCGGCACGCTATCCAGCGGCAGCAGAAACTCCATTTCGGCGACTTGCGCGTCAGCCGCCAGCGCCTGCAGGCGCAGGCCGTCGCCGAGATCGGCATGCAGGCAGGCGTCGATGCGCGCGGCCAGGCGCGCGCGCAGCGGCGCGGCCTCGGATGCCGGCAGTTGCACGCCGCTGTCGGCCAGCGCGCGCGTGATCAGCATCGGTTGCCGCGCCATCGGGACGCCCGGCGCGGCGTGCTCGAACAGGGCGTGCACGGCATCGCCAAAGGCTGGCCCGCGCAGCGATTGCAGGGCTTCGAGCTCGGCATGCGCAGCGGATTCATGCCAGGCCTCGGCGCCGGCATCCGCATCGACGTCATCGCCTTCGTCGGCGGCGGCGCGCGGTTCGCTGGTGGCGTGGCGCGTCAGCGCGGTGAAGCTCCACTGCTGCCAGGGTGGCGCGGGCGGCGGCGGCGTTTGCGCCGCGCGCTCGCGCGCGACCGCGACCGCGGGCCGATAGCCCGCCGCGTACTCGACCGCGCTGGCATCGATGGCGATCTGCGGCACGCGACGCGGCAACACGGTCAGGCGCTCGTCCAGCGCCGCGCCGGGCGCAGCGGCGACTGCGCGCGCGAGCAGCGCGGCCAGCGGCGACTGCGCATGCGTGCCGGGTACCGCGATCCAGTACACCCAGCACGCCTGCTGCGCGCGCGTCAGCGCCACGTAGAGCAGGCGCGCACGTTCCTCCTGCGCTTCGCGCGCGGCAATTTGCCGGTGTGCCGGGCGTGCAGCCGTGCCCATGTCCACGCCGAGGCGATCATCGGCATCGTGGAAGCGCAGCAGATGCGGCCGGCGGCTGGCAGCCTCCGGGCGCCATGCCAGCGGCAGGAACACCAGTGGCCACTGCAGGCCCTTGGCACTGGCCAGGGTACGCAATTGCACGCGCGCGCGGTCGCTGTCGATGCGTTGCTGGTGCTCATCGGCATCGCCTTCGGGATCGGCCTGCTGGCGATGCAGCCAGGCCAGCTGCGCGTGCGCCGGAAATCCCGCCGCGGCCTGCGCCTGCAGCAACTCGCCGAGATGGCGCAGATCGGTCAGCGCGCGCTCGCCGTCCTGACGCGCCAACAAACGCGACGCGGCGCGCTCGATCAACGCCATGACCAGCGCCAGCGGCCCCTGGCGCAACCACCGCGCCGTGTATTCGGCGCTGCGCGCGAGCTGCACCTGCAGCGCGGCCGCGTCGGCATCCAGCGCGCGCAGCGCCAGCGCATCCAGGCCCCACAGGTCGGTGAGCCACGCGGCACGCAGCGCGGTGGCGCCGTTCTCGAGCAAGCCGTGCAGGATCAGCGCCAGATCATCCGCCTGCGCCGTGGCAAACACCGAGGCCTTGCCCGCGCCCGCGGCCGGCACGCCGCGCATGGCCAGATGCTGGCGCAACGCGGCGATCTGCCGGTGCGTCGGCAGCAGCACGGCGATATCGCCAGGACCCACGCCGCGCGTACCCAGCGCGTACTCGCCCGACACCAGCAGGCGCGCGATGTCGGCGGCGCAAGCGCGCAGCGCAAAATCCTCGGCCTCGGTCAGCGTGCGCGGCGGCTCCTGCTCAGTGCGCGGCAGGCGCAGGATCAGCGGCGCACGCACGCACGCGCCGGCGCGCATCAAGGCCTCGGCATCGGCCTTGCCGCCGGCGTGCACGGCGCGGTAGGCGATGCCGGCGCCCATGGCGTCGTCCGCGTCGTGCG
>DZBX01000027.1:0-12481 GCA_022730075.1 Rhodanobacter sp. | reverse complement strand
CGTGCGCGTAGAGGCCGTTGAGTGCGTCGAGGTACGCGCGCGTCGAGCGCCAGTTCACCGCCAGCGATACGCGCGCATCGACGCTGCGCTCGGCGCGCCGGTAGGTCGCGATGTCGCCGCCGCGGAACGCATAGATCGCCTGCTTGGGATCGCCGACCAGCAGCAGCGTGCCGCGCGCGCGATACAGCGCATCGAAGATCGCGTACTGGCGCTGGTCGGTGTCCTGGAACTCGTCGATCAGCGCGATGGGATAGCGCTCGAACAGGCGCTGCGCGAAGTGCGCGTCATCCACCACGCGTTCGCGCACGCGCTCGATCAGCGCGCCGAAGGTGAACCCGCCGCGCTGCTGCAGCCGTTGCGCCATGGCCGTGCGGCAGAAGTCGATGGCTGCCGCCAGTACTTCGCCGCGCACGATGGCCGGCCACTCGCGCAGCAATTCGGCGGCGCGCAGCCAATCCTTGATCAGCGGCTCATCGCTCAGCGGCGCGGCTTGCGGGTTTTGCCCGTCCGCGACCAGTGCGTCATCGAACTCCTTGACCAGCGGCTGCAAATCGGCCGGCCCAACACCCGGGTTCTGCGCGCAGGCATGCAGCGCGGCCAGTCGGTTGCCGAGCTTGCTGCCCTTGCGCTTGTAGCGCGTTGCATCCTGCGCCAGCGCACCCAACTCGGCGATGCGTTGCGGCGTCTGCAACGCAGCCAGCAGTGCGTCCAGCGCGGCGCGGCCGCCGCCGTGGATGCGCGGCGCGGACAGGGCGAAATACTCGCGCAGCTCGCCACGCAATGCGTCCGGGCCGCCCGGCACGATCAGCGCCAGCTCGTCGGCGCCCACCGCGCTGCGCTGGTAGCGCTGGCGCCAGAAATCGCGCAGGCATTCATCCAGCAGGTCGTGCTCGTCGACGTGCGCGCCCGGACTCAGGTCGCCCTGACCGTCGAAGGCCAGCTCGGCCAGCACGCGCGCGCAGAAGCCGTGCAGGGTGAGGATCGGGGCCAGGTCCAGATCCTGGCGCGCGCGCCGCACGCGCAGCAGCGCGGCCGCGGGTGGCAGCGGCAGATGCGCGTGCAGATAGCACGCGAGGCTGTCGGCGGCTTCGTCAACGGCCGGCGCCGCGTCGCCGCTGCGCATCACGAGCAGGCGTTCGGCTTCGTCGAGGCGTGCGCGCAGGCGCTGGCGCAACTCGGCGACGGCGGCCTCGGTGAAGGTGCTGAGCAGGATGCCGCGCACGTCCGCCGCGGCGTCATCCGGTGCTTCCAGCAGCAGACGCAGATACAGCAGGGTGAGCGTATGCGTCTTGCCGGTGCCGGCGCTGGCCTCGATCAGCACGCGGCGCGGCGCGGCCAGCGGCAGGCGCATCCAGTCCAGCGCCTGCGGCGGCGCGATCCGCATGTCGTCGCGCTCACGCATCGGCCGGCTCCTGCGCCTGCAGACCCACCAGCGCGGCCAGCGCACAGGCCTGCGCGACGAAGTCCCGCCACGTCTGCGGCTCGGCGATCCAGTCGCGGCCGCGCGCCAGCAAGGCGGCGTAGGCCGGCGCGTAGTCGCGTTCGCCGGTGCTCTGCTGATTGCCTTCCCAGGCACTGCGCGCGCGCGCGCTGCGCGACTCGGGCGCGGACTCGGCCACGGCCCAGGCGGTCGCCGGAAAGTACCAGCGCCGCGCGTGCAGCACGTCATCACGCAGCGCGCACAGTCGCGAGATGCCGGCGCGCAGCAGCGTCGCATCGTTGCTGGCGTTGGCCGCCAGCGCGTCGATCTCCGCGCTGGCGCCATGCACCTGCAGCAACACGCAGCCGCCGAGTTGCGCCGCCGGCACGCTCAGCGCCAGCGCGGCCCAGTCCAGCCACAGCGGCAGGCGCACGCTGAAGTCCAGCGTCTTGCGCGTTTCCACACGCAGCAGCCAGTACCGTCCCGCGGCATCGCGCCGTGCCGCCACGCTGCCGCCGAGCACGTTTCCGTCATCCAGGTGCACCCTGCAGTCGACTTCCACGAGTGGCGCCTGCGCGCAGGGATGCTCGCGCAGCAGGGCCAGCGCGGCAGCGACCGGCGCGCGCAGATCGCGCCAGGCCAGCGCGCCGATCGCGCCCGCGGGCAGCAGGCCGCTGCGTGCCAGCCAGTCTGGCGCGTGCGCGGGCAGCGTGGCCTGCCCCTGCGCCAGCGCGTGCTCCAGCAACCGCGCCGGCACACGCTGGCGCGGTTCGGTGCGCGGCGTCAGCGGCTCGTCGGCGCCGGCATCGGCGTCGCCGTCGGGCAGCACGATGCCCAGCATCTGCCGCGCCGTGGCCTGCGCCGGCTTGCGCAGAAACGCGCGCAGTTGCGCAAGGCTTGCGGCATCGGCATCCAGTGCCGGCGCGGACAAGCCCGCGTGCGGCAGCAGCGGCGCGGCACCGGGCGGCGCGTGGCCGGCGCCGTTGACCCCGGCATACGCCACCGCGAACGAACGCAGCGCCGGATGGGGCCGCCAGGTGGCGTCGGCCTGCTCGAAATACACCGCGGCGAAAGGCTGCAACGCGTGCCGCACGCACCACGGCCGTGCCGCGTCGCCGCCCGCCAGGCCATGTGCGTCATCCAGGAACGCCAGCAACTCGGCCAGCGGCGCGGCGGGGTTGCGCAGGCTGCCTTGCGCGGGGTCTTCGGCGACGTAGCTCAGGTGCAAGGCCGTGCGCGCTGCCATCAATGCCTCCAGAAACAGATAGCGGTCTTCCTGCAGCGCGCTGCGATCACCCGCGCGCGGATGGCGCAGGATCAGGTCCAGCGACGAGCGTGGGCTGTTGCGCGGATACGCACCCTCGTTCAAGCCCAGCAACGCGACCACGCGATAGGGAATCGTGCGCTGCGGGACCATGCCGCAAAACGCGATGCCATTGGCGACGAAGGGCTGGCGCGCGGGAATCTCGTCCAGCGCCGCGCACTGCTGCGCGCTGATCACGTCCCACGCGAGGGTGCGCGTCACGCCGGCCGCGGCCAGTTCGGCGCCGGGCTGCGCGGCCAGCCGGCGCAGTTGCTCGAGCGCCGTCTGCTCGGCGGCATCCTCGCCAGCGGACTCGAAGCACGCCGCGATGCGCTGTGCCAGCCACGCGCTCCACCCGGCACCGTCGTGCTGCATGGACACCGCGGCGCGCCACTGCGCCAGCTCATCGAGCAGCCGCGCCAGTCCGGCCAGCAACGGCAGTTCGCTGCCAGCGGCGGCAAGCAGCGGCACGATCGCCTGCCCGCGCGCATGTGCGGCGGGCAGCATGCGCCCCGATGCGTCGTCGCCGAGCAGCCAGCCGGCGATGAGCCGATCCAGACCGAAAGCGAAGGTATGCAGGTCCTCCGCCGGCGCGCCGAACGCGGGTTTCATCGCCGCGTCCAGCGCCCAGGCCACGTGCGCCTCGTGCAACCAGTGCGCCATGCGCGTGCGCGCGGCGCCATCCAGCCCGAAGCGCCGCGCCAATGCGGGCACGTCGAGCAAGTCCAGCACCTCGGCCAGCGTGCAGCGTGCCTGCGCCAGGTGCAGCAGTTGCCGCCATGCCGCATACAGCGTGTGCGTGGCGGCCAGCGGCACGTCGGCGATGTGATACGGCAACGCCGCGTCGTGCCACTGCCCGGGCGTGCCGAACACCGCCGGCAACAGCGGCGCGTAGGCCTGGATGTCGGGCGCCATGACCACGATCTGGCGCGGCTCCAGATCGTCGCGCTGCACGCGCAACGCCAGCAGCGCGTCGCGCAGCACTTCCAGCTCGCGCAGGCGACCGTGGCAGGCGTGCACGCGCAGGCTGGAGTCGGCGCACGATTGCGCATCCAGCGGCGCGCCAGCCAGTTGCGGCGCGAGCCGGCGCAGGCTGTCCTGCACGCGCTGCAGCAGCGGCGCGGCGGCGGCGTGCGCGTCGCTCTCGTCCAGCGGGTCACGCCAATCCTGCGCGCTGACGTCGGCATTCAGCGCGAGGGCGAAATCCTGGCCGATGCGGCCGAGGCTGGCCAGTAGTGGATGGCCGGTTTCGTAGTGCTGCGCCGCGGCCTCATCGCCGGCGCGCAGCAGCACGCGCCGGCTGCGCAGGTCGTCCCACAGCTCGCGGCAGGGATCGGGGAAATACACATGCACCGCGCGCGTGCGCGCTGCCAGTTGCAGTGCCTGCAGCAGCACCGGCGGCAGATGGCTGACGCCGAACACATGCACCGGCTCGGCGTGCCCAGCGCGCGCCGCCGCCAACATTTCGAGCACGCGTTGACTGCGCTGCACGCGCGGTTGCGCGGCGCTGCCGGCCAGCAGGCGCCGCCACAGCGCGGCCTGCCAGTCGGCATCGCGCGGCGTGTCGTCACCCGCGGCCCAGGCCAGCAGCCAGTCGGGGCGATACATCTGATATTCGCCGTACAGCCGCGCCAGATGTTCGGCCAGTTGCCAGCGCCGGCGTGGCGGCGCGGCGTCGAGAAAACGCCGCAGTGCGCCGGCAACATCACGCGCATCGAGCCGATCGAGAATGCGCCAGCGCAGCACTTCGCGCTGCCATGCCGGATCGGCATCGCTGCCCAGCAGCGCGTCACCCAGACGCAGCCACCATTCGCCGGGCAGCAGCAGGTGCAGATTGGCGGCGATGCCGGGGCTACCGTCGCTGGCGCGGCGCCGCGCCAGCGCGCCCAGCAACCAGCGCTTCATGCCCAGGTGCGCCACCACCACGGTGCGCGGCGTCAGCACCGCGGCCGGCGGCTGCGCGGCGAGCTGCTGCGCGAGTTGTTCGGCCAGCGCTTCGATGCGGCTGGCGCGATACACATGAAAACCGTGCATGTGTGTTCCCGATGGTGACGCCTGAAGCGGCCCTGCAGGCAATCCGGCCGCGCGCACGCGGAACCCGCAAACTGTTCCGGACTCCAAGCACCACGAGTTTACGTCGCGGCCGTCGCAAGAACTGCGATGATGCGCGTCGCAGGAGGCTTGCGTGCTCAGCGACAATCAACGCCGTCATCTCGCGCAGAGTCTGGCGCATATCGAACAGACGCTGACCGACGCGCTGCTGCTGGGCGCGCAGGCGCGCGGCGACGAGGTGTTTCCGCGCTACCGCACGGCACTGTCCGCGGCCGATGCCGCCGCGCTGCAAGCCGCCCTGCAGCGTCTGCGCGGCAGCCTGCGTCGATTCCTGCGCGCCCAGGACATCGCCGCGCCGCGCCACGGCGAGCTGGATCCGCGCTGGGCACTGGACACGCAAATCACCCTGCTGCGCAACGTCGCGCTGGAACTGCGCCCCGCGCATCTGGCCGGATTCGGCACGCTGGACGACGACGGCGCCGCCGCCTGCCGCGCCCTGGCCGCGGAAATCGGCGCCCTGCTCGAAGGCATGCAGGACGGGCTGCGCGTGCAGGCAGCGCCGATGCAAGCAGCGCCTGGTGACGCACTGGGCGCGCTGCTGCTGGAACTGGTCGGACGCTATCGCCTGGGCGAATACCGCGCGCGCGTCGCCGCGCTGGCTGCGCGCAGCGGGCGCGTCGAGGTGGCCGTGGTCGGGCGCGTCAGCAGCGGCAAGTCCTCGCTGCTCAACGCACTGCTCGAACGCGCGCTGCTGCCGGTGGGCGTGGTGCCGGTCACCGCCGTCACCACGCGCCTGCTGGCCGATGCCGAGCCCGCGCTGGAACTGGATTATCTCGATGGCCGACACGAACAGCGCCCGCTGGACGAACTGGCGCGGCACATCAGCGAGCAGGGCAATCCCGGCAACCGCGAGCGCCTGGCCGAGGTGCGTGTCGGCCTCGGCGCACTGCCGTGGGCGGCGCAGGCGGTGTTCACCGACACGCCCGGCCTCGGCGCGCTGCAAGGCCACGCGCGCGCCGCCGCGCTCGATTACCTGCCGCGCAGCGATCTGGGCCTGCTGCTGATCGACGCCAGCGCCACGCTCACCGAACTGGAGCGCGATCTGGCGCAAGCCGTGCTCGACAGCGGCGCGACGCTGCGCGTGCTGCTGACCAAATCCGATCTGGTCGATGCCGAGGCCGTGCGCGAGCAATGCACCTACCTCGCGCAGGCGCTGGGCGCCGCACTGGGCACATCGCTGAGCGTGCAGGCGCTGAGCAGCGTGCCGGCGCAGCGCGGCGCATTGCGCGCCTGGCGTGAACAGATCTTGCAGCCGCTGCTGACCGACCTGCGCGTGGACGCCGCCGCGCGCCAGCGCGCGCGCGCGCTGGCGCTGGGCCGGCAGATCCTGGCCAGCCTGCATCTGGCCGCGCACGAACTGGGCACCGGCGGCAACGCGACGCTGGACAGCGCGCCGCTGCTGGCGCTGGAGACCGCCGCGCGCGCGCAGCACCACGCCATCGCCGAGTTTTCCGAGCGCGCGCCCGCCGCGCTGCTGCAGCGCGCCGCGCAGGCACGCATGGATGCCGCCGCGCTGGGCACACTGAGCGCGGATGTCGCGCACCGGCTGGCGCAGCAGACGCGCGCCGCGTTGGCGACCGAGGCCGACGATGACTCCGCCGCGCTGCCCGTGTTCGACTGGCAGCCCGCACCGCTACCCGCGCCGCCACCGCGTGCGCTCGGCGCGCTGGGCAGCGCGTGGCAGCAGCGACGCCTGCGATCGCTGCTCGGCCCGGCGCTGGAGCAGACCTGCCGCGCTTACGCCGCTGCACTGCATGCCTGGCTGGATGCGCACGTCGTGGCGCGCCAGCGCCAGTTGCGCGCCGGGCAAAGCGCCGGCGCGGCCGATCCCGCGCAACTGGCAGAGGACATCGCGCGCCTCGCCGCCGCGCTGGGCATGGCGCCGGCGCCATGAGCGAGCAGCCCATCTGGTTCTGCCCCGAATGCCACGCCGAAGTCGACGCGCACGACGCGCGCTGCCCGCACTGCGGTGCCGATTTCGCCCGCTGGGCCGCACGCCCGTATGGCGAACGCCTGATCATGACCCTGCAGCATCCGCTGTCCGAGGCGCGCATGGGCGCGATCATCGCGCTGGGCAAACGCGGCGACTCCGCCGCCGCCGCGGCGCTGGCGGCGTGCGCGCTGGCGCACCCCAGCGATGTGGTGCAGGGACTGGCGATCGTGCACGCGCTGGCGCAGATGCCGGCCGATGCGCGACGCGAGGCGGCGCGCAGCACCTTGCTGGCGCATCCGGCGCATGCCGTGCGCAGCGCGGCAGCACTCATGTCCGGTGCCCATGCCGACGCCGCGCAAATCGTGCGCTGGTGCCACGACCTCGCCGAACACGCCGACAGTGAGCCGCGCATCGCCGTACTCGGCAGCGCCGCCATCCCCGGTCTGCGCGCGCTGCTGGCCGAGCCGCCCGAGGTGGTCAATGCCGCGCGCCTGTTCGCGGTGCAGATGCTGGCGCGCATCGACGCGCCCGCCGCGCGTTCGGTGCTGCGCGAAACCCTGTACCAGCCGCCGCTGGACCGGCTGCTGCCGCAGGTGGCCGAAGCCGAACGCGCGGTCAAATCCGCGGCACTGACGGCACTGGCCGCGCGCGCCTACCCCGAGCGCGCCGACGACATCGCCTGGGCGTTCGACGTCGCACGACTGCCCGCCGCCGCGCGCTGCGCCGGCGAGCAGCGCGTGCAGACGCTGGCGCCGGCGCTGGCACGCGCGCTGGACGACGACGTGCTGGGTGCCCCGGCCGCCACGGCGCTGCTGGCCATGCCCGAGGCGATCGAGGATGCAGTGCGCGCGCCGCTGGTCGGCTGGCTGCGCGATGACAACGCACGCGCGCGCCTGGGCGCGGTGCGCGCGTTGCTGTGCCTGGCGCTGGCGCGGCGCTGTCCGCAGGACGGCGCGTGGCGGCAAGCCTGGCACGCCACGCACCCGGCGCCACGCGCCGCCGCGGCCTGCGTGGCGTGGACGCGGCGACCGCGCGCCGCGCTGATCCCCGCATTGCTGTGCGGCGCGGTCCTGCCCGAAGCGGATCTGGCGCAAGCCTGCCGCGACGCGCTCGCCGCGCACACCGCGTGGCCGCCGCGCACGCTGCGCATCGGCAACGCGCTGGCACGCGGCGTGCCCGACATCTACGGCGATCGCCACGCGCTGCCGCGTGGCACGCTGGGCTGGCTGGGCGCGGCGCTGATCACGCACGCCGCGCAGGCACAGCCGTCGCGTTTGCTGCGCATGGATGTGATGCTGCTGCGCGCCGGCCTCGGCGCCGACATCACCATCACCGCCGCGCAGCGCGCGCAATTGGCGCGGCATCCCGATGCCGGACTGCGTGCCGCGCTGCGTCCGCGATCGCGTTTCGCGCGCTGGTGGCCACGCCGGCACGAACATTGAATCGCGCACCGCGCCAAACCGGCGCCGATGCGGTCGGCCTCTCAGCCCTGCACGCGGGCGCAGAAATCCAGCAACAGGCGCTCGCCCGCGGGCCACGCGCCGAAGCCGGCGTCGGCGTTGACGTGACCGGCCGCGTCCAGCCACGCGATGTCGCTGCCCCAGGCGGATGCGAACGCCGTGGCGCGCGCGGTGCTGCAGAACGGATCATCGCGGCTGGCCACCAGCAGCGATGGAAAGTGCAGCCGGTGCATCGGCATGGGCGCGAAACCTGTCGTGCCCGACGGAAAACCGGGCGCATCGACATCGCTCGGCGCGACCAGGAAGGCGCCCGCGATCGCGCCACGGCGGGCCGCTTGCGCCCAGTGCGCGACCAGCGCGCAGGCGAGGCTGTGCGCGACCAGGATCGGCGGGCGCCGGCAGGCGGCGACGTTCAGGCGCAGCGTCTCCACCCACTCGGCGCGATCCGGGGTTTGCCAGTCGCGCTGCTGCACGCGCTTCCAGTCCGGATGCCGCGCATGCCACTGCGTTTGCCAGTGCTGCGGGCCGGAATTCCACAGACCGGGAAGGATGAGCACGTACATGGCAATCCCCTGGATCGCGCGCGCGGCACGCCGTGCCTGGAGCGTGCAGTGTGCCATCCGGCGCGCGCCGCGCCATGCGTTACAGCGCGTTACACGACGCGCATGGCGAAATCGTAAATGTGCCGGCGCGCTGCGGCTCGAGAAATCCCGCTAGGCTCGCGTGATGGATAACCATCGTCGTGACTTCATGAAACTCGCCGGCGGCGGACTCGCCCTCGGTGTCCTGCCCGCGCTGGCGCGCAGCGCCCATGCCGCGCCCGCCGCCACGCCGGCGCAGACCGATCCGGCACGCGTGTTCGACATCCGCGCCTTCGGCGCCGTCGGTGATGGCGTGACCATCGACAGCCCGGCGATCAATCGCGCCATCGCCGCCGCCGCGCACGCCGGCGGCGGCATGGTGGTGTTTCCGCCCGGAACCTACGCCAGCTATTCGGTGCACCTGCAAAGCCGCGTCAGCCTGTACCTGGAACAGGGCGCCGTGCTGCTGGCCGCGCCGACGCCGCTGCAGGGCACCACGCATGGCGGCTACGACGCCGCCGAACCGCAAGGCCCCTGGGGCAAGTACCAGGACTTCGGCCACAACCACTGGCACAACTCGCTGATCTGGGGCGTCGGTCTGCACGACGTCGCCATCCTCGGTCCCGGCCTGATCCACGGCAAGGGACTCAGTGACGGCCATCTGGTTTCCAAGAGCCACCTGCCCAACACCTACGCGCCCGGCGTCGGCAACAAGAGCATCGCGCTGAAGGATTGCCGCAACGTGCTGCTGCGCGACTTCTCCATCCTGCAGGGCGGCTGGTTCGGCATCCTCGCCACCGGCGTCGACAATCTGGTGATCGACCACCTCACCGTCGACACCAACCGCGACGGCATGGACATCGACTGCTGCCGCAACGTGCGCATCGTCAACACCACCATCAACTCGCCCAACGACGATGGCATGTGCCTGAAAAGCTCCTACGCGCTGGGCTATCTCAAACCCACGCAGGACGTCACCATCAGCGACTGTCTGGTGTGCGGCTACGTGATGGGCAGCGTGCTCGACGGCACTTTCAAGCTGATGCCCTCCGGCTACGGCACCGGGCGCATCAAGTGCGGCTCCGAATCCAACGGCGGCTTCATCGGCATCACCATCAGCAACTGCGTGTTCGAGCGCTGCTGGGGTCTGGCGCTGGAAACCGTCGATGGCGGACCGCTGCAGGACATCACCGTCAACAACCTGAGCATGCGCGACATCTACGCGGCGCCCGTATTCATGCGCCTCGGCGCGCGTCTGCGCGGACCCGCAGGCACCCGGCCCGGCGTGCTGCGCAGGGTGATGATCAGCAACATCGCCTGTTCCGGTTCCGGCATCCTGCCCTCGGCCATCGCCGGCATCCCCGGCCACGACGTGGCCGACGTGCAGATCAACGATGTCTATCTCGAGCAGTTCGGCGGCGCCGACGCCGCCATGGCCGCGCGCATGCCGCCCGAACACATCGCCGAATATCCCGAGCCGACCATGTTCGGCGCCCTTCCGGCCAGCGGCATGTTCATCCGCCATGCGCGCAACATCCAGCTGGGCAACGTCGAGGTCGTCGTGCAGAAACCCGACGCGCGCCCCGCGTTCTGGCTGATGGACGTGGACGAGGCCGACTTCTTCCGCCTGCGCGTGCCACGCACCGCGCCCGCCTTCGCCCTGCACCAGGTGCGCGAGTTCCGCAGCTTCGGCAGCGCGATGATCGCCGATGTCAGCTACGCCAGCACCGGCGCGGCCACTGTGCAGCCGCTACGCGCCGGCACGTAGCCGGCGCACCGGGCGGCCGTATTCAGCCCTTCGCCACCGGGCGCCGCGGGTCGCTGATCCAGCCGCTCCACGAGGGTGCGTACAGGCGCGAGCCGCGCAGGCCGGCGTGTTCCATGGCCAACAGGTTGTGGCAAGCGGAGACGCCGGAGCCGCAGGAATGCACCACGCTGGCGGGTGTGGCAGCGCCGAGCACGGCCAGCCATTCGGCGCGCAGTTGCGCAGCGGGCTTGAAACGGCCGTCGGCCTGCAGGTTCTGCACGTAGGGACGATTGCCGGCGCCGGGGATGTGGCCGCCGACGCGATCGATGGGCTCGACCTCGCCGCGGTAGCGCTCGGGCGCGCGCGCATCGATCAGGGCCACGCTGCCCGCGGCCAGATGCCGACGCAGCGCATCGGTGTCGACGAGCGCGGCGGCGTCGAAGTCCTGGCCTGATGCGGCGGCGGCATCGACTGCAATGGCATCCGGCGCGTCGCCGATCGCCTGCGGCAGACCCGCCGCGACCCACGCCTGCCAGCCGCCGTCGAGCACCGCCGCGGGTTGGCCGATGCTGTGCAGCATCCACCACAGACGCGCGGCACCGATCGCGCCGGCGTGGCCGTCATAGGCCACCACCGGCAGGCCCGGGCGCCAGTCCCAGCGTTGCAGCGTGGCGCGAAACGCAGCGGCGGACGGCAGCGGATGCCGGCCCAGGCCCTGCGCAGTGCGCGACAAATCGGACAGGTCGCGATCGAGATTCGCGTAGACCGCGCCGGGGATGTGTCCGGCGCGATACGCGCGCGCGCCGGCCTCGCTGTCGGCCAGATCAAAGCGGCAATCGACCACCTGCACCGCGCCCGCAGGCAGGGCCGCCAGTGCGGCGACATCGATCAAGGTTTCGGGAATCGTCATCATGACCTCATGCGTGCCAGCAGGTTGACCAGAATGCCGGCGGTGGCGCCCCAGATCAGGTGACCGCCGGGTTTGAACTCGTAGACTGTACGCGCGCGGCCGCGATAATCGACCCGGCGCGTGTGCAGATTTTGCGGATCGCCGAGCCAGGCCAGCGACACCTCGAACACCTCGGCCACCTCGTCGGCATTGGGCCGCGCCACGAAATCGGCGGCGATGCGCGCCACCACCGGCGTCACGCGGTAGCCGCTGATGGTGTCGAAACAATCCAGATAACCCAGCGGCTCGGCGCTGGCGGCGTGCAGGCCGATTTCCTCGGCGCTCTCGCGCAGCGCGGTGGCCAGCGCATCGCGGTCGCCGGCATCGCTGCGCCCGCCGGGAAAGCTCACCTGCCCGGCGTGCTGGCGCAGGCCGCTGACGCGGCGCGTGAACAGCACATTGAGGCCACTGGCGCGCGCGCACAGCGGCACCAGCACGGCGGCCGGCGTCAACGCGACATCGCCCAGCACGCCAACGAGATCGGCGTGGTTCCAGCCCGGCGGCTGCGGTGCCGCGGCCAGCGGATGCAGCGCCGCGCGCAGCGACGAGCGTGGCGCGCACAGTTCGGCGTCCAGCGTGCAGGCAGGCTCGGCACCGCGCGGCGCGGCGTCGTCAGGCGCGGACATGGCCGATCCGGCGCCGCGGCAACACCTCGCGCATCAGGCGCAGGCGCTCGGCTTCATCGAGACGCGACCACGCCGCGATCTCGCCCAGCGTGCGCCGGCAACCCATGCACAGCTTGTCGCGATCGAGGCGACACACGCCGATGCAGGGCGTCGAGATAACGGGCAGCGTGTCCACGGACATGCCGCGCAGTTTAGTCCCGGCGCGCGGCGCGCGCCTTGCGCCGCGCTGAGGCACGATCGCGCCGTGCACCGTGCCGGGTTCCGGCTGCGCTGGCGCGGCGCGCGGGCGATTGCCCTTGCGCGCGGCATCGCAAGCTTGCCCTGTTCCGTGCGGCTGCCGCCGACTCTTG
>DZBX01000302.1 GCA_022730075.1 Rhodanobacter sp. | reverse complement strand
CGCCGCAGAAAGACTGGGAGGTCAACCAGCCCGCCGAACTGGCCAAGGTGCTGGCCAAGCTCGAAGCCATCCAGAAGGAGTTCAATGCATCCGCCGCTGGCGGCAAGCAAGTCTCGCTGGCCGATCTGATCGTGCTGGGCGGTTGCGCGGCAGTGGAAGCGGCGGCGAAAAACGCCGGTGTCGAGGTCAAGGTGCCGTTCGCGCCTGGGCGCGGCGATGCCACGCAGGAGCAAACCGATGTCGCGTCGTTCGCCGTGCTCGAGCCCAAGGCCGACGGCTTCCGCAACCATGCGCGCAAGGGCTACGAAGCCCATGCCGCCGAGCTGCTGGTGGACAAGGCGCAACTGCTCAACCTCACCGCACCGGAGATGACCATGCTGGTCGGCGGCTTGCGCGTACTGGGCGGCAATGTCGGCGGCAGCAAGCACGGCGTATTCACGCAGCGCACCGGGACGCTGAGCAACGACTTCTTCGTCAACCTGCTGGACATGGGCACGAAGTGGGAGCGCACCGCAACCGCAGGCGTGATGGAAGGCCGCGACCGCAAGACCGGTGCAACGAAGTGGACGGCCACCACGGTGGATCTGATGTTCGGCTCCAACTCGCAACTGCGCGCGCTGGCCGAGGTCTACGCGACGAACGATGCGCAAGCGAAATTCGCGCACGACTTCGCCGCCGCCTGGGGCAAGGTGATGAACCTCGACCGCTTCGACCTCGCCTGACCCTGCACCGCGCTGGCGGGATGTGGCTGCGGCCACATCCCGCCGCCACGCAGAGTCGCGGCAAGAGCTTCAATCGAGCGGCAAGTCCAGACGCGCGCGCACCGCGGGTTCCAGCGCCGCCAGACCAGCGCTGCGGCCCAGTTCCAACGCGGCCTCGGGCGTACGACCCCACTCCCATGCCGCCACCAGCGCCAGCAGCGCGCCGACGCGATTGGCCGAACCGCAGTGCACCAGCACGGGCGCGTCGCCTTGCAACGCCTCGTGCAGCGCCGTGGCATGGGCGCGGTCCAGGTCCGCCGGCGTGGCGACCGGAATGTTGACGTACTCCAGCCCGCAGGCGGCCGCGCAGGCGGCTTCGTCCCAATCCAGCTCGCTGTGCGGGCGCAGGTTGATCACACGCCGCACACCCTTGCGCGCCAGCGCCTGCAGGTCTGCATGATCGGGTTGGCCCATGCAGTACAGGCGTCCTTCGATGAAGCGGGGTTCGCAAGCGGTCATGTCGATTCCTGATCAGTTTGCAAAACCGGGCATCCTGCCGCGGTTTGCAAAACAAACGGGCGCG
>DZBX01000131.1 GCA_022730075.1 Rhodanobacter sp. | reverse complement strand
GATGGCACGCTGCGTCGGCATCATTTCGATGACGCCATTCTCGCCCGTGCGATGCAATCGGCACGGCGGCGCGCCGGTATCGACAAACCGCTGAGCGCGCACACGTTGCGCCATTCGTTTGCGACGCGGTCGTAGTGAGTGGATTCCCGTCCCCGACACCAGCATTCGGGGATGACGGTCTTGCGCGGGAATGGTGGCCTGTTTGCGCCGTGCTGGCTCGCGTTGCCGGCGGCGTGCGCAGCCCGCTGCATCGGGCGGGATGGTCGGCAAGGCACCGGAAACGGACGGTCTGCTCTGCGCCGAACCCAGCCCCTCAATCGATGCCCAGCTTCTTGAGCTTGTAGCGCAGCGCGCGGAAGGTGATGCCCAGTTCGCGCGCGGCGGCGGTCTTGTTGTAGCGGGTTTTCTGCAGGGTCTGCATGATCTTCTCGCGCTCGAGGCCGGTGATCATGTCGTCCAGCGATTGCGGGCCGGGGTCGGCGGTTGCGGTCGCGGGGTCGATCGCTGCGCTGCCGGCGTCGCCATGGGCGGGCGTGCCGGCGGCGGGCATCAGCATCAGGTCGCTGCGTTCGATGCTGCCGTTGTCGCACAGGGCAACGGCGCGCTCGAGGATGTTTTCCAGCTCGCGCACGTTGCCGGGAAAGCCGTAATCCAGCAGCGCCCTCAGCGCCTCGGGCTGCAGCCGCGGCGGCGCGTCCATGCCGTTGTCGGCGGCGAGGCGTTCGAGGATGCGCGCGGTCAGGCGCGGCACGTCCTCGCGGCGCTCGCGCAGCGGCGGCACGCGCAGCTCGATCACGTTGATGCGATAAAACAGGTCCTGGCGGAACAGGCCGCGCTCGACCAGCCGCGCCAGATCCTTGTGCGTGGCCGAGAGGATGCGCACGTCGACCGGAATCTCGGCGTGCGCGCCGATCGGACGCACGGCTTTCTCCTGGATCACGCGCAGCAGCTTGACCTGCATGTGCATGGGCAGGTCGGCGACCTCGTCGAGGAACAGCGTGCCGCCGTGCGCGGCCTGGAACAGCCCTTCCTTGTCCACGTTGGCGCCGGTGAAGCTGCCTTTCTTGTGGCCGAAGAACTCGCTCTCCATCAGCTCGCCGGGGATCGCGCCGCAGTTGACCGGCACGAACGCGCCGCCGCCGCGCGGGCCCTGATCGTGGATCAGGCGCGCGACCAGCTCCTTGCCCACGCCGGACTCGCCTGAGATGTAGACCGGCGCCTGGTTGCGCGCGAGCTTGGCGATGGTGGCGCGTACCTGCTCGATCGCGGGCGAGGCGCCGACCAGGCGGCTGGCGGAGCTGGTTTCGCTGCCGGCGGCATCGTTGTCGGGCGCGATGTTCTCGCCCTGTTCGCGGCGCTGCTGGCCGAGGCGCAGCGCGGTCTGCACCAGGCGCCGCAGCATGTTGATGTCGACCGGCTTGGAGACGAAATCGAAGGCGCCGGCCTTGAGCGCATTGACCGCGGCATCGACGTTGCCATAGGCGGTGATCATCGCCACCGGCATCTCGGCGTACTCGGCGGCGATCAGTTCCAGCAGTTCCTGCCCGGAGCCATCGGGCAGGCGCATGTCGGTGAAGCACAGGTCGTAGCGGCGCTCGGCCAGCAGGCGCTTGGCGTCGCCGACGCTGCCGGCGGAATCGACCAGCAGGTTCATGCGCCCGAGGGTGATGGTCAGCAGTTCGCGGATGTCGCGCTCGTCGTCCACCACCAGTACGGTCTGTTTGCTCATGTCCGAATCCCTGCGTGCAGCGTTCGCAGCGCCTGAGAGTAGCGCCTGTGCCGCATGCGGCAAAGCCTCTGCCTCATGCCGGGGTGGCCATGCGTACCGAGGCGCCCAGGCTGATGCGGAAGCAACTGCCGCCGCCGGGCACCGGCACGTATTCCAGCGTGGCCTGGTTGGCGTCGCACATCTGCCGCGCCAGATACAGCCCCAGCCCGGTGCCCATTTCGTGTGTGGTGAAGAACGGCTCGAAGATCTGCGCGGCCACCTTGGGCGGGATGCCGGGGCCGCGATCGACCACCTCCAGCAGCGGCGGGCCGACCTCGGTGGCGTTGCGCGCGATCACCATCACGCGTGCCGGCTCGCTGGGCAGGCGTCCGTAGCGCAATGCGTTCTGCACCAGGTTCCACACCACCTGCTGCAGGTGCTGCGGGTCCACCAGCGCCTCGACCGCGCGTGCCTGGGTGATGGCGCGCAGGCTGTCATCGCCGAGGTCGTTGGACTCGGAGTATTCCTCGACGAAGCGCAGCACCCAGTCGTTGAGGTCCAGCACCTCGGGGCGCGAGCGGTCGCGACGCGAGAGTTGCAGGATGTTCTCGACGATGTCGTTCAGGCGCACGCAGTGGTTGTTGATGATCTCGACCATGCGCGCATCCTCGGCGTTGAGTTCAGGCGATTCGGCCAGCAGTTGTGCCGAATAGCGGATCGCCGCGAGCGGATTGCGGACCTCGTGCGCGATCGAGGCCGACAGCCGCCCCAGCGAGCTCAGGGTCATCTCCTCGGCGCGCCGCGAAACCAGGGACGTGTCATCAAGAAAGATCAGCGTGTGCGAGTCGTCGTTGGCGGCCAGACGCGTGAAACGCGGCACCACCTCGGGCACGCCATCGGCCAGCGCCACGGCGGTTTCGTCCATGCGCCCCAGATTGCGCCAGTGGTACAGGCGCCGCGACAGCTCCGGCGCCAGGCCGCCGAGATCGCGCTGTTCGCTGCCGGGGCTGCCCAGCAGCAGCCACGCCGACTCGTTCATCTGGTGGATGTGGTTGCCGGCATCCACCAGCAGCACGCCGGTCTTCATGCGCTTGATGATCAGCTCGTTGACCTGCGCCAGGTTGGC
Organism: Rhodanobacter sp.; assembly: GCA_022730075.1. Classification (GTDB taxonomy): domain Bacteria; phylum Pseudomonadota; class Gammaproteobacteria; order Xanthomonadales; family Rhodanobacteraceae; genus Metallibacterium. The sequence continues at coordinate 2,975 of DZBX01000131.1, read as the reverse complement.
CAGGTCCAGCCCGCGACGCTCGGCCAGCGCCTCGCTGGCGCGCATCTGCCGACCCAGGGTGTGGTTGAGCCAGGCCGCGGCGATGTAGGTGAAGGCGAACAGCAGCGCCTCCAGCAGCAGGCGCACTGGACTGTTCAGCGCGAACACATCGAACACGCCGAGCAGCATCAGCGCGATGCTGGCCGTGCCGGCCAGGGCGAACGCCGCGTTCAGCGACAGCAGCGCCGCCGCCGCGCTGAGATTGACGATCAGCAACCCGGCGATGCCGGTATGCGCATCGGGGATGGCGATGATCACCAGCATCGCCGCGATCACATCGATGCCGACCATCACCGGCAACTGCGCGCGCAGGTGCGGCAGCGCGCGCCGCGTGTTCAACAGCATGGCCACGGCGAGAATCACGTAGACCACCGAAACCCAGCGCGCCAGCGAGGGCAGTTGCGGCTGCACCAGGTCGCCCAGCCACGGGCTGAACGCGAGCCCGATGTAGGTGCTGGCCTGCAGCACGCGGTACAGATTGGTGAAGTACAACTCGCGGCGCACGATCTCGCCGGCCGACAGGTGCGGGTTGGTGTCGTGTGCAGCCGCCACGCGCGAATCCTCGTACAGGTCGATGAGTCGGGCCGATGCCCGCCAGGCTGCGCGCGGATCGCGCATTGCGCCAACGGCACAAGGCGACCTGGGTTTGCGCTTGGCGTCCCGCCCCGCTTGACGCGGCCGCAGTATAGGCGAAGCGACATGCCGCGCGCGCTGTGCCGGCAGCAGCCAGCGCCGGCGGACGCATGTGCGCTGCGCGACCGCCGACTTTGCCATGCGCACCGATAAAGCCGAAAATAGGCGGATTGCCCGCGGTCGTGGCGCCCTGCGCCGCTGTCCTTGCACCGCGTTCCTTCCCCCGCAATCCCCGAGGTCGTGCATGAATTTCCACGAATATCAGGCCAAAGAATTGTTCGCCGAGTACGGCATCGCCGTGCCCGCGGGCAAGGTCGCCAATAGTCCCGATCTGGCGGTCGAGGCCGCCAGGGCGCTGGGCGCCGGTCCCTGGATGGTCAAGGCGCAGATCCACGCTGGCGGCCGCGGCAAGTCCGGTGGTGTCAAGTTCTGCAAGACGCATGCGGAGGTGAAAACCGCCGCCGCCGGCATGCTCGGCACGCGCATGAGCACCTACCAGTCGGCCGGGCGCGCGCTACCGGTGAACGAAGTGCTGGTGACCGACGCCGGCGACATCGCCAAGGAGCTGTATCTGTCGATCCTGGTCGATCGCGGCAGCAAGGCGGTGACCTTCGTCGCCTCCAGCCGCGGCGGCGTCGACATCGAGCAGGTCGCGCGCGAAAACCCCGAGGACATCCACGCCATCACGGTTGATTTCATCCAGGGCCTGCAGCCTTACCAGTGCCGCAAGCTGGGTTTTGCCATGGGTCTCAACAGCAAGCAGGTGGGCCAGCTCACCAAGATCATGCTGGGCCTGTACAAGCTGTTCAACGAGCAGGACCTGGCGCTGATCGAGCTCAATCCGCTGGCCATCCTCGCCCATGGCGACCTGATGGCGCTGGACGGCAAGGTCAACTCCGACGACAACGCCGAGTTCCGCCACCCGCGCCTGGCCGCGATGCGCGACAAGACCCAGGAAGACCCGGCCGAGGCCGAGGCCGCCGAGAACAACCTCAACTACGTGACCATGGACGGCAACATCGGCTGCATGGTCAACGGCGCGGGTCTGGCCATGGCCACCATGGACGTGATCAAGCTGGCCGGAGCCGAGCCCGCCAATTTCCTCGACGTCGGCGGCGGCGCCACCAAGGAGCGCGTGACCGAAGCGTTCAAGCTGATCCTGTCCTCGGACAAGGTCAAGGCGATCCTGGTCAACATTTTCGGCGGCATCGTGCGTTGCGACCTGATCGCCGAGGGCATCATCGCCGCGGTGAAGGAGGTCGGCCTGAAGATCCCCGTGGTCGTGCGCCTGCAGGGCACCAACGTCGAGCAAGGCCGCGAGCTGCTGGCCCATTCCGGGTTGAAGATCACCTCCGCCGACGACCTCAACGACGCCGCGCGCAAAGCCGTGGCCGCCATCGCCTGAAGGAATCCATCATGTCCGTACTCGTACACAAGAACACCCGGGTGATCTGCCAGGGCTTCACCGGCCAGCAGGGCACCTTCCATTCGCAGCAGGCGCTGGACTACGGCACCCAACTGGTCGGCGGCATCACCCCCGGCAAGGGCGGCAGCGAGCATCTCGGCCTGCCCGTGTTCAACACCGTGCAGGATGCGGTGGATGCCACGCATGCCGACGCCAGCATGATTTTCGTGCCGCCGCCGTTCGCCGCCGACGCCATCCTCGAAGCCGCCGACGCCGGCATCAAGGTGATCGTGACCATCACCGAGGGCATTCCGGTGCTCGACATGCTGCGCGTCAAGAATGCGCTCACCCACAGCTATCCCGGCACCGTGCTGATCGGGCCCAACTGCCCGGGCATCATTACCCCCGGCGAGTGCAAGATCGGCATCATGCCCGGCCACATCCACCAGCCCGGCAAGGTGGGCATCGTGTCGCGTTCCGGCACGCTCACCTACGAGGCTGTGTTCCAGACCACCCAGGTCGGCCTTGGCCAGAGCACCTGCATCGGCATCGGCGGTGATCCGATCAACGGCCTCAACTTCATCGACTGCCTCAAGCTGTTCCAGGACGACGCGCAGACCCAGGGCATCATCATGGTCGGCGAGATCGGCGGCAGCGCCGAGGAGGAAGCCGCCGAGTTCATCAGCGACTACGTGCGCAAGCCGGTGGTGGCGTTCATCGCCGGCGCCTCGGCCCCGGCCGGCAAGCGCATGGGCCATGCCGGCGCCATCATCAGCGGCGGCAAGGGCACCGCCGCGGCCAAGTTCGCCGCACTGGAAAAGGCCGGCGTGACCACGGTGAAATCGCCAGCCGATCTGGGCGTGACGCTGGCCGGACTGATGCGGTAAGCCGGCCGTCG
>DZBX01000301.1 GCA_022730075.1 Rhodanobacter sp. | reverse complement strand
CCGCGTAGGCGCGGCGCCCTCGCCCCGCGTAGGAGCGGCGCCCTCGCCGCGATGAAGGTCGTGCAGCCCTTCGGCCCGGGGGCGGGCCTCCTACAGAGCGAAAAACTCACAAACTCTGAGGGGCTGCGAATCCATCGACCGCGCGTCCCGATGGAGGCGGCGGGGGTGCATGACGATGGCTTCATAAATCTCTTCATGTGGAGCGAGCTTGCTCGCGAGCAAGCTCGCTCCGCCAAGGGCCGGCGTAGCCTGGATGGATGCCTCGAATCTCCCGGACTTCGCTGCGCTGCACCCGGGCTACTCGACTTGGAAACCAGGTGAAACACTCAACAACCTCATCCATTGGCGGGGTTCTTCCCTGCCTGGCCCATTGAACGGTTATCAAGAATCATTATCATTCTCCTTGCCAAGTGCGTCGTGCCGACTCACATTCCTTCAAGGAGCCCCTCCATGCTTGCCCGCGCCCTCGTCCTGACTACCGCCGCCATGCTTTCCACCGCCGCCCTGGCCGGACCGACCTGCACCGATGCCCCGCGCGACCAGTGGATCGCGCCCGTCGAGATGCTGACCAAGGCCATGCAGGAGGTGCCGACCCTCAAGCTGTTCAAGGTCACCGACGGCAACTGCTACGAGATCTACGGCTGGGGGGCCCAGGGCGAGAAGCTGGAGATCTACTACCACCCGGTGACCGGCGAGATCGCCAAGAAAGGCAGCTGGTAAGGCCATGGCCGACCGCCCGCTCTGGAGCCTTCCGCAACGCCTGATCCACTGGGGACTGGTGCTGGGGCTGAGCCTTGCCTGGTGGTCGGCCGGGGTGTTCGACGAGCTGCACGCGTGGACCGGCCATGCGGTGGCCGCGCTGATCGGCGCCCGCATCCTGCTGGGCTTCGGCCATCACCCCACGGCGCGCTGGGCCACGCTCCGGGCGCGCCTGCGCCTGTTGCCGAGCTATCTTGCCGCGCGCGGCCGCCAGCCCATGCCTCCCGGGCACAGCCCAGCCGGCGCCCTGTCCGTGCTGCTGCTTTTGATCCTCACCCTGGCCACGGCCATCACCGGCTGGATGCTCACCCTGGAATCATTCGTCGGCGACGAGGCCGCCGAGGCGCGTCACCATCTGGCCTTCACCCTGCTGCAGGGCTGGGTGGCCCTGCATGTCCTGGCCGGCCTGGCCCAGAGCCTTTCGCCACGCCGCAATCTGCTGCTGGACATGATCCGCGGCGGCCGCCTCGATCCCTGACCGCGCGGCGCAGCCCTATCGCGCACCCAGCCGGCGGCAGCCCAACCCGCCGAGGAAACTTCCCCC
>DZBX01000130.1 GCA_022730075.1 Rhodanobacter sp. | reverse complement strand
TTGACATGGAAGGGGTCACAGGTTCGATCCCTGTACCGCCCACCAGATCCGAAAGAGCACGAATGAAACCCGGTCAGAAACCGGGTTTTTTCGTGTTTGCCTGCCCCGAGTTGCGCTACCCTCGGACGCCAGCACGCGCCAGCCACCGCTGGCACCGCGTTCAGCAGCATGACTCGTTGTCGCCCGAAGGCGACTGTCATGGCATTCGGGGGTGAATGATGAGCCTGAATCTGATCGTCCATGCCATCGGGGCAGTGCTGATGGTTGGGCTTTATGCTAACGGCGCATGGAAGCGCGTACTCAAGGACTGGCGGCCGGAGAATGATTCGATTCGCTACGTCGTGAGCGGATTCTTGGTGCTGACCGTCGTGGGCGTAGGTTGGGTCTACCTGATCGGTCCAACCCCGTTGAAGCCGTTTTTGGTTGCCAATGGCTTGTTTGCGCTTGCCTTGATGCTGGGGTTTTGGGCGCGGCGAGCACATCCCTCGATGGAATAGACCAAGTCATGAGCACTGTGGTGTCGGGCGTAAAGAGCTGCGCTGCGCCGTTAGGGCTGCGGCACGCCGCCAAGCTCTGCGGCGCAGCTTGTCGCGCCACACGATCAGCGCAGAGCGGCGTCGCCAGCGAGGGGACCGGCTCCATGATCCGCATTTCCTTGCACTCCGCGCTTGCGTAGCGGACCTTGTTGTAGCGGGCGCGGCGCGCGTTTGGACTGCCAGCAGCAAATGACCGCCCACGGACTCGCCGGCGCGGCTCATGCATGCGGGCTGCTACGCTTGGGTTGACGCAGCCGGTCGACCTGGCCGGCACTGATGGACCATGCAACAGCCCGCCCACTCCGCCCACATCCGCCTCCAGCTCTTCCGCCGCGTTTACGGCCTGCGCGCGCTCGGCATGGGCCTGGGTGGGCTGCCCGTGGCGATGCTCCTGCTGGAACGCCACGCCACGTGGCCGGCTTGGGCGTGGCTAGCGCTGGCCTGCCTGGCGTGGCCGCACATCGCCTACCTGCTGGCGCGTCGCAGCGCGCGGCCCGATCGCGCCGAGACGCGCAACCTGCTCGCCGACTCGTTTCTGGCGGGCACGTGCGTGTCGCTGATGCATTTCAATCTGCTGCCCGCCGTGCTGCTGGTGGTCGTGGTGACCGCCGACAAGCTGAGCACCGGCATCCGCGGACTGCTGCCGCGCTCGCTGGCCCTGACGATCGCTGGCATCACGGCAGCGATACCGTTCACCGGCCTGCACGTGGCGCTGCCCTCCAGCATGGCGGTGGTACTGGCCTGCCTGCCCATTCTGGTGATCCACACGCTGGTGGTCAGCGCCATCAGCTACGGGCTGGTGCGCCACGTGCAGCGGCAGAACCGCTGGCTGCGCGAGACGGCGCACACCGACCCGCTGACCGGCCTGCACACACGCGGTCACTGGGAGCAACTGGTGCAGATGGCACTGGCACCGGCGCAGCGCGACGGCCCGGCCACGCTGCTGCTGGCGGACCTGGACGAGTTCAAGGCCATCAACGACACCTACGGACACACGGTGGGTGACGACGTGTTGCGCACCATCGGCCGCATCGTGAATGAGTGCGAGGTGCCGGACAGCATCGCCGGCCGCCTGGGCGGCGACGAGATCGCGCTGGTGCTGCCGCTGGACCGTGCGCACGCCCTGCCCATCGCCGAGCGCCTGCGCGTCGAGGTGGAAGGCATGCGTCTGGCGGTGGACCCGCCGTTGCGCTGCACGGTGAGCATCGGCGTGGCCGAACGCACGCCGCAGATCGCCAGCAGCCGTGATTGGATCGCCGCTGCCGACCGCACGCTTTATGGTGCCAAGCACTGCGGCCGCAACCGCGTGGGCGGCACGGACGAAGACGCCCTGGCACACGCCACCGCCGTCTGAATACCGCGCGAACCGATACGACACGGCACGCCGCACATGCGGCCGGTGATCGTGCGCACCTGATGCACGGGCATTGCACTGCACCATGAATGAGCCGTGATGCATCTGAATGCACATTAATAGTGCATACATCAGACCAATCTTGATGCGATATATGTCCAATTAATTGATTTATATAAACGGCATGAACCGTGCTTAATTTGTCTGACGGGCCAGCGACGCTCTCGCAGCCCGCGCACGGGGAGACTTCCAGCAAGCAAGGAGATGACGCCGAGGGCGACCACGACGATGCAGAGGAGACGCCATGCGATACGTTGCAATTGCACTGTGTACCGCCGCGCTGACGGCTTGCCCCGCCCTCGCGGATGCCCAGAGCGATGCCGATACCGGCACGCCGACAACGGCTCCGGCGGCAGCGCCCTCGCCATTCACGTTCAGCGGCTATCTGGCGGGGAGCTTCGATGATTTCGATACGACGCCGGCGCTGCGTGCGTTCGACACGCGCAAGCACGGCTTCGTGTTCAACCAGGCGGCCGCGACCTTCGCCTTCCTGCCCGCCGCCGGCTTCGGCGGGCAGGTGACGGTGATCGGCGGCGAGGATGCCAAGGCCATCCGGCTGACCGAAACCTGGCCGACGCCGAGCCACGGCAGTCCCTACGATCTCTACAACGCCTTCGTGCAGTACGCGTCCGGGCCGGTGACGGTGATGGCCGGCAAGTACTCGACGCTGGCCGGCGCCGAGGTCACCAGCCCCGCGTCGGACAGCCTGGTGTCCCGTTCGCTGCTGTTCACCATGATGGAACCGCTGACGCACACCGGCGTGCGCGCAGTCTACGCAGTAAGCCCCACCCTCACGCTGACCGCCGGCGTCAACAACGGCTGGAACTTCAGCAGCGCTCCGTCCGGCGCGGGCCAGTCGCTGGAACTGGGGGCCTCCGGCGGCATCGGCGCCGCGTTCACGTACTCGGCCGCGCTGTATCGCGGCGATTCGCCCCTGTACGGCGGCAATCCGACCGGCGCGCTGCAGCTCATCGATCTGGTCGCCAATTTCAAGCTCGGCCCGACGCTTGCCCTCGGCGCCAACGCGGACCTGCTCTCGAAGCAGGGCGCCGCGAGCGCCGGCGGGACCGGACACACGAATGGCCTGGCGCTGTATGCCACGTGGACGCCGAATGCGAAGTGGCAGGCCGCGCTGCGCGGCGAAGCCATCGACGACAAGGACGGCATGATCACCGGCATCGCCGGCAACACCCTGCAGGAAGCCAGCATCGCCGGCAGCTACTTCCCGACGCCATCCCTGCGCCTTTCGCTGGAACTGCGCAGGGACCACAGCGCGCGGCCGTACTTCATCGAGTCCGGGCAGCAGCAACGCAGCCAGACGTCGATCGAGGCGCAGGCCGTGTATTCGTTCTGACTCAACCGCCACCCGACCACGAGGGCAAGCACGATGAAGATGATCATGGCGATTATCAGGCCATTCAAGCTGGACGAGGTGCGCGAGTCGCTGTCCGCGATCGGCGTCACCGGCATCACCGTCACCGAGGTCAAGGGATTCGGCCGCCAGAAAGGGCACACCGAGATGTACCGCGGCGCGGAGTACGTCGTCGAGTTCCTGCCGAAGATCAAGATCGAGACCGCGGTGCCGGACGAGCTCGTCGAGCGGACGATCGAGGCGATCGAGTCCGCCGCCAAGACCGACAAGGTGGGCGACGGCAAGATCTTCGTCTTCCCGCTCGAGCAGGTGGTGCGCATCCGCACCGGGGAGCTCGACGCCGATGCGCTCTGATGCCCGACACTCCATGAAGGTTGCCCACATGAAGAAGATCCCTGCCGTATTCGCGCTGCTGGCTCTGGCCGTGGCGAGCGCAAGTGCCGCGGCGCAGACGCCCGCCGCGCCCAATCCCGGCGCGTTCATCAACTCCGGCGACAACGCCTGGATGCTCACCTCCACCGCGCTGGTGCTGATGATGACCATCCCGGGCCTGGCGCTGTTTTACGGCGGCATGGTGCGCAAGAAGAACGTGCTGGCCACGGTGATGCAGAGCTTCGCCATCACCTGCCTGGTGTCCGTGCTGTGGATGATCGTTGGCTACAGCCTGGCGTTCACGCCCGGCAATGCGTTCATCGGCGGACTCAGCCGTTTCTTCCTCGACGGCATGGGCCTCGACAGCGTCAATGCGCTGGCGCCGACGATCCCCGAGTCGACCTACATGACCTTCCAGATGACCTTCGCGATCATCACGCCGGCGCTGATCACGGGCGCGTTCGCCGACCGCATGAAGTTCTCGGCGATGCTCTGGTTCATGGGCCTGTGGCTGCTCGCGGTCTACGCGCCGATCGCGCACATGGTGTGGGGGCCGGGCGGCTGGCTGGGCGGTGATGGCGTGCTCGACTACGCCGGTGGCACCGTCGTGCACATCAATGCGGGCGTGGCGGGTCTGGTCACCGCGCTGGTGCTGGGCAAGCGCGTCGGCTACGGGCGCGAGCCGATGCCACCGCACAACCTCGTGCTGACGATGATCGGCGCGTCGCTGCTGTGGGTCGGCTGGTTCGGCTTCAACGCCGGTTCCGCGGTGGCGGCCAACGACCGCGCCGGCATGGCCATGGCGGTGACGCAGATCGCGACGGCGGCCGCGGCGCTGGGCTGGATGGCGGTGGAATGGATGACGCGGCGCAAGCCGACCATCCTCGGCATCTGCTCGGGTGCCGTCGCCGGACTCGTGGCGATCACGCCGGCGGCCGGATTCGTGGCACCCAGTGGCGCGCTGGTGATCGGCCTGGCCGCCGGCATGGTGTGCTTCTTCACCGCCGTCTACATGAAGGAATGGCTGGGCTACGACGACTCGCTGGACGCCTTCGGCGTGCACGGCATCGGCGGCGCGCTCGGCGCCCTGCTCACCGGCGTGTTCGCGGTGAAAGCCATCGGCGGCACCGCCGGCGTCCTGGAAGGCAACGTGGGCCAGTTGCTGATCCAGGCCAAGGGCATCGCCGTCACCGTGATCTACGACGCCGTGGTCACCTTCATCCTGCTCAAGCTGATCGACTTCGCCATCGGCCTGCGCGTCAGCGAGGAACAGGAGCGCGAAGGTCTCGACGTGAGCCTGCACGGCGAGCAGGTGCTGTGAGCTGACACCCCGCGCCGCCGCGCATGGTCACGATGGCCATGCGCGGCTTGGCGCTTGCCGCGCCGCATCCGCGCAAGCGACCCTGCCGGCTCCGCATCGCCAGGACACCTGCAGAGCGATCGGTCGCGACACTGGTGCGGTATCCTGAGCGGATGCCCGAGATCAGCGAACTTCTTGCCAACAACCGCACCTGGGCCCAGTCGCTGCGCGAGCGCGACCCGGACTTCTTCAAGCGCCTCTCGCGCCAGCAGGCGCCGCAATATCTGTGGATCGGCTGCGCCGACAGCCGCGTTCCGGCCAACGAGATCATCGGCCTGCCGCCGGGCGAGGTCTTCGTCCACCGCAATGTCGCCAACGTCGTCGCGCACGGCGACCTGAACTGCCTCAGCACCATCCAGTTCGCCGTCGATGTGCTCAAGGTCAAGCACATCCTGGTGGTCGGCCACTATGGCTGCGGCGGCGTGCAGGCGGTGCTGGAGCAGCGACGCATGGGCCTGGTCGACAACTGGCTGCGGCATGTCGGCGACGTCATGCTGAAGCACCGCGCCATGCTCGACGAGGTGGACATGGACAGCCTGCGCCATGCCCGCCTGTGCGAACTCAACGTGATCGAACAGGCCGCCAACGTATGCCTGACCACGGTGGTGCAGGACGCCTGGGCACGTGGTCAGAAACTGGCCGTGCACGCCTGGATCTACAGCCTGTTCGACGGCCAGATCCGCCCACTGGGCATGCGCGTGGAAAACCCATCGGCGCTCGTCGAAGCGCAAGCCAACGCGCTGGCGCGGCTGACACGGCCACTGGACTTCGCACGCTGACC
>DZBX01000129.1 GCA_022730075.1 Rhodanobacter sp. | reverse complement strand
GCAAAGATTCCCTTGTCGGGGCTGGGTGGAGGAAGTGACAGATGTCATGCGGCGGTCCTTCAGCGCTGCAGGTAGGGGTGCGGCAGCCGCTGCAGGCGCAGCCAACGCTCGCGCAGGCGCCAGGCCAGCACCGCGGCGACGCACAGCCAGGTCAGCGCAAACAGCGCGGCAAGGGGCAAGGGGCCGGGCAGGCCCGGCCGCGGAAAGATCAGCCACTGACTGATGCGTGCCAGCACGCCGAGCGCCGCCAGCACGGCCGATGCGCGCAGCCAGACTGCCCAGCGCGGCCGCGCGCGGCGCTGCGCCCGCACGGCTTGCGAGGACAGGATGCCAAGCATCGCTCCCTGGCCCGCCAGCAGGGCCAGCGCGCTGCACGCGGCCAGCAAAGCCAGCAGCGCGCCCGGCGCGCGGGCCAGCGCGCAGGCGCCGATGCCGATCAGCACCGTGACCAGCGCGCGGCGCAGCGCCGGCCACAGCGTGGCCTGCAGCAGGTGGCGTCGCGCGCGCTCGGCATCGCCCTGACCGGGCAGCAGGGCGAGTTCGGCGAGATTCGCGCTGCGACTGACCAGCAGCGCCGAGAGCTGCGCGAGTCCGCGTGCGGCTTCGACGAAGGTGCCAGCCACGACGAGCAGCGGCGCGACGACGGCCACGCCGCCACTCCAGTGCTGGCGCACTCCGGCAAGCACCGCGACCAGCAGAACCAGCAGCGGCAGCAGCACGCGCAAGACCTGTCGCCACCAGGGTCGCGGCAGCAACGCGCCACCCAGGAACAGGCGCAGACTGCGCGCGGGGAAACGCGGACCCACCCTGCGCGCATCCGGCAGCAACCGGCTGGGTGCCGTGACGATGTTCGCCGCGATCGCGGCGCGTGTCCGCCCGCGAAACATCGCGCGCGACGAAGCGCCCGCGCGTGTCGCGTCGCTGTCGTGGCGCAGGGCGTGGCGGAACAGCGCGAAGCCCGCGGCGGCAACGGCGCCGAGCAGCAGCAGGGTGTAGCCCCAGCCGGGTGTCCACAGGTTCCAGACCAGCCAAGGGCCCATCACCAGCACCGCGGAGAGCAGCCGCTGCGCCGCCCCTGCGCGTGCATGTGGCATCACGCCCAGCGCATAGGCCAGCAGCAACAGTTGCAGCGGTGCCGCGGCGGAGGCGCCGTCATGCAGCGTGAGCACGAGCACCGCAGGCACGAGCAGGATGCCTGTCAGCAGCAGCATGCTCGCGGCGATCAGCCCGCGCCAGCGTGGCACGCGCAGCGCACGCAGCGCCTGCGCGGTGCGCAACACGCCCTGGCCCATCTGGCTTGCCGTTGCATACATGCCCACGACCAGTGCGATCAGCAGCAGCTGCGGTCCGTGCCGATCGAGTCCGCGCACCAGCAAGGCAAGCGCTGCGAGCAGCGGACCTGAAGCCCAGAAGTAGCGGCCGCTGCCGCCCGCGAGCACCCGCCATGCGGATCTGGCCAGACCCGAGGCCGGGTGCGGGTCGGGTGTCGAGGCGTGTACTGCGGAACTGTGCTGCATCGTCGCGGCCTCAGCGCTGCATGAACGGGTGCGGGCGGCGCTGGAAGCGGCGCCAGTCCAGTGCGATGCGCGTCAGCAGCGTGGAGATGGTGATCGCCCAGCCGCTGCCCAGCACCAGGAAGAGCGCGCGGTTGATGCCGATGCCCGCGTCTGCGCCAAGGACGATGACCAACACCCCACCGGAAGGTACGATCAGCGCGAGCACCACAACGAACCAGCCCAATGGCAGCAGTGCGCGTCGCAGCAGCGACGGTTCGGGGTGCATCGCCAGGACATTGAGCACGACGGCGATGTGCGCGACCAAGGCCAGCACGGTGAGCACCAGCATCAGGATCAGCACGCTTGGAGGCGCGCCCAGCGCGAAGGCCAGCAGCAGCGCGGCGAGTGCCATCAGCATTTCGTCGCGCTGGTCGCGTCCCAGCATGGCGTGCAATACATGTTTGCGCGCTGCGGCGGGCGTGCCGAGGCAAGGCAGCAGGGCAAGTTCGGCAAGGAAATCGGGAGTGGCCTTCAGACGCAGGCTCAGCGTGCCGCTGGCAAGCGGCAGCGGCAGCAGCATCGTCGCCATGCCGCCAAGTGCCAGCACCATGCCGGTTGCGCTCCAGTGCAGCAGCCAGCCGCCCAGCGCGCCCCCCAGTCCAGACAGCAGGCATGTCGCAAGCATCGCCAGCCGCTCGCGGCCGCCGAGTGCATAAGGCGGGCCGAGCAATTGGCGGATGAGCATGGCGGGACTGCGGTCATCCATCGGCAGCGCAAGCCGTCGCCGCGTACCGCGGCGATCGCGCCGCAGCAGCATGCGCTGGTTAGCGACGTTGGGTGCCATGAGGCCGAATCCGGGCAGGTCACCCATGCGCATCACCCACGGCACCGACAGGACGCTGCATTCGGCCGGATCGCGATCCAGCCAGGCGCGCCATAGCCACGCCACATAAGCTGTGAGCGCCAACGCCAGCACGATCAGCGCAGGCCCCCGCGTGCTGTCTGGAAGGCGCAGCCATGCCAGCTCCGGCAGCGACGACAGCAAGCTCACGGCGCCGGGCGCAAGCGCAATGGCGACAGAGACCAGCATGGGCGCAAGCGCCCACAACACGCCGGCCACATTGCACAACAGCAGCAGCGCCAGGGATGCGAGTGTCAGCTCGTGGATGCTGGCCAGTACCAGCGCTGGCAGCGCGACGGTCGGCACGGCCAGCAGCGCCAGCGCGATGCCGACGCCGCGGCCGACGTCGGGTACCCGGGCGTGCCGCAGCGCGCGCTGCACCAGCAGCAGCCGCGAGCCGACCAGCGCCCAGCAGACCGCGGCGAAGAATCCAAATGCAAACGCATGCGGGTGATGCGGCGGCGTGAACAGCATGACGCCTGCCATCAATGCCAGCATCACCAGGCATGCATACAGTACCCAGGGCCGCAGTGCATGCACCATGCGCGCGCTGCGAATCAGACTGGCGTAGGCATTCATGTCGTTGCGCTCCTCGGGTTCGCCATCTCAGCGCTGCATGAACGGGTGCGGGCGGCGCTGGAAGGCGCGCCAGTCGCGCGAAGCTCGCAAGATCATGAAGGTGCTCAGCAAGGCCCATGCGAGCATGAGCGCGCGTGTGATCCAGATGGCCTGCGCCGCGCCGAACATCCCGGCCGTGATGCCCGAGCCCTCCATCAGGGTCGCCATGGCCAGCGCAAGGATGGGGATCTGCAATGCAAGTCGCGACACGATTCGCCGCGCGTCGAGCCTGTCGTCCACGCGCTGAGCCAGAATGTGCAGTGCGCTGCACCCGAACCAGCACATGCTGGCAATGCCAAGCACCGGTATGCCCAGCGTGACCTTCAGCGGCGCAGCCAGCAAAAGGGCAGGCAGCATCAGGCTCGCGGTGGACAGGCCGATGAAGGTCACGACTGGGCCGAACGAGGCCAGCAGCAAGTTTCGCCTTACCGCATCGGGGGTGCCGAGGCCGGGCAGCATGGACAATTCGGCGATTTCTCCGCCGCGTTTGAGGGTGAACAGGACATACAGCCGCGATTGCCCCTGGAATGACATGATCATGAAGGCTGGTATGACCAGCCATACGCCAATCCAGACAGCCCAGGATGCCCAGTGCAACCACGCGGCGACCATGAAGGTAGCGACGGCCATCAGCCAATACGGAGCGTAGCCGCGGAGTTGGCCTTTGGCTGTCAGAGGAACAAAGGGCTGCCCCAACCAGGTGCGCAGGGTTTGCGCGGGATTGCGCGATGCATCCACGAGCACGGCGTGATGGCTTATCGGCGCGCGCATTTGCCTGGCTTCGAGAGTGCGCAGGATCGATTGTGGTGCCAGCACGCCGCCATCGGCGATGCGCATGATCACGGGCAACTTCCTGCATTGCAGGGTGCTGATGTCAAGCACAAGCAGTTCGCGCCAGCGCAGCACGGCATAGATGACCAGCAACGCATCGAGTGTCCACAACAGCGGAACGACGGTGGGATTGCTGCCAGCGATCAGAAACTGCATGCCGCCGAATTGGGCGGCCGGCATCCCGACGGCGAGCCAAAGTGGACCAGTCGCCCAGTGCAGGGCCGCCAAACAGGCGAAGCAGACCATCGCCAGCGCCAGCGCATCGGGCTTCGCCGCCAACATCAAGGCCAACAGAGGCAAGCCAGGCAGCAGTGCAACGCACAGCGTGAGCGACCCCGCCAGCACGGCCCCGGCCCGCGGCGCGCGCATGTGCCGCATGGCACGCTGCCACAACAGCAGGCGCGGTACGACCAGCGCCCAGGCGAACGATGCCGCGATGCCGATCACATAGGCAGCTGTACGCGTCTGCTGCGGGTTGCCTGTACCCGGCATCAGCGCCGTGACGGCCACAACCAACAGCGCCAGCAGCAGGCAAGCCCACAACAGCCAGGATCTGTTGTGGCTCACCACCTGCCAGGACTGCTTCACTACCTGCGCGTTCATTCCGCGATCTCCACGAACAAGTCCTCCAGCCCCAGCGCTTCCATGCGCGCGCCGGGCTGCTGCGCGGCTTCGGGCCAGCGGCCGTCGCGTTGCTCGACCACCAGCGACCAGCCGCCGAAGGCGTGTTGCGGACGGCGCGCGATCTCGCCGGCGATGCGTGGTGGCGACGCGGTGCCTGGAATCCACAGGCGCGCATAGCGCTCCTTGAGGTCGTCCATCGGTGTCTGCAGCAGCATGCGGCCGTGGTGCAGGATGGCCACATGCGAGGCCACGCGCTCGAGGTCGCTGACGATGTGCGTGGAAAACAGCACCGAGGTGCCGGATTCGCCGGCGCGCAGTGCGATCTCGCGCAGCAGTTCGCGCCGCGCCACCGGGTCCAGCGCGGCGGCGGGCTCATCCAGCACCAGCAGGCTGGGGCGCACCGCCAGCGCGCGGATCAGCGCGGCCTGCTGGCGCTCGCCGGGCGAGAGCCTGGCCAGCGCGCGATTGCGCGGCAGTAGCGTGCGCGCGAGCTGGGTGTCGACGAAATCCTGGTCCCAGTTCGGGTAGTAGCCGCGCAGCAGGGTGAACATCTCGTCCACGCGCAGCCAACCCAGCGCGTCGGGTTGCTGCGGCACGTAGCCCAGTTGCTGCTTGACGCGGTCGCTCATGGCCAGCGCCGGTTCGCCCAGCACCGTGGCGCTGCCGGCATCGACCTCGATCAGCCCCATCAGCGCGCGGATCAGCGTGGATTTGCCGGCGCCGTTGCGGCCGACCAGGCCCAGCACGGCACCCTCGGGCAGGTCGAAATCGACATCGCGCAGCACCTGCGTGCTGCCGTAGTTCTTGCGCAGTCCACGCGCGGACAAGGGCGACGTGTTGCGGGAAGCGGTGTTGATCATGGCATTCACGTTCCATCCTCCAGAAGTTGTCCCAGCCGGCGCAGCACGCGGCTGGCCGGCAACTCCAACTCGCGCGCGGCGCGCGCGAGGTCTTGCATGCGGGGATCGAGCAAGGCCAGGCGCTCGCTTTCCGGGCGCGCGCGGCGGGCCTGCGCGGCGACGGCCATGCCTGTCCCGCGCAGGCGTTCGAGCAGGCCTTCACTTTCCAGCAGGCTGTAGGCGCGCGACACGGTCATCGGGTTGATGGCGTGCGCGCCGGCCACCTCGCGCACCGAGGGCAGCAGGTCACCCGGCGGCAACTGCGCGCTGGCGATCATGCGGCGCACCTGCTCGACGATCTGGCGGTAGATCGGTTCGCTGGCGCCTGGGTTGATGGTGAGTTGCGATGCATCCATGTGTATCAATACAACAATACACATGGGCGCTTGTCAAGTGCCCACGCGGCAACGGCTTGCCGGGCCTGTCCGCGGCGTCGCGCGCGCACAGTCTGCGCATGGCCTTTTGCG
>DZBX01000300.1 GCA_022730075.1 Rhodanobacter sp. | reverse complement strand
AAGCCCGGCGATACGGTGACCCGAGACCAGGGTCTGGTGACGCTGGAATCGGACAAGGCGACGATGGAGGTTCCGGCGCCGGCCGCGGGCGTGGTGAAGGAGCTGAAGGTCAAGCTGGGCGATGCGGTGTCCGAAGGCACGCTGATCGCGCTGATCGAGGCCGTCGAGGCTGGCGCGCCGCCGGCGCCGAGGGCGGGTGCGACGAAACCCGCATCCGCTGCAGCAGCGCCTGCATCCGCCGTGTCAACGCCTGCACCAGCACCAGCACCTGCCGTGCCTGTGACCCCAGTGCCCGCACGTGCCGCCGCGGTGGCGGCCGCGCCAGCTCCCGTGCGCTTCGACAGCAGTGCGGTGATGCCGGATCAAGTGCCGTATGCCAGCCCGGCACTGCGCCTGTTCGCGCGCGAGCTGGGCGTGGACCTGATGCAGGTCAAGGGCAGTGGCAAGGGTGGGCGCATCCTGCGCGAGGACGTGCAGGCTTTCGTCAAGCAGGCCCTGGATGGCGGTGGCGCGCGCAGCGGCGCGGCTGGCAACGGACTCAACCTGCTGCCCTGGCCGGAGATCGACTTCGCCAAGTTCGGTCCGATCGAGGCGCAACCGCTGGGCAAGATCAAACGCGCCACTGGCGCCAACCTGGCGCGCAACTGGGCGCTGATTCCGCACGTCACCCAGCACGATCTGGCCGACATCACCGCGATGGAGGCATTTCGCAAGCAGCTCGGCGCGGAGCAGAAGGATCTGAAGGTCACCCCGCTGGTGTTCCTGATCAAGGCTGCGGTGGCGGCGCTGCAGGCGTTCCCCACGTTCAACGCCTCGCTCAATGCGGCTGGCGACACGCTGACGCTGAAAAAGTATTTCCATATCGGCATCGCCGTGGACACGCCCGATGGCCTGGTGGTGCCGGTACTGCGCGACTGCGATCAGAAAGGCCTGCTGGATCTGGCGCGCGAACTGGGCGCGATCTCGGTCAAGGCGCGCGACAAGAAGCTGACGCCGGCCGACATGTCCGGCGGTTGCTTCTCGATCTCCTCGCTGGGCGGCATCGGCGGCACCGCGTTCACGCCGATCATCAACGCGCCCGAAGTCGCCATCCTCGGCGTCAGCAAGAGCAGCCTGCAGCCGGTGTGGAACGGTACGGCGTTTGAACCACGTCTGCTGCTGCCGCTGTCGCTGAGTTACGACCATCGCGTCATCGACGGCGCCGCCGCGGCGCGCTTCACCGCGTTCATGGCGCGCGCGCTCGGCGATCTGCGCAGGCTGTTGCTCTGAGCGTGACGCCGGCATGAGCGACACGGCGTCCATGCAGACGCTGC
>DZBX01000128.1 GCA_022730075.1 Rhodanobacter sp. | reverse complement strand
TGATGGAAATCCAGTCCTCGCGCCTGGCCGCGCGGGTGGATGCGCAGGGCGAACCGATTTTGCTGGCCGCGCAGAATCGCAGCCGCTGGGACCACTTGTTGATCCGCCGTGGACTGGCCGCGCTGGCACGCGCTGAGGCGCTTGGCGGCCCACTTGGCCCCTACGCGCTGCAGGCCGCCATCGCCGCCTGCCATGCCCGCGCGCCCGGCTTTGCCGATACCGATTGGCCGCGCATCGTCGCGCTGTATGACGCGCTGTTGCAGGCCGCGCCTTCGCCGGTGGTGGCGCTCAACCATGCGGTGGCCGTGGGCATGGCCTATGGCCCCGCGGCGGCACTCGAACTGGTGGACATGTTGCACGATGCGTCGGAACTGGCCGGCTACCACCTGCTGGCGGCGGTGCGCGGCGATCTGCTGGAAAAGATCGGCGAGATGCGCGCGGCGTGCGTCGAATTCGAGCGCGCCGCGGACCTCGCCGGCAACGCGCGTGAACGCGCACAATTGCAGGCGCGGGCGCAGCGGTGCCGTGCAGCCGATGCATCCGCCCTGCCACCGGCATCTCGCGACCGATGACGCGCGGCGCACGCGCGCATCAGTACCCCGCAGCCAGACCTGCCGGGCGGCGGCGGTCGTTGGCGCCTTCGATCATGCGCGTGACCGGATTGACCAGGATCGCCTCGTCCGCGCCCCAGGCGGGAACGACCTTGAACGTGTAGCCCATCTTCTCGAGCGCCGCCTGGGTGGTCGGCGTGAGATAGCCGGGCTCGACGAAGATGGCGTCCGGGTACCACTGCATGTGCATGCGCGGTGCATCGACGGCCTGCTGCATGTTCATGCCGAAGTCGACGACGTTGAGGATGCTCTCCAGCGTGGTCGAGATGATGGTCGAGCCACCCGGGCTGCCGGTGATCATGAACACCTTGCCGTGCTTGAGCACGATGCTCGGCACCATCGAGGACAGCGGAATCTTGCCCGGCTGGATCTCGTTGACGTGGCCCTGCACCAGCCCGAACGAGTTGGGCACGCCCGGCTTGGAGGTGAAGTCGTCCATGGTGTTGTTGAGGAAGAAGCCGGTGTCGCCGGCCATCATGCCGACGCCGAACAGATAGTTGATGCTGTAGGTGACGCTGACCGCGTTGCCCTTGGCGTCCAGCACCGAGAACTGCGTGGTGTGCATGCCTTCGGCGGCGCCCAGGCTGCCCTTGACCTCGGACGAGGGCGTGGCGCGATCGGGCTGGATCTGGCTGCGGATGCGCTCGATGTTGGCGGTGGAGAGCAGGCGCTGGATCGGGTTGTGCACGAAGGCCGGATCACCCAGATAGGTGTTGCGATCGGCGAAGGCGTGGCGCTCGGCCTCGGCCAGAACGTGCGTGGTCAGCACCGAGGCATAGCCCCACTGGGCCAGCGGATAGCCATCGAGGATGCGCAGGATCTCGCACACCGTCTCGCCGGAACTCGGCGGCGGCGGTGTCTCCACGGTGTAGCCGCGGTAGCGACACGACAGCGGCTTGCTCCAGACCACGCGGTAGTCGCGGAAGTCCTTCAGGCTGAGGATGCCGCCGTGCTTCGCGCTGGCGGCGACGATGGCCTTGGCGATGGGGCCGTCGTAATAGGCCTTGCTGCCGCCCTGCGCGATCAATTCCAGCGTGTGCGCGAGCTCGGGCTGCTTGAGCCGCTCGCCCGCTTTCCAGGGCTGGCCGTGGTTGAGGAAGATGGCGGCGACATTGGGGTGCGCGGCGAAGTCCTTGCTGCGCGTGTCCAGAATCTTGACGTCGCCAGGCTCCAGCACGTAACCGTCGCGCGCCAGCTTGATGGCCGGGGCCATCACCTGCTTCAGGCTCATCGTGCCGTATTTTTTCAGCGCCGCGTCCAGGCCCATCACCGAGCCGGGTACGCCCACGCCCAGCCAGGTCTTGGTGCTGCGGCCGGGCACCACGTTGCCCTGCGCGTCCTGGAACAGCGTCGGCGTGGCCGCCAGCGGCGCGCGCTCGCGGAAGTCGAGAAAGATGTTCTTGCCGTTGGCCAGGTGGAGGGTCATGAAGCCACCGCCACCGATGTTGCCGCAGCAGGGATGCACCACGGCCAGCGCGTAGCCGACGGCGACGGCGGCATCCACCGCGTTGCCGCCTTGCTTGAGGATGCTCAGGCCTATTTGCGTCGCGTAATGCTGTGCGCTGACCACCATGGCGTGCTTGGCCAGCACGGGCTTGGCGTCCATCCATTCGGCCCGCGCGATGCCGCCGGCAGTGCTGTCCAGCGCGGCGCTGGAGATCTGGGCGGAGGCCGCTGGCGCAGGATGCGCGGGCGTCGCGTCGTGCGATGCGGCGGCGGCCAGCGGGCTGGCCAGCAGGCCGCAGAAAAGGACGGTCAAGAGTCGATGCATGGGGCTCTCCTCGGTCGGGATACTGCACGGTTGCGCAGACTACCGCCCTGCGCGCGATCAACTCGTGGTGGCTGCATGATGCTGCTGCTACGCGGCGAGCGGCTCACCCCGTGCAACGATACTGCATCAGGGTGATGCTGCGGCCGCTGTATTCGCTCTGTTCCAGCACGGTCCAGCCCAGGTGCCGGTACAGGTCCACCTGGTCGAAGGTGTAGAGGTACAGCACGGGCACGTGGCGGCAGGCGTGGTCCATCGCTGCGCGTGCCAGCTGGCGACCGAAACCGCGCCGGCGCCAGTCTGGCAACACCAGGATGTTGGCCAGCCACGGGCCGAGGTCGGGACGTGTTGGCAGGTCGTGCGGCACGATGCTGGCGCAGCCCACGCGTTCGCCGTCGACGAGGCCGACAAAAAATCTGGGGATGGCAACGGCAGGATCGAGGCTGTGTTGCAGATCGGCGCGGTTCTCGCGCCACACCGCTTTGCCCTCGAAGCGCGCCCATTCTTGGTAGATCCAGCGGCCGACGATGGTGGCATCCTCGTGGTCGCGCAGTGGCTCGATATGCAGCGCCTCACCGCGTGGCGCGTCCTTGCCGCCGCTCATGCCGTGCTTTGCGCGACGGCGCGGAAGGCGTGGCGCGCGGCTTCGAGCGTCTGTTCGATTTCGCTCTGTCCGTGTGCCGAGGACACGAAGCCGGCCTCGAATGCACTGGGCGCGAGGTACACGCCGCGCGCCAGCATGGCGTGAAAGAAGCGGCGGAACGCCGGGATGTCCGCGGCCGTGGCCGCGGCATAGCTGTGCACCGGGCCGACGTGGAAGAACAGGCCGAACATGGCCGGCACGTGGTTGCTGGTGAACGGCACGCCTTGCTCGCGTGCGAGCGTTTCGAATCCGGCGCAGAGGTGCATGGTCGTCTGCTCGAGCGCGGCGTGGAATCCGGGCCGCGCCAGCAGCTCCAGCATGGCGAGTCCCGCCGCCATCGCCACCGGATTGCCGCTGAGCGTGCCGGCCTGGTAGATCGGTCCGGCCGGCGCGATCTGTCGCATCAGTTCGCGACGGCCACCATAGGCGCCCACCGGCATGCCGCCGCCGATGATCTTGCCCAGCGTGGTCAGGTCCGGGGTGATGCCATAGAGCTGCTGTGCGCCCCCGGGGGCCACGCGGAAGCCGGTCATGACCTCGTCGAAGATCAGCACGGCGCTGTGTTGCGTGCACAGCGCACGCAGCGTTTCGAGGAATCCGGGTAGCGGCGGGATGCAGTTCATGTTGCCGGCCACCGGCTCGACGATCACGCAGGCGATCTGCTGCCCATGTTCGGCGAACAGCGCGCGCGCGGCGTCGGTGTCGTTGTAGGGCAGGGTCAAAGTGAGATCGGCCAGCGCCTTCGGTACGCCTGGCGAGGAGGGCACACCGAAGGTCAGCGCGCCCGAACCGGCCTTCACCAGAAAGCTGTCGCCGACACCGTGGTAGCCGCCCTCGAACTTGACGATGATGCTGCGCCCGGTGGCGCCGCGCGCCAGACGGATCGCGGCCATCGTCGCCTCGGTGCCCGAGTTGACCATGCGCAGCATTTCGATCGATGGCACCAGCCGCGTGATGGCCTCGGCCATCGCGACCTCCGCGGCGCAAGGCGTGCCGAAAGACAGTCCGTCGGCGACGGCGCGCTGCACAGCCTCGCGTACATGCGGGTGGTTGTGGCCGGCGATCATCGGGCCCCACGAGCCGACGTAGTCGATATAGCGCTTGCCTTCGACGTCCCAGAGGTACGGGCCGTCCGCGCGCGCGGTGAAAAACGGCTCGCCGCCGACTGCGTTGAAGGCGCGCACCGGCGAATTGACGCCGCCTGGCAACAGTTCGCCGGCGCGTTGAAACAGTTCGTGATTGCTGCTCATGGTCTGGATATCGGCGTAGTGAACAATTCGCTGTAGCGGCGCGCAGCGGCTTCTATGTCAGGCGCGGCAAACACACCTGAAATTACGGCGAGGAAATCCGCACCGGCCGCGATCAACGTCGTGCCATTGTCGGGCGTGATGCCGCCGATCGCCACCAGCGGCAAGCCGAAGTCGCGCGCATCACGCAGCAGTTGTGGATGCGCGCGCCGCGCTTGCGGTTTGCTTGGTGACGGGTAAAACGCGCCGAAGGCGAGGTAATCCGCGCCTTGCCTCGTGGCCGCGCGTGCGCGTCCGAGGTCGTCGTAGCACGACACGCCGATGATGGCGTGCCGGCCCAGCGTGTCGCGTGCGTGCAGCAAGTCGTCATCCTGCTCGCCGAGGTGAACGCCATGCGCGTGCACTGCATGCGCCAAGTCGACATCGTCATTGATGATGCAAAGCGCGCCGTGCACCTTGCAGATTGCCAGCAATGCTTCGGCTTCGCTGCGCCGCTGCGCCGCCGCGCCGGATTTGTCGCGGTATTGCAGCATGCTGGCGCCTCCGCGCAGCGCGGCAGAGGCGCGCTCCAGCAGATCGGTGCGCGGCCCGTCGGTGATCGCGTACAAGCCGCGCCGGCCTGTTAGCGGCGTCGGTGTCACGCGCTTATGCCGAACGTGGAGGCGCGTCCAAGTTCTGCGACAATCGCGCGTTCGTCATCAACCATTGCCTTGACCATGTCCGCAACCCCGCGCAAGTTCATGTGTGTCGTCTGTGGCTACATCTACGACGAAGCGCTTGGAATCCCCGAAGAGGGCATCGAGCCAGGCACTCGCTTCGAAGACATTCCCGATGCCTGGACCTGTCCCGATTGCGGAGCTACGAAAGCCGATTTCGAGCTCGTCGAAACCGCCTGAGCAAGATCACGGCGTCGTGTTGACGGCGCTCACTGCACGTCGCCGTAGTGGCCTTGGACATGCAGCCGCGCGCCTTCATGCAGGCCCAGGCGTCGCGCGGTGCCGGCGGCCAACTCCAGCACATACTGCGCCGGCTTCCCGCTGGGATAGACCTTGCACGGATCGGCGCGGCAAGGCAGCGCGTCGAGCTGCATCGCCACCAGGTTGTGCTGCGCATCGAAGAACAGGATATCCAGCGGGATCTTCGTGTTCTTCATCCAGAACCAGCGTGGCTCGGCGTGACGAAACACGAACAGCATCGCGCTGTCGGCGGGCATCGTGACGCGATCCATCAACCCATAAGCGCGACTTTCATCCGTTGTCGCGACCTGCGTGGTGAAGTGCGTGCGCGCCAGCGTTACCGTGACTACCGGCAACGGCTTGCGTGGCGCGGCGAGGTGTTCCTGCGCGAGCGCCGCCGGCGCTGCCATCACCAGCATCATGCTGATGATCACGGTCAGCAACGTGCACGTGCGCTTCA
The DNA here is from genome assembly GCA_022730075.1 of Rhodanobacter sp. Taxonomy (GTDB): domain Bacteria; phylum Pseudomonadota; class Gammaproteobacteria; order Xanthomonadales; family Rhodanobacteraceae; genus Metallibacterium. Next base: position 190 of record DZBX01000128.1, on the reverse strand, counting down.
TGAGCGAACTCCAAAGTGTTTGCGTGAACAGGAGTCTATGTCGTGCAGTGCGGCCGCCGCCAATCGCATCAATGTGCTCAAGGCGGCGACGATCCTGCGCCGTGGCGAGCGATGTCCTGGAGGATGGAAGTGGCATGAGAGTGCTTGACGGTAGTGGAAAGGGATGTAAGATAGCGGGCTCACCGGGCGA
>DZBX01000299.1 GCA_022730075.1 Rhodanobacter sp. | reverse complement strand
CAGCGGCGCCACGCTGCGCGGCCACGGCACGATCGGCGGCAACGTGAGCAACGCCGGCACGGTGATGCCGGGCGGCAGCCTCGGCATCCTCACCGTCAACGGCAACTACAGCCAATCGGCAGGTGCCACGCTGGCGCTGGCAGTCAGCCCGCAGACGGTGGCCGGAACCGGCTACAGCCAGTTGCAGGTGGGCGGCACGGCCAGCCTGGCCGGCGCGCTGCAGATCGATCCGCTGGCCGGCGACTACACCATCGGCGATACCTACGACCTGCTGCATGCGGCCGGCGGCGTCTCCGGCACCTTCGCCAGCACCTTCGACAATCCGGCCTTCGCCACGTATCTGTCGCCCACGGTGACCTACTCGGCCAATGACGTGACGCTGAAGCTCAATGCCAATCCCGTGGCTTTCAGCAGCAGCATGCCGAACTACGCCAGCACCAACGCGTTGGCGCTGGACGCGACCTTCCAGACGGTGCTGGGCGGTGCCGGCAGTGCGCCGGGTACGGGCATGGGCCTGGGGCGCAAGGGGGCGTGGGTGCAGTACACCGGCAGCAACGGCGCCCTGGGCGGCATCCAGCAGCGCACACGCATCGCGGCGCTGGGCTTTGGCGTGGCGCCGGAACAGGGCCTGGTGGTCGGCGGCGCGTTGAGCGCCGACAACACCACCACCACGCAAGGCAACACGCGCGTGGAGGGTCGGCCCAAGGCGGCCTTCGTGTACGCCATCGCCAAAGCCGGCAAGATGCGCGCCGCGATCAGTCTGGGCGCGGGCCGCCTGCGCGCGGACAGCACGCGCCTGCTGCCCACGCTGGGCCTGGCCGCGAACGCGCGCAGCACGGGCAGTTTCATCGGCTTCGCGGCGCGCGTCGATACGCACGATGGCCTGGGTCATGGCGGCGTGTTTGTCGAGCCCTACTTCAGCACCAGCTACCTGCACAGCCATTACGGCAGCACGACGGAGAGCGGCGCAGGCTTGCTGGACATCACCTATGGCGGATTCGGCCAGACGCTGTGGCGCAACAGCGCGGGCGTGCGCTTGGGCAAGGTGATCGCGCTGAGCGCCAGCACGCTGACGCCATGGGTGCAAGTTGGCGGCGAGGGATTCACCGGCAACCGCAGCCCGCTGAGCACCGAGTTCATCGGCGCGCAGTCCCTGTCGGTAAGCGGCACGACGCCGCTGCCTGGCGGCGCGTGGACGGCGGGAGTCGGTCTGGACTGGCAGGGCCAAGGCCCGTGGCGCCTCAAGCTGGCGTGGCTGGGCGTGCACGGACACCACTACCGCAGCAATGGCGGCACCGTCCTGCTGCAGTACGTGTGGT
>DZBX01000298.1 GCA_022730075.1 Rhodanobacter sp. | reverse complement strand
CTGGTGGAATGGGGCAGGACCGTCGGTCCGCTCACCGCCGAACTGCTGGAGCGCATCCTCGCCTCCAAGCCGCATCCGGAGCAGGGATTCCGTTCCTGTCTGGGCATCATCCGGCTCGGCGACAAATACGGCAAGCAGCGCGTGGAAGCCGCCGCGCGCCGGGCGCTGGCCCACGGCACCTACTCATACAAGAGCGTGGAATCCATGCTCAGACGTCATCTGGACTCTTTGCCGGAACCCGCCGCCGCAGAGCCCCGGCCGCCACTGGACCACCCCAACATCCGCGGGTCGGAATACTTCGACCCGCCACCCATGCAGTAAGGAACCATCATGCTGAACCAACCCACATTCGACAAACTCTGCGCCATGCGCATGCGCGGCATGGCCGAGGCCCTGCAACAACAGATGCAGGAGCCAGACATCCACCAACTCAGCTTCGAGGAGCGCCTGGGCCTGCTCATCGACCGCCAATGGGACTGGCGCCAGAACCGCGCCCTGGAGCGCCGTCTGCGCAATGCCCGCCTGCAGGGCACGGCCTGCGTCGAGGACATCGACTATCGCACCCCGCGCGGCCTGGACCGTGCCGTGGTGCGATCCCTGACGCAGCAATCGGCCTGGGTCGAGGCCCGCCAGAACCTGTTTCTGCTCGGCCCCACGGGGATTGGCAAAACCTGGCTGGCCCGGGCCATTGCGCAGAAAGCCTGCCGCGACGGCCACACGGCGCTCTTCCTGAAAGCCGCCGAGATGTTTCGCGATCTCGCCACCGCCCGCGCCGACGGCAGCCACTCGAAACTGCTCCATGGCATGGGCCGGGTCGATGTGCTGGTCGTCGACGACTTCTGCATGGCCCCGTTGACCGAAGCCGAGCGGCGCGACTTTCTTGAAATCTGCGACGCGCGTTACCAGGCGCACTCCACGCTGCTGACCAGCCAACTGCCGGTCGCTTCCTGGCACGCCCAGATCGGCGATCCAACCGTCGCCGATTCGATCCTCGACCGCCTGGTGCACAACGCCCACCGCATCGAACTGCAGGGCGAGAGCATGCGGAAACGGCGCGGCCCGAAGGGAGGGAAAGAGAATGCTTGATGTAGTTCGGCCGCGCTGGTCAATACGTGCTGGGGCGGGGCAAGGGGGCTCAAACGCCGCCCCCTCGCCCCACACCCCTACTCCCCGCTCAAACACGGAAAGATTGACTCGCCGCGATCACTTCCGCATCATGAAACAAGCCCGCGTCGCTTCGCTCCGATAGTGATCGGCATGCATTGGAATCCTGATCGCCATCAGATTGGAATCAGTGATCGGCTTCGCTGGAATACGCA
>DZBX01000297.1 GCA_022730075.1 Rhodanobacter sp. | reverse complement strand
TCATCGGCGCGTTCGAGGACGTGGCCTTTGCGCCGGACAGCCGCTGGCTGGCGTTCTCCAAGCACCTGCCCAATCATCTGCACGCATTGTTCATCTACGGCGTCGACAACGGCCAGTTGCACCAGGTCAGTCGCGGTGATTTCAATGACAGCAACCCGGCGTTCTCGCAGGACGGCAAGTATTTGTACTTTGTCTCGGCGCGGCTGGTGAATCCGGTGATCTCCAGCTACAACTTCGGTGCATCCGGCGTGGTGCCCGATGGTTTGTACGTGACCACGCTGCAGGCCAGCACGCCGTCACCGTTCGCGCCGCGCACGCAAACACCGGCCGCATCCAAGCCGAAACCGGGCGCGAAGGGCAAGGCCAAGGCCAAGACGCCCGCGGTCAACATCGACTTCAACGGCCTGATCGAACGCGCGGTGCAGGTGCCGGTGCCGGCGGCCAACATCGAGCAAACCGCCGAAGCCAAGGGCGTCCTGTACTACGTCACGGTACCGGTGCCGGTGCTGGGCGGTGCGATTCCCGGCCAGATGCCGGAGCTGCGCGCCTATGACCTGGCCAAGCGCAAGGCACTGACCCTGGTGCAGGGCATCGGCGGCGGCTTCGCGCTGTCCGCCAACGGCTCGACGCTGTTGTACAACTTCCACGGCAAGTGGGTGCTGCGTCCCGCGCTGTTCAACGCGCAGGCCAAGGCCAAGCCGCTGAACACGTCCAACATGCAGATGCAGGTCGATCCGCGCGCGGAGTGGGCCGAGATCTACAACGAGGCCTGGCGCAACGTGCGCGACTACTTCGTCAATCCCCAGCTGATCAAGGCGAAGTGGGCGATGATCGGCGGCCACTACCGCGCCTTGCTGCCGCTGGTGCAGGACCGCGAGGATCTGAACTACATCATGGCCAACATGATCGGCTCGCTGGGCGAGAGCCACATGTACATCTTCGGTGGCGACATGGGCTGGAAGACGCCGCCGCAGCCGACCGCGGGCCTGGGTGTCGAGTTCGCGCTCAACGCCAGTGCCGGTCGTTATTACCTCAAGCGCATCTTCCGCGGTGACAACACCGTGCCGGGCTATTACGCGCCGTTGGCGCAGCCGGGGCTGAAGGTCAAGCAGGGTGATTACGTGCTGGCCATCAACGGCAAGCCGTTGACCGCCTCGATCAATCCGTACGAGCTGCTGCAGGGCACGCTGGGCCAGACCATCGAGCTGAGCATCGCCAGCACACCTGCGGGCAAACCATGGACGATCCTGGTCAAGCCGGTGGTCAATAGCGGCAAGCTGCACCTGCTGCACTGGATCAACAACAATCGCCGCGAGGTGAACA
>DZBX01000003.1:53894-66705 GCA_022730075.1 Rhodanobacter sp. | reverse complement strand
GATCGCGCCAGCGACCGCCGATTTTCAGATAGCGCGGCGAGAAACCCTCCAGCGTGAAGCCGCAGGCGCGCACCAGCGCGCGCGAAGCGGCATTGCCGGGCTGGATATTGGCCTCCAGCCGGTGCAGCTTGAGCGTACCGAAGGCGTGGCGCACGGCGGCGTGCAGCGCCTCGCGCATCAAGCCCTGGCGTTCGTGTCCGGCGAACACGTAGTAGCTCAGATACGCGCTGCACAATGCGCCGCGCACGATATTGCTGAGATTGATCACGCCGACCGCCGCGCCGCTGTCGCGCAGGCACACCAGGTGCGTGTGGTGATCGGGCTGCGCGGCGCGCGCCAGCAGCGCGCGGAATTGCTGCGGCGTCTGCGGCGCGCGCAGCCAGGGATGATGCGCGGCGCGGCTGCTGCGGGCGGCAGCCAGAAACGTCCGCGCATCGTCGGGTCGCAGCGCGCGCAGCACGACGCGCGCGGGCGGCAGCGTGTGTCGTGGGCCTTGCACGGGTTTGCACGCAGGCTGCGCATGGGCGGCAGTGGGCGTCATCGGCACGCACGCGAACACGCGCGCCGTCACCGGCTGGCCGCCCACGATCAGGCGATTGCGCGCGATGCATTCCAGCGTCGCGCCGGCCTTGCGCGCCACCGCCGCGCTGGCGGCGTTGCCCGCGGCCGCCACGATCTCGATGCGCGCCAGTTGCAGCGTGTCGAAACCGAAATCCAGCAAGGCGCGCGCCGCCTGCGTGGCGATGCCTTGCCCCTCGCGCGTGTGTCGCACCCAGTAGCCGAGATTGGCGCTGCGGTGTTGCGCGTCGATGCGATTGAGCCCGGCGCCGCCGAGGAGTTCGCGCCCGTCGCGGCTGAAAATGCCGAACGCGTGTGCGGTTTCAGCGCGCCGCTGCGCCGCGCAATCGGCGAACCAGGCCAGCGCCATCTGCGTCGTGTAATCCGCGCGCGGCCACGGCATCCAGCGCCCGACGCTGGCCGCCGATTCGCGCACCGCCACCGCGAAGCGCGTCGCGTCGCCGTGGCGCAAGGGTCGCAGCAGCAGGTCAGGCGTAGTGATCGCGAAGGCTTGGGAGGGCATGGCACGGGCCTGGTTTTGTCGCGGCGGTCGGCGCGCGTATCAGACGGTGGCGAGCACACACAGCATGCCGCGACGCACCACGCGCGTCGAGCCCGCGCACGCAAGATGCAGCCATTTGCGCCAATAATGATGTTTGAAATAGCATTAGTATTATTTTGCACATCAGGATTGATGCGTGATCACCGCACCGCAACTGCGCGCCGCGCGCGCGCTACTCGGCCTTGACCAGCGTCAACTGGCCGAGCTGTGCGGTTTGTCGGTGCCCACCATCCAGCGCATGGAAGCCAGCGATGGCACCGTGCGCGGCACCGTGGATTCGCTGATGAAGCTGATCGATGCGCTGGAGCGCGGCGGCATCGAGTTGATCGGCGAGGGCCAGATCAGCAGCGGCGGACGCGGCGTGCGCCTGAAATCGCCGACAGCGCCATCGGAACCGGCCCCGCCATGATGCTCGCCGCGCTCGCGCTGCCGCTGGCTGGTGTCGCCGTGCTGGCGGCGCTGGCTTCGGCGGCGGTCAGTCTGGCCGCGTCACGCTGGCCGCGGGTGCTGTCGTGGCTGAGTTTTCCGCTGCTCGGCGTGTGTGCGCTGGCGGCGCTCGCGTCCGGCATCGATGCGCTGTGGTTTGGCGGCGCGCATCAGGCCGTGCTGCCGCTGGGCCTGCCGTGGCTGCCGTGGGAGGTGAGCGTCGACCCCCTGACCGGCGTGTTTTTGCTGATCCTCGGCGCGGTCCTGCTGGCGGTGGCGGTTTATGGTCCCGGTTACGCGCGCGAGTTTCGCAACGGGCGCGATTCTCTGGCCGCGTTGGGCGTGTTCACCGCCCTGTTCGTGCTCGGCATGCTCGGCGTGCTGCTGGCGGCGGATGCGTTCCTGTTCATGGTGGCGTGGGAGCTGATGTCGCTGGCCTCGTATTTTCTGGTGGCGTTCCAGCACGAACAGGCCGAGCACCGCCATGCCGCGTTTTTGTATCTGCTGATGGCGCACGTGGCCGGGCTGGCGATCCTGCTGGCCTTTGGCGTGCTGGCCGCGGCCAGCGGCAGTTTCTCGTTCGCGGCGATGCGCGCCGTGCATCCCGATGCGTTCTGGGCCGCGGTGGCTTTCACGCTGGCGCTGCTGGGTTTCGGCACCAAGGCCGGCCTGGCGCCACTGCACGTGTGGCTGCCGGAGGCGCATCCGGCCGCGCCCTCGCACATTTCCGCGCTGATGTCGGCGGTGATGCTGAAGGTGGCGCTGTACGGCTTCCTGCGCGTGGTGTTCGATCTGCTCGGCCCGCCGCAGTGGGGATTCGGTGTGACCCTGGTGCTGGTCGGCGGCGCCACCGCGGTGATGGGCGTGCTGTTCGCATTGCAGCAGACCGATCTGAAGCGCCTGCTGGCGTATTCATCCATCGAGAACCTCGGCATCATCTTTCTGGCGCTGGGGCTGGCGCAGATCTTCCAGGCCGCCGGGCATCCGGCGCTGGCCGCGCTGGCGCTGGTGGCCGCGCTGTACCAGGCGCTCAACCACGCGCTGCTCAAGGGCCTGCTGTTTCTGGGCGCTGGCGCGGTGCTGCATGGTGCGCACGAACGCAGCCTCGATCATCTTGGCGGCCTGTTGCGGCGCATGCCGCGCACCGGCTGGTTTTTCCTGATCGGCTGCCTGGGCATGGCGGCGGTGCCGCCGTTCAATGGCTTCGTGTCGGAATGGCTGACGTTCCAGGCGGCGTTGCAGGCCTGGCAATTGCACGACAGCCTGCTGCGCATCCTGGTGCCGCTGGCGGCGGCGGCGCTGGCGTTGACCGCGGCGCTGGGCGCGGCCGTATTCGTGCGCGCCTTCGGCACGGCTTTCCTCGGCCGCGCGCGTTCGCGCCAGGCACGGCACGCACACGAGGTCGGCCGCGGCATGCTGGCCGGACAGGCGCTGCTGGTCCTGGGCATCGCCATCGCCGCGCTGCTGCCGGGCCCGGTACTGGGCCTGCTGGCACGCGCCGCGACGCAGTTGACCGGCGCCGCGGTGACTGGCGACGGCTGGCTGTGGCTGACGCCGATCAGCCCGCGCGTGGCCAGTTACGCACCCCTGCCGATCCTCGCGGTATTGCTGGTCGTCGGCGCACTGGGCGTGGCGCTGCTGCGCCCGCGGCGGCGCGCGGCGATACGTCGCGCCGTGCCATGGGATTGCGGCTTTGCGCCGCCGACACCGCGCATGCAATACAGCGCGGCGGGCTTTGCACAACCGCAGCGCCGCGTGTTCGCGCCGCTGTATGCCTTGCACGAACAAGTCACGCCGGGGCGTTACGAACTGGCCGTCGGTGATCGCGCCTGGCGCCAGCTGTACCTGCCGCTGGGTGCGCTGACCGATCGCGTCGCCGACCGCGCCCGGCGCATGCAGGCCGGGCACGTGCGGCGTTATCTGGCCTGGTCACTCATTACTCTGCTGGTGTTGTTGTGGATCGTGTCCTGACCTTGACTGCCGCGCTGCTGCAGCCGCTGCTGCTGCTGGCGGCGGCGCCGTTGCTGGTGGCGTGGATACGCCGCGTCAAGGCACGCCTACAGAATCGTCGCGGCGCGCCGCTGCTGACCCCGTATCGCGAGCTGCGCAAGCTGCTGGGCAAGGAAGCCGTGGTGGCGCGCACGGCCTCGCCGCTGTTTCGCATCGCGCCGTACGTGGTGTTCGCCGCCACCTTGCTGGCGGCGGCGGCGCTGCCGGTGCTGAGCACGCTGCTGCCCGGCGCGCGCGTCGCCGATGCGATCGCGCTGATCGGCCTGCTGGGCCTGGCGCGCATCATGCTGACGCTGGCCGGGCTGGATGCCGGCACGGCGTTCGGCGGCATGGGCGCCTCGCGCGAGATGCTGGTGACGACCTTCGCCGAACCCGCGCTGCTGCTGGTGGTGTTCACCCTGGCGATGACCACGCACACCACCAACCTGGCCAGCATGGCCGCCAGCACGCTGGCCGGCGACAGCGTGCTGCGGCCTTCGTACATGTTCGCGCTGGCGGCGCTGTTGCTGGTGGGCGTGGCCGAATGCGGGCGCATTCCGGTGGACAACCCCAGCACGCATCTGGAACTGACCATGATCCACGAGGGCATGCTGCTGGAATACAGCGGCCGCCATCTGGCGCTGATGGAGTGGGCGGCGCAGCTCAAGCTGGCGCTGTTCGCGGTGCTGACCGTGGACCTGTTCCTGCCCTGGGGGCTGGCGACGCGCCTGAGCCCGCTGGCGCTGCTGGGCGCGCTCGCCGCGCTGGTGCTCAAGCTCGCGGCGCTGGGCGCGCTGCTCGCGCTCGGCGAAACGGTGCTGGCCAAGATGCGCCTGTTCCGCGTGCCGGGCTTCCTGGCCATGGCGTTCCTGCTGGCCCTGCTGGGACTCCTCGCGCACGTGATTCTGGAATCGGCGCTGTGAATCTCGCGGCGCTGCCGCTGCTGGATCAGGCCGTGCTGGTGCTGGCGGCGATGGCCTTGTTCAGCGCCTTCGCGCTGCTGGCGCAATCGCGGCTGCTGTCGGCGATCCACGTGTTCGCCTGGCAGGGCGCGCTGGTCGCCGCGGTCGCGGCACTGACCGGCGCCGCCAGCGGCGATGTGAATCTGTACATCTCGGCGGCGATCACCTTCGTGCTCAAGGTGCTGTTGATTCCATGGATGCTGCACCGCCTGGTGCGGCGCCTGGCGCTGGAACGCCAGGCCGACCCGCTGCCTTACCCCGCGCTGACCTTGCTGGCGGGCGCGGCGATCGTGGTGTTCGCCGACTGGGTGGCCGCGCCGGTGGCGCAATTCGAGCACTCGGCCACGCGCAACGTCATCGCCATCAGCCTGGCCATCGTGCTGCTGGGCATGCTGACCATGGTGGTGCGCCGGCAGGCGCTGGCGCAGGTGCTGGGCTTCATGGCCATCGAGAACGGTCTGTTCCTGGCCGCGGTGGCCAGCACCCACGGCATGCCGCTAGTGGTGGAGCTGGGCGTGGCCTTCGACGTGCTGGTGGCGATGGTGCTGTTCGGCGTGTTCTTTCTGCAGATCAAGGACAGCATCGACACCCTGGATATCGACCGCCTCAGCCAGCTCGCCTCCAGTGTCGAGCAGGACGAGGACACGGAGCCGCCACGATGATCTGGCTGCTGCTGACCGTGTTCACCCCGCTGGCCGGCGCGCTGCTGCTGCCCTTGCTGCCGCGCGTGAGCGTGGCCGGCTGGCTCAACCTCGCGCTGTGCGCGCTCAGTCTGGTCGGCGCGCTGGGGCTGGCGGTCGAGGTGTTGCTGCACGGCAGCCTGGCGGGAGATTCGTTTCGCGTCGATGCCTTCAATGTCTATCTGGCGGTGCTGACCGCGTTCGTCGGCCTGACCACGGCGATCTTCTCGCGCCCGTACATGTACTACGTGCACAGCGAGGAAAAGCGCGTCAGCCGCAATGGCATGCGCCTGTACCACAGCATGTATCAGGGCTTTTTGTTCACCATGCTGCTGGCGCTGACCACCGACAACCTCGGCATCCTGTGGGTGGCGGTCGAGGGCGCCACGCTGACCACGGTGCTGCTGGTGTCGCTGTACCGCACGCCCGCGGCGATCGAGGCGGCGTGGAAGTATTTCATCCTCTGCGGCGTCGGCATCGCGCAGGCGCTGTTTGGCACCGTGGCACTGTATTTCGCCGCGCAGCACGTGCTGCCGCCGGGCGCCAATGGCCTGAGCTGGAGCACGCTGTACGCCATCGCACCGCAGCTGGAGCCGCGCGTGATGGTGGTGGCCTTCGTGTTCCTGCTGGTGGGTTACGGCACCAAGGTGGGCCTGGTGCCGCTGCACAGTTGGCTGCCGGATGCGCATTCGGAAGGCCCCACGCCGATGTCGGCGGTGCTGTCCGGCCTGCTGCTGAACGTGGCGTTGTACGCGGTGGTGCGCATGAAGATGCTCACCGACGCCGCGCTGGTGCACAGCAGCACGCCGCAACTGGCCGGGCATCTGCTGATGGGTTTCGGCCTGCTGACGTTCCTGGTCGGCGCGATCTCGCTGCACAGGCGCCGCGACATCAAGCGGCTTTTCAGCTATTCGTCGATCGAGCACATGGGCCTGATGACCTTCGGCTTCGGCGTGGGCGGCCCGCTGGCCACGTTCGCCGCGCTGCTGCACATGCTGGTGCACTCGCTGACCAAGAGCTCGATCTTCATCAGCGTCGGCCACGCCACGCACATCGCACGCAGCCAGCGCATCGAGCGTATCCGCGGCTTGATCCGCACGCAGCCGGCGGTGGGCTGGAGCCTGTTGCTGGGCGTGGTCGCCATCGCCGGCTTTCCGCCCTTCGGCATCTTCACCAGCGAGTTCCTGCTGCTGGTGGCGACGATGCAGGCGTGGCCGTGGCTGACGCCGCTGCTGGTACTGGGCCTGCTGGTGGCCCTTGCCGGCCTGTTCCGCGCGGTGCAACCGATGGTGTTCGGCGCCGCGCCGGTGGGCCAGTACCCGGTGCGCGCCAACATGCTGCCGGTGATCCTGCAACTGGCCATGGTGCTGATCCTCGGCATCGCCATTCCGGGCGTGCTGGCGCACTGGCTGGATCAGGCCACGCAATTGATCTCGGGGAGGCCGCTGCTGTGAGCACCGCGCTGACCGACGTGACCCTGCTCGCGCGCCTGCGCGCCGCGCTGCCGGGCCGCGTTGCGCCGCCACAGGTGGCGCATGCCGAGGCGCTGCTGCCGGGGCGCACGCTGCAGTTGCAGGCCCGTGATTGGGCCAGCGCCGCGGCGGCGCTGGCGACATTCGGCGCGCGTTTCTCCGCGCTGTGGATCGACCACGGTGTGAGGCCATGGCAGGGGCTGGCCTTGTTCGCCGATGGCGGCGACTACCTGCTGCTGCATGCCGAACTCGACAGCCCGAACCCCGCCCTGCCCAGCCTGACGCCACACTTCGCCGGCGCGGCGCGCAGCGAACGTGGCTGGCACGATCTGCTGGGCGTGGACTTCGTCGGCCATCCCGACCCGCGCCGCTGGTTGCGCCATCAAGCCTGGGGCGAGCACGAATTTCCGCTGGCCGCGCCGACGCAGCCGCCCGCGCGCACCCCGGCCGATACCACGTACCCGTTCACGCGCGTGGCCGGCGGCGCCGTGCATGAGGTCGCCGTCGGTCCGATCCATGCCGGCACCATCGAACCGGGGCACTTCCGCTTTGCCACCGTGGGCGAGCAGGCATTGCAGCTGGAACTGCGCCTCGGCTATGTCCACCGCGGCGTGCAGCGCATCGCCTGCGGGCGTGACGCGGCCGGACTGCTGCGCCTGGCCGCGCGCGTCAGCGGCGACAGCGCGGTGGCGCACGCCTGGGCGGCGGCGATGGCGCTGGAACATGCGGCGGGTGTCACGCCGCCCGCGCGTGCGCTGGCGCTGCGCGCGGTGCTGGCCGAGCGCGAGCGCGTGGCCAACCATCTCGGCGATGCGGGCGGCATCGCCAACGACGTCGGTTTCAGTTTCGCGCACGTGCAGTTCGGCGCATTGCGCGAGCGCTGGCAGCGACGTAGCGCCGAGTTGTTCGGGCATCGCCTGCTGTTCGATGTACTGACGCCGGGCGGCGTGCGCGTGGATGTGGATGCCGCGGCGATCGCCAGCTTGCGCGCGGACCACATCGCGCTGCGCGCGGTGCTGCGGCCGCTGATCGACATCGTGCTCGACCACCCCTCGCTGGACGACCGCCTGGTTGGCACCGGCGTACTCAGCGCCGGCGACGCGCGCGCGCTCGGCTGCCTCGGCTACGTGGCGCGCGCCTCGGGGCAGGATCTGGATGTGCGCCGCGACGCGCCCTACGCCCCCTATGACCACCTTGGCGTGCGCGTGCCGGTGTACACGCAGGGCGATGTCGTCGCACGCCTGCGCGTGCGCCTGGATGAAATCGGCATCGCGCTCGACCTGCTCGATGCGCTGCTGGCCGATCTGTCCGCCGGCGCGACCATGGTGACCTGGGCTGCCCCCGCGGGCGGTGGCACGGGTCTTGGCATCGTCGAAGGCTGGCGCGGTGAAACCGTGGCCTATGTGCGCCTGGACGCATTGGGTCGCGTGGCCTGCTACGCGCCGCGCGATCCCGGCGTGATGAACTGGCCGGCGCTGGAGCGTCTGCTGCCGGGCAACATCATCCCGGACTTTCCGGTATGCAATAAATCCATCAACGGCAGTTACGCCGGCCACGATCTGTAAACGTCCATGCTGCGCATCCTCAACCGCATCGCCCGCACCGGCAAGCTGACCGAGCCGCTCGACACCTCGGCCTCGCTCGAGGCCCTGGGCATCACGGTACAGCGCACGCTGGATGCGCGCTTCGCCGGCAGCCTGGCGATCCGCCACATCGATGCCGGCTCCTGCAACGGCTGCGAGCTGGAAGTGCAGGCGCTGGGCAATCCGTACCACGACCTCGAACGCTTCGGCATCCATTTCGTGGCCTCGCCGCGCCACGCCGACGCGCTGCTGGTCACCGGCGTGGTGACCCGCCACATGCAGGCGGCGCTGCTGGATGCCTGGCAGGCCATGGCCGCGCCGCATCTGCTGATCGCCGCCGGCGACTGCGCCTGCGATGGCGGTGAATTCGGCTGCTCCTACGCCAGTCTGGGCGCGGTGGAAAACGTGCTGCCCGTGGATGTGCGCATTCCGGGTTGCCCGCCCACGCCCGCGGTGTTGTTGCGCGGTCTGCTGGCGGCGCTGGGGCGCGCGCGCTGAGGATCACCCGGCGCAGCCGTGCCGGCGCGGCGACACCGCGCTCGCTCAATCGCCCTGGGTCACATCCGGCAGGCCGGACACCAGCCACCACTGTTCGTCCTTGGCATCCCAGCGCCAGGTCTGCTTGTCGGTGATGTCGCGCACGGTCTGCGTATTGCGGTTGATCAGCCCGATCCGCACGGCTTGCCGATAGGTGTCGGGTGTACCCGGCAGCGTCCCCTGCACCTCGTAGCTGGCGACGCGCACTTGCGCGTAGCGCGCGATCTCGAACTTGCTCAGCGGATGCTCGCGGCGCAGTTTGGGTTCGACGAAGCTTTCGCCGGCGACGATGCTGTCCCAGCGCAGCGCCGTGGCGTAGCCATCGAGGGTCTTTTGCAGCGCGTCCGCGCGGCGGTCCGTGGCGCAACCGGCCAGCAGCGCGGCGGCCAGTGCGGACACGATGAGCAGGCGCAGGCGCATGGGCGTCAGGTCGAGCGCGGCAGACGCGCGACGTAGCGCGCCTGCAGCAGCGCGGCCGGTTCGCCCGCGCTCTCGATGCTGGCGCGGATCTGCACCCGCGCCTTGCCGCGCGCGGACAGCACGGCGAAAAAATCATCCCAGTGCTCGCCCTCGTCCAGATGCGCGATGGCGTGCAGCTCGCCCCACACCGGCGCCACGTAGCGCAGCGTGGAGTCCTGCACGAACACCTCGCAGTGCAAGCCGCGCGCCTCCAGTTCCAGTTCCACCAGCGCCCAGCCCGACAGCGTCAGCAACGACGCCAGGCTGCCGCCGAACGCGCAGCCCTTGTCGTTGATGTTGGGCGCCAGTGGCGCGTGCAGGCTGAGCATGCCGTGGGCGTGCGTGCCCGGCCGCAAGTCCATCGCGGCGGCCAGCGGGATCTCGGTGCGCATGCGCGCGACCAGGCGCGCCAGCGCGCCATCGGCGTTGGCGAGGTGGACGGAATCGTGCAGTTGGACATTCATGGGCGCGCAGTGTGACCGGCGCGCGCCGGTGCCACAAGCCGCAGCGGTCGCAAGGCGGCTTGCGCTAGCATCGCCGCGCATGAAGGTTTCCGCGCCCAACGCGGCCAGGGTCCCTGCGCATGCGCCCCTGCGCGGCGCCACGCTGGTGCTGACGCGCGCCGCCGGCAGCGCGCGGCATGAGGCGCAGCGCGTGCGCGCACTGGGTGGGCGCGCACTGCTGCTGCCGGGTTCACGGCTGGCGCCGGTTGCGGATGCCACCGCCGCGCGCGCCGCGCTGCACGCGGCATTGCGCGCGCCGCTGTGCATCTTCGTTTCGCCCGCCGCGGTGCGCGCCGCGGCGCGGCTCGATGCACTCGTCCCCGGACGGCGCACGCGCGTGTTCGCCGTGGGCGCGGCCAGTGCGCGCACGCTGCGACGTCACGGCCTGACCGATGTGGAATTCCCCGCGCGCGCCGACAGCGAGGGCCTGCTGGCGTTGCCGTCGCTGCAGGCACCTTTGACACGCGTGGGCCTGGTCGGCGCGCCGGGCGGGCGCGAACTGCTGCCGCAGGCGCTGGCCGCGCGCGGTGCGCGCGTGTTGCGCGCCGAGGTGTACCAGCGCCTGCCCGCGCGTCTGGACCGGCGTCACTTACAGCCATTGCAGCATGCACGCGCACCGCTGTATGTGCTGCTGTCCAGCAGTGAGGCTCTGGCGCACCTCATGCGCGCCCTGCCCGCCGCGGCGCGTGCGCGGCTGCTGACCGGCAGCGTCATCGCCAGCGGCGCGCGCGTGGCGGCGCTGGCGCGCGCCGCGGGTTTCGCGCAGGTACATCAAGCCCGCTCGGCGCTGTCCGCCGACTTGCTGGCCGCCGCCGCCGCCGTGCATGCCGGCACCCGCGCGATGAAAGACAACGGCACGCGAATCTGAGGCGTCCGACTTGACGAGTCGCAACGCCGCTACTGCTAGCATTCCGCAATGGACGATGCCCCTATCCCCGCGCTCCCTGAATCCCCGCGCAGCCGCTGGCGCGCACTGTGGTGGTGGCTGCCGCTGCTGGCCGTGCTGCTGCTCGGCGCGGCACTGTGGCAATTGCGGCAGACCGATGCCGCGGCGCAGCAGGCGCTGAGCCTGAGCCGCAGCCAGGACGAGCGCATCGACACACTGCAGGATGCGCTGGGCAACCTGCAGCAGGAGCGTGCGGGACTCAGCCAGCGCCTGGACGACGCCGCCGCGGTGAACCGCGCCTTGCGCGAAGAGTTGCTCGGCCTGCGCGAGCGCACGCGCACGCTGGAGGACGCCGTGGCCGCATTGGGCGAGAGTCGCAACGGCGGCACCCAGGCGCTGCGTCTGGACGAGGCCGAGTTCCTGCTGCGCATGGCGCAGGAGCGCTACAGCCTGTTCCACGACGCCGGCGGTGCGCTGGATGCAGCGCGCCTGGCCGCGCAGGCGCTGAGCGGCGTCAACGCGCCGGTCTATGCGCCGTTGCGTGCCGATGTCGCTGGCGTGATCACGGCGCTGGAGAACCTGCAGCCGACCGCGCGCGCGGCCCAGCTCGACGTGCTGGGCCAATTGCGTGCGCAGGTGTGGGCCTTGCCGCTGGCGCCCGGCGCGCGGCCCGCTGCGCGGCAAGCCGGGGTGCTGACGCGGATCGGTCACGCCCTGGCGGGCCTGGTGCGCATCCGCCGCATCGACCAGGCGCCGCTGTCCGGCGCCGGCAGCAACCTGCTGCACGAGATGCTGGCACTGGATCTGGCGCAGGCGCAGGCTGCCCTGCTGGCCTGGGACGGCAGCACGTATCAGTCCGCGCTGGCCGACGCGCGCGCCTTGCTGCAATCGCGCTTCGATGCGCGCGCCATCGCCACGCAGAACTTCCGCGCGCAACTCGATGCACTCAAGCCCTTGCCCGCTGCGCCGCTGCCGCAACTCGCCGCCACGCTCACCGAGCTGCGCCGCCTGCGTGCCCTGCAGGCCCTGCGCGCGCCGGCGCCGAGCGTGCCCGCCAAGGGCGGGCGCCCATGACGCTGTGGCGCTGGGCGCTGTGGCTGCTGCTGGTGGCGCTGGTCGCGGCGCTGGGCTGGCACGCGCTGGCCAGCGATCCGGGCTATGTGCTGTTGCGCTTCCATGGCTGGCAACTGGAAAGCACCGTGGTCGCTCTGGCGCTGCTGATCCTGCTGCTGTGGATCGTGCTGGGCCTGGCATGGCGTCTGCTGCGCTGGCCATTCGGCGCCATGTCGCGGCGCCATCGGCGCATGAGCCGCAAGCGTTTTTCCGAGGGACTCATCGCGCTGATCGAGGGGCGCCACGGCGAGGCGCAGCGTGCGCTGACCCGCGCCGCGCGCTTCGGGCCACTACGCGCACCGGCGCTGCTGGCCGAAGCCGAGGCCGCCTATCGTCGCGGCGAGGCCACGCGCGCACTGGAAGCCCTGGACGAAGCCAGCCAGCAGGCACCACGTGCCGCGCGCGTGCTGCGCGCGCGCGTACTGCGCCGCGTAGGCCGCGCCGAGGAAGCCCTGGCGCTGCTGGTCCCCGCCGCCGAAAGCCAGCAGTTGCCGCCAGCCGGCTGGGTGGAACTGGCCGAAGCCGCACTGGCCGCCGGCCGCACCGACCGCGCGCGCAGCGCGCTGGAGCCATTGCGCGCCAGCGCCGCGTTGAGCGCCAATGCCTACGCCGAACTGGAAGCACGCGTACTGGCGCAATCCATTGCCGAGACCCATGGCGCCGGTGCCATCAACGCGCTGTGGGCCGACTTGTCGCGCGCGCAGCGGCGCCCACCCGGCGTGGTGGCCGCCTACGCGCGCCGCGCCGCGCAGTTCGGCGCCGGACTGGCGGCCATGGACGAAATCGAGGCCGCCCTGGCGCGGCAATGGGATCCGCAACTGCTCGATGCATGGGCCGAGTTGGGCGAACCCGACACCTTGCCCGCGCGCCTGCAGCAAGCCGAGCGCTGGCTGGAAGCGCATCCCAATGATGCCGCGCTGCTGACCGCCATTGGCCAGCTGCAGCTCGGCCTGCATCACCCGGCTGCCGCGCGCGAAGCGCTGGAACGCGCGCTGGGCCTGGCACCCAGCGCACGCGCCTGGGAGCTGCTGGGGGCGGTGTTGCAAGCCCTCGGCCAACATGCCGATGCCTGCCACGCGCT
>DZBX01000003.1:1156-53794 GCA_022730075.1 Rhodanobacter sp. | reverse complement strand
CGCTGAGCAGCGCGGGGCGCATGAACACGCGCCCGATCGCGGTCGAACAGCGCGACGAGCAGGGGTTGCCGCGGCTGCCGGAGTAGCCGGGAACCGGGGAGCTTCCAGTGCGGCGGCCGGTTCGCAAGATCTGTTTGCCTGAGCACGTGCTGCGCGAAACTTGTGCGCTGATTGCGAGTCCAAGCCTGCAGGCTGCATTCCAGATCACTTGTTCGCCGCGCGCAGGATGCAACGCGGCGTTGACTATCCGGGCGTGCCGCACGCCTCACTCGGGAACCGACTCATGCATGCATCGATCGGCAAGACACTGGCGTTCACGGTGCTCACCGCGCTCGCAGCGAGCGGCACGCTGGCCACGGCCGCGCCTGCCGCGGCGCCCGGCCCCGCGCGGGTCGCGCCAGCCTTGTTCCAGGATTTGCACTGGCGCCTGATCGGTCCGTTTCGCGGTGGACGCGTGCTGGCGGTCAGCGGCGTGCCGCAGCATCCGCAGCGCTTTTACTTCGGCGCGGTCGACGGCGGCGTGTGGCGCAGCGACAATGCCGGACGCACGTGGACGCCGATCTTCGACGCCGAACCAGTGGGCTCGATCGGTGCGCTGGCGGTGGCGCCATCCAACCCGGATGTGATCTATGTCGGCACCGGCGAGGCCGACATGCGCTCGGACATCGCCATGGGCGATGGCATGTGGAAATCCACCGACGCCGGGCGCACGTGGACGCATATCGGCCTCACCCACACGCAGGCGATCGGCAGCGTGCTGGTCGATCCGCATGATCCGAACATCGTCTACGTCGCCGCGCTGGGCCACCCCTACGGCCCCAATGCCGAGCGCGGCGTGTTCAAGACCACGGATGGTGGCCGGACCTGGCAGAAAGTGCTGTACAAGAACGCCAACACCGGCGCGATCGATCTGGCCTTTCAGCCCGGCGATGCGCGGGTGATCTACGCCGCGCTGTGGCAGACGCGGCGCCCGCCGTGGAACGTGTACCCGCCATCCAACGGCCCGGATTCCGGTCTGTACAAATCCACCGATGCCGGCAAGACATGGACCGAGATCAGCCAGCCCGCGCACGGCTTCGCCGCACAGCCGGGGCGCATCGGCGTGGCGGTGGCGCCGTCCGATCCGCAGCGCGTGTACGCCATGGTCGATGCCAAGGCCGGTGGCCTGTACCGCTCGGACGACGGCGGCGCGCACTGGACGCACGTCAGTTCCGACGTGCGCATCTGGCAGCGCGGCTGGTACTTCGGCGGCATCACCGTCGCTCCGCGCGACAGCGATGTGGTCTACGCGGCCAACACCGCGCTGTACGAATCGCGCAACGGCGGCAAGACTTTCGTGCCGGTCAAGGGCGCGCCCGGCGGCGATGACTACCACACGCTGTGGATCGACCCGCGCGACCCGGCCCACCGCATCCTGGGCGTGGACCAAGGCGCGGTGGTCAGTGTCGATGGCGGCAAGACCTGGTCGAGCTGGTACAACCAGCCGACCGCGCAGATCTATCACGTCACCACCGACAACCGCTTTCCATTCTGGGTGTGCGGCGCGCAGCAGGACTCCGGCGCGGTGTGCCTGCCCAGCCAGAGCGAGCACGGCGTCGACGGCATCAGCATGATGCAGTTCCACGAACTGACCGCGGGCGGCGAGAGCGGCGAGATCGCGGTCGATCCGGACAATCCCGATCTGATCTACGGCAACAGCTACAACGGCTCGGTGGACAAGTACGACCACCGCACCCAGCAGACGCAATCGGTCAACCCGACCCTGGCCTGGCCCGGCCTGTACCGCGCCACCTGGACGCTGCCGCTGGTGTTTTCTCCGGCGCAGCCCAAGGCCTTGTACTTCGGCAACCAGCGCGTGTTCCGCACCCTCGACGGCGGCGCGCACTGGGCACCGATCAGCCCCGACCTGACCCGCCGCGACCCGGCCGTGCCGGCCAATCTCGATGCCAGCACCGCCGCCGACAGCCCCATCGCCGGACCACGCCGCGGCGTGGTGTACAGCATCGCGCCCTCGCCGCTGGATGCCGGCTTGGTGTGGGCCGGCACCGACGATGGCCTGCTGTGGGTGACGCACGATGGCGGCGCGCACTGGCGCAATGTCACCCCGTCCGCGCTGACGCCGTGGTCGAAGGTGGCCGGCATCGCACCCTCGCCGCGGCATGCGCGGGTCGCCTACGTGGCCATCGACCGGCACCGGCTGGACGATTTCCACCCGTATATTTACCGCACGCGCGATGGCGGCACATCCTGGCAGGCGATCACCCACGGCATTCCGCCGCGTGATTTCGTCAACGTGGTCACGGTCGATCCGGTGACGCCAGGCCTGCTCTACGCCGGCACCGAGTTCGGCGTGTTCGTCTCGTTCGATGACGGCGATCACTGGCAGCCGCTGCAGCAGAATCTGCCGGTGACATCGGTGCGCGATCTGCTGGTCAAGGACAACGACCTGGTGATCGCCACGCACGGACGCGGCATCTGGATCATGGACGACATCACCCCGCTGCGGCAGATGGCGGCGGCGATTGCCGCGCCCGGCACGTATCTGTTCGCACCGCTGGCGGCCTATCGCGTGCGTCCGCTGGGCTTCGCCGGCACGCCGCTGCCGCTGAGCGAACCGCGCGGCACGAATCCGCCCAGCGGCGCCTACATCGACTACGCGCTCAAATCACCGGCGCACAGGGTGAGTCTGAGCATTCTCGACGCCGCCGGCCAGGTCGTGCGCCGCTATAGCAGCGCCGATGCACTGCCCGGCATCGACCTCGCCAAGATCCAGATCGCGCCGGTGTGGGTGCAGCAGCCGACGCCACTGGCGACCACGCCCGGCATGCACCGTTTCGTGTGGAACCTGCATTGGGCGGCGCCGGCGGCGCTGGCCCCGCACGGGGTGTGGAGCGATGGCGTCTGGGCCGCGCCCGGCGCGTATCGCGTGGTGCTGGATGTGGACGGCCAGCACTTCACGCAGCCACTGCGCGTGCTGCCCGATCCGCGCGTGCGCGGCATGAGCGCCGCCGATTACGCCGCGCAGTTCAAGCTGGCGCAGGCGATTGAAACCGATCGCGCCGCGCTGGCCAGCGCGCTGCGCGGCGCCGCGCGCCTGCAAAAGGCACTCGCGCAGATCAGTGCCACGCTGCCCGCCGCGCAGGCCGCGGCGCTGGGCGCGTTTCGCGCGCGCCTCGCGGCGCTCAGCGACATCCCTGCGCCCGATCCGTCGAACTCGGTGGGCACGCCGCCCACGCATCTCGACAGCCTGACCGCGCTGGCCGCGCGCATGGACAGCCTCGAGCACGCGGTGGACAACGCCGACGTGCCGCCGACCCGCGACGCCGAACATGGCTTTCGTCTGGCCCACGCGAGCCTGCAGGAAACACTGCTGCGCTGGCAGCGCCTGCGTGGTCCTGAACTGGCCACGCTCAACGCCAGCCTGCGCCAAGCAGGCGCCGCACCAATCGGCGATTGAGCCCTGTCCGTGCCCGGCCGGCTTGTACGGCCGGGCACGGACAGCGCGATGCACGGATTCCGCCTAGACTCGCGCGCACGCCACCCGGGAACGGACACTCATGCGTCGCATCGCTTCGACCCTCGCCCTCGCCACCCTGCTGGCCGCGGGTATCGCCCACGCACAATTGTTGCCTGCGGCACCCGCATCGACCGTGCGCGCCACCGCCACGCCGGACCACACGATTCCCGAGGTGATCCCGGCGCCCGCCAGGGCCGAGGTGCAATCGGCCTCCAGCAATCTGCTGCTGGAGGATGCCTACCGTATCGAGCGCAGCGGCGCATTCACCGAAACGGTCACGCGCAGCGTGCGCATCAACACCGTCGCCGGCATCAGCGAGTGGAGCAGCGTGCGCCTGCCCTACAGCGTGTCGCGCCAGAAACTCGACGTGCTCGCCGCCTGGGTCAGTACCCCGGATGGCAAGCGCATCGAGGTGGGCAAGAACCAGATCTTCACCAAGCTCGACAACGCCGGCGTGGGCGCGCCGATGTTTTCCGACACCGAGCTGCGCATCATCGTGTTTCCGCAATTGGCGGTGGGCGCGACGCTGCACTACAGCTACCGCATCGACACCCACGAGGCCTTGTTTCCAGGGCAGTTCAGCGATATCGAGAGCTACTCGCGCTATGGCGACTGGGGCAAGGTGCGGCTGAGCTACGACATCCCCGCCGGGCTGCCATTTCACGTCCAGTCCTACGGAATGCAAGCGTGGGCGCCCAACACGCCGGCCGGCAGTGGCCGCAAGCTGATCGGCTTCGCGCTGGACAACGTGCCACCGATGGCGCCCGAGACCATCGCGCCCAGCCCCTACGTGTTCTCGCCGCGGGTGATGGTGAGCACGTTCCCCGATTACGCCGCCATCGGCGACGCCTACTGGGCGCGCGCCGAGGCGAAGAGCGCGGTCACCCCCGAAGTGCGCAAGCTGGCCGACGCGATCACCCATGGCATCGGCGGCAAGCGCGCGCAGGCGGTGGCGATCTACGACTGGGTGAGCAAGCACATCCGCTACGTGGCGGTGTATTTCGGCGTCGGCGGCGTGGTGCCGCACGACGCCGACACCGTGATCGCCAACCGCTACGGCGATTGCAAGGACCACGCCACGCTGCTGGAAGCTCTGCTCGCCGCCAAGGGCATCGATGCGGTCGGCGCGCTGATCGATGCCGGCGGTCCCAATCGCCCACCGCAGGTGGCCGCCAACCATTTCAACCACATCATCACCTACCTGCCGGAATGGCACCTGTTCGTCGACTCGACCGTGGGCGAGGCGCCGTTCGGCGAACTGCCCGGCAGCGATCTCGGGCGTCAGGTGGTGCTGGTGCGCGCCGCGCCGGGCGAGCCGCGCGTCATGCACACGCCCGGCTTCGGCCCGGCCACCATGGGCCTGATCTCGGATGACCACAGCGAGATCACCGCCGATGGCAGCCTGATCGCGCGCAGCAGCGAGCGCGGCGTCGGCGCCACCGACATCGGCATGCGCGGCAATTTTCTCAGCGTGCGACCCGGGCAGGAGAAATACATCATGCAGAGCATGCTGGCTTCACGCGGCATGCAGGGCACCGGCGACATGCAGTTCGGCAACCCGCTGGATTTCGCCACGCCCTTCGTGCTGCGCATGCAGGTCAAGGTGCCGGCGTTCGCGCAACTGCCCGGCCCGGCGGCGGTGACCATCCCCGGCTCCGGCACGTGGATCAATGTACCCGGCGGCGATGCCGCGGGCCGGCGCCTGCCCCTGGCCTGCACCGGCAGCGCGCGCGTCAGCAATACGCACCTGCGTTTCCCGCCCGGTAGCCACTTCATCGCCATTCCACCGCCGGTGAACTTCAGCAACAGTGCCGGCCACTATCAGGCGCGCTACCAATTGGCGGGTACCAGCGTGATCGCCGAACGCAGCCTGGTGACTACCGGTGACGGCCTGTGTCCGGCCAGCGATCTCGCCGCGCTGCAGGCATTGGCCGGGGTCATCGGCAAGGATCAGCGCGCGCAGGTGCTGTATGCCGGGCCAGGCGTGGCCTTGCACTGGCTGCAGACGCCGGCTGCCGCCCAACCCTGACCGGGCGACTCGACATGCACCGACGCAACACCTGCGCCGGTTCTTGACCTTGCGCGCGACGCCGCATAAGATGCGAATTGTTCGCATTTGACCGCGGCGCTCGTTGCCCCTCGCCGCCGCCCCACGCCCCAGCCGTCGCCAGGGCTCCAGTTCCATGGAGAGCCCATGTCCCGACTGTCGCCCACGCCGCTGGCCGCGGCGCTTTCCGTTGCCTTGCACCTCGCCACGCCCGCTGCCGCGCATGCCGCAAATGCCGACAGCGCCGCACCGCGCGATTCCGGCCAGCGCGCGCCAACGGCACCCGGCGCCGCGACCGCCACAGCGGATGCCTCGCATGCGGTGAAGGTCACCTCGCTGCAACCGATCAAGGTCGAGGCGCAAAGCCTGCGCGATGCCTGGCTGCACGACCACGCCGCGGCCGGCCCGCTGGGCGTGCAATCGCTGCGCGACATCCCGCAGAGCGTCACCGTGCTCGACGCCGCGCTGCTGCAATCGCAAGGCGTGACCTCGCTGGCGGATGCGCTGCGCAATGTGCCCGGCATCACCCTGGGCGGCGCCGAGGGCGGGCAGATCGGCAACAACATCAACCTGCGCGGCTTCAGCGCGCGCACCGACATCTACCTGGATGGCATGCGCGATCGCGGCCAGTACTACCGCGATGTGTTCGACCTGTCCTCGGTGCAGGTGCTGGAGGGCCCCGCGTCCATGCTGTTCGGGCGCGGCTCCACGGGTGGCGTGATCAACCAGGTGTCCAGGGTGCCCGAGGCCCGCGCCTTCGGTTCCTTCAGCGCCACCGTCGCCAGCCCGGAGGGCACGCGCGTGAGCGCCGACGTCAACCAGCCGCTGAGCACGACGGCGGCCTTCCGCATCAACGCCTTCGCCCAGGACATCCACAGCACGCGCGATGTGCTGCACAACCGCGACGGCGGCATCGCACCATCGCTGCGCCTGGGCATGGGCACGGACACCGAAATCACCCTGTCGGCGCTGCTGCAGCGCAACCGCGACATGCCCGACTACGGGCTGCCGCCGCTCAACGGGCACCCCGCCGCCGTCGACACGGACAACTTTTACGGGCTGAGCGACGACCGCACGATCCAGCGCGTCGGCATCTTCGACGCGCGCCTGATGCACCGCTTCAGCGATGCCCTCTCCTTCCACAACCAGTTGCGCTGGGGCAGCTACACCACCGATGCGCGCGAGACCGGCGCCAGTTCCATCGTCACGGCCACGGGCGCGACGCTCAACCGCGCACTCGGCAATCCGACCAGCTTGCCGCTGGACCAGCTCTACGTGCAACTGGGCAGTCATGACCGCGTGATCCACGACCGCGCTCTCGGTGACCAGGCCGAGCTGGAGGCGCGCTTCGACACCGGCGCGATCGCGCACACGCTGGTCACCGGCATCGAGCTGGGTCGCGACCGCTACGTGAACCAGGCGTCCTCGCGCAGCGGGCTGCCACTACTGTCCCTGCTCGACCCGGCGCAGCTGCCGCAACCCGCCAGCGCAACCACCACGCCGGGCAACGCCGCGCAGGGCCATGCCAGTACGGCGGCCGTGTATGCCAACGACATCGTGCAGCTCAATCCGCATTGGCAACTAGTCACCGGCCTGCGTCGCGACCGCTTCGCCGCGGACCTGTGGAACACCACGTCACAGCCGGCCTATGCGCAGCAGACGGTGTATTTCACCAGCGTGCGCGGCGGCTTCATCTGGCAACCCGACGAACGCCAGTCCTACTACGCCAGCTACGGCACCTCGTTCGACCCTTCGCTGGAAACCCTCACCCTTGTCAACGGTACGCAGGACCTCGCACCGGAGAAGAACCGCTCGCTCGAAGTCGGCGGCAAATGGAATCTCGCCGAAGATGCGCTGGCGCTCACCGCAGCTCTGTTCGAGGTGCGCAAGACCAACGCGCGGACGCAGGTCTCTCCCGGCGTGTACGCGCTCGACGGCAACGTGCGCGTGCGTGGACTCAACCTGGGACTGGTGGGCAACATCACCCGCGGCTGGCAGCTGTTCGCCGGCTACGCGCTGCTCGACGCACGCATCGTCAAGGCACTGGATGGCACGCAGGGCAACGTTCCAGCCAACACGCCGCGCAATGCGGCCACCCTGTGGTCCACGTGGCAGCTGGACCGGCACTGGCGCGCGGGCTTCGGCGCGATCTGGCAGTCGTTGCGCTACGCGGCCAACAACAATCTCGTTTCCGCGCCGGGCTACGCGGTGTTCAACGGCATGCTGGGCTACGACACGGGGCCGTATTCCGTGCAGTTGAATGTGTTCAACCTGGCCGATCGACGCTACTTCGTCTCGCTGATTCCCTCCGATGGCGGGCGCGCGGTGCCAGGCAGCGGACGCACCTTGCAGATGACCTTCAGCTACCGCTATTGAATCCGCCCGCCGCCGCATGCTGCGGCAGCGGCCGACGAGCCCTGACGAGGCGCAATGCTCATGCTGCTGCAGATTCCGAACGTGCTCGCTGCCGCACAGGTCGCTGCCCTGCGCGTCCGCCTCGAGACCGCCGATGCGCCCTGGGTCGATGGCCGCGCGACCGCCGGGCATACCGGCGCGCCGGTGAAGTTCAACCAGCAGATCGACGAACGCGCCGCGATGGCGCGCGAGTTGGGTGATGTCGTGCTGGCCGCGCTCGAGCGCAACCCGCTGTTCATCAGCGCCGCGTTGCCACAACGCGTGTATCCACCGCTGTTCAACCGCTATGGCGCGGGCATGCAGTTCGGCGCGCACGTGGACGGCGCCGTGCGCCTGCTGCCGGGATCGAGCGACAAGCTGCGCACCGACCTGTCGGCGACCCTGTTCCTGGCGGATCCAGGCGAGTACGACGGCGGTGAACTGCAGGTCGAGGACGCCTACGGCCTGCAGCGCGTCAAACTCGCCGCCGGCGACATGCTGCTGTATCCCGCATCCAGCCTGCATCGCGTGACCGAGGTCACGCGCGGCACGCGCCTGGCGTGTTTCTTCTGGGTACAGAGCATGGTGCGCGACGACACGCGGCGCGCCCTGCTGTTCGATCTCGACCGTGCCATCCAGCGCCTGCTGTCCACCGCTGCGGACCAGGCCGCGTGCATCAGCCTCACCGGTGTGTACCACAACCTGCTGCGGCAATGGGCCGAGCCCTGACGGGCTGCGCGCCGAACGCGCGCCACTTGGTCAAGCGCGTGCGCGTGCGGCGCAGTCAGTGCTTCAGCTGCTTGCGCAGGCGCTCCAGAGCCTGCAATTGGGCGACCGCCTGCACCAGTTGCGCCTGCGCCTCGGCCAGCTCGATGGCGTCCTTGCGGTTGCTCAACGCGTCCTGGGCTTCCTGCTTGGCCTTGAGCGCGGCGGCCTCGTCGATATCGGCGGCGCGCAACGCGGTGTCGGCCAGCACCGTGACCACCTGCGGCTGCACCTCGAGGATGCCACCGGAGACATAGAACGACAGGCGCTCGCCATCGGGGCGCACGACCTCGACCTGGCCCGGCTTCAGCCGCGTGATCAACGGCGCGTGGCGCGGCATGATGCCCAGCTCGCCCATGGCGCCGCTGGCGATCACCAGCGTGGCTTCGCCGTGGAAGATCTCGGCCTCGGCACTGACGATGTCGCAACGGATGGTGGTCATGGTGTCTGGTTCGCCTGGTTGATGCGTGGGGGTGTCAGGGTGGCGATGCCGGCACGGCTGACCGCATCCGGTTTTCCGCCAGCCCTGCGGCTGTCGTCACGCCGCCTTGCCGATGCCCATGTCCTCGGCTTTCTTGAACACTTCGTCGATGCCGCCGACCATGTAGAACGCCTGCTCGGGCAGGTGGTCGCAGTCGCCATCGCAGATCATCTTGAAGCCGCGGATGGTTTCCTTCAGCGTGACGTACTTGCCCGGCGCGCCGGTGAACACCTCGGCCACGTGGAAGGGCTGCGAGAAGAAGCGCTCGATCTTGCGCGCGCGCGACACCGACAGCTTGTCCTCGTCGCTGAGCTCGTCCATGCCGAGGATGGCGATGATGTCCTTCAGCTCCTTGTAGCGCTGCAGGGTGCCCTGCACGCGGCGCGCGGTGTCGTAGTGCTCGTTGCCGATGATGTTCGGGTCGAGCTGGCGACTGGTGGAATCCAGCGGATCGACGGCGGGGTAAATGCCCAGCGAGGCGATCTGGCGACTCAATGTCACCGTGGAATCCAGATGCGCGAAGGTGGTCGCCGGCGAGGGATCGGTGAGGTCATCCGCGGGCACGTACACGGCCTGGATCGAGGTGATCGAGCCGGTCTTGGTCGAGGTGATGCGTTCCTGCAGCACGCCCATTTCCTCGGCCAGCGTCGGCTGGTAGCCCACCGCGGAGGGCATGCGGCCCAACAGCGCGGATACCTCGGTGCCGGCCAGCGTGTAGCGGTAGATGTTGTCGACGAAGAACAGGATGTCACGACCCCGGCCGGTGGCCGGGTCCTTGTCGTCGCGGAAGTACTCGGCGAGCGTCAGGCCGGTCAGCGCCACGCGCAGACGGTTGCCGGGCGGCTCGTTCATCTGGCCATAGACCATCGCCACCTTGTCGAGGACGTTGGAGTCCTTCATCTCGTGGTAGAAATCGTTGCCTTCGCGAGTGCGCTCGCCCACGCCGGCGAATACCGACAGGCCGCTGTGCTGCTTGGCGATGTTGTTGATCAGCTCCATCATGTTGACGGTCTTGCCGACACCGGCGCCGCCGAACAGTCCGACCTTGCCGCCCTTGGCGAACGGGCACACCAGGTCGATCACCTTGATGCCGGTTTCCAGCAGTTCGTTGGCCGCGGCCTGGTCGGCGTAGGCCGGGGCCGCGCGGTGGATTTCCCAATGGTCCTCGGCCTGCACCGGGCCGGCTTCGTCAATCGGACGGCCGAGCACATCGAGGATGCGGCCCAGGGTGCCCTTGCCCACCGGCACCTTGATGCCAGCGCCGGTGTCGTCGGCAACCAGGCCGCGCTTGAGCCCGTCGGTGGAGCCCAGCGCGATCGTGCGCACCACGCCATCACCCAGCTGCTGCTGCACCTCGAGCGTGACCGCGGTGCCTTGCACCTTGAGCGCGTCGTACACCTTCGGCACCTGGTCGCGCGGGAACTCCACGTCCACCACCGCGCCGATGATCTGCACTACTTTGCCCTGGCTCATTGTCGTTTCCTCAAACCTTCAAATCTTCAGTTGTTGGTCCCCATCCCGCCCGAAAGGGGCCGGGATGAGAGCTCGAAACTTGCAGGGCGCAATTCACCCGCAGTTTTATCCGGCGCCACGCGCCGCCTTGCGCCGCAGCGGAAAGCACCGGGCCTCATACCGCGGCCGCGCCACTGACGATCTCGCTGATTTCCTGCGTGATCGCCGCCTGGCGGGCCTTGTTGTAGATCAGGGTGAACGTTTCGATCAGCTTGTTGGCGTTGTCCGAGGCGCTCTTCATCGCCACCATGCGCGCTGCGTGCTCGCAGGCCAGGTTTTCCAGCACGCCCTGGTAGACCAGTGCCTCGACGTAGCGCTCGAATACCGGATCGAGCACGCTGCGCGCATCCGGCTCGTACAGGTAGTCCCAGTCATGGCCGACCTGCAGGCCCTGCCCGGCGGGCAATGGCAGCAGCGTGCCCACCATCGGCTTCTGGCTCATGGTGTTGATGAAATCGTTGTAGGCGAGGAACACGCGATCCAGACGATCAGCGGTATAGGCGTCCAGCAGCACCTTGATGACGCCGATCAGATCCTCGACGCGCGGGCGCTCGCCCAGATGCGTGACCGAGCCGACCAGCTGGATGTCCTTGAGACGACGGAAGAACTGCAACGCCTTCTGTCCCACCGCCACCACATCGACCTCGACGCCTTGCGCGCGCCAGGCACGGATCTCGGCCAGCAGCTTGCGCTGCAGGTTGGCGTTGAGCCCCCCGCACAGCCCGCGGTCGGAGGAAATCATCAGATAGCCGACGCGCTTGACAGTCTCGCGTCGCGCCAGGAACGGGTGCCGGTATTCGGTGTTGGCCTTGGCGATGTGGCCGACGACCTGGCGCATCAGCCGCGCATAGGGACGCGAGGCGCGCATCAGATCCTGCGCCTTGCGGATTTTCGAAGCCGAAACCATCTCCAGCGCACGCGTCACCTTGCGCATGTTCTGCGTGCTGCGGATCTTGCTGCGGATTTCGCGTGCGTTGGCCATGTCTGCAAACCTCGAAACCCGGGATTCGCGACTCGGCGCCAAGCCGAATCGTCATCTTCCCGGGCGTTTCTTCCCCGGATCCCGATGCCGGTACCGCGAACCCGCAGGCGCAGGTCGCGCGTCCCGACACCCGGATCCCGACCCGCTTACCAGCTCCCGGTCTTCTTGAACTCGGCGAGCGCCTGCTGGAAGGCACCCTCGATGTCCTTGTTCCAATCACCGCTGGCGTCGATCGACTGCATCAGCGCGGCGTAGCCCTGACGCATGAACTGGTGCAATGCGTGCTCGAAGGGCAGCACCTCGGCGATTTTCAGATCGTCCAGATGACCCTCGTTGGCGGCGTACAGCGAGACGGCCATGTCGGCCACCGACAGCGGGCTGTATTGCTTCTGCTTCATCAGCTCGGTGACGCGCTGACCGCGCTCGAGCTGCGCGCGCGTGGCCGCGTCCAGATCGGACGCGAACTGCGCGAATGCCGCCAGCTCGCGGTACTGCGCCAGCGCCAGGCGCACGCCGCCGCCCAGCTTCTTGATGATCTTGGTCTGCGCGGCGCCACCGACGCGCGACACCGACACGCCGGCATTCACCGCGGGACGGATGCCCGCGTTGAACAGGTCGGTCTCGAGGAAAATCTGGCCGTCGGTGATCGAGATCACGTTGGTCGGCACGAACGCCGACACGTCGCCAGCCTGGGTTTCAATGATCGGCAGCGCGGTGAGTGAACCGGTCTTGCCCTTGATTGCGCCCTGCGTGGCCTTTTCGACGTACTCCGCGTTGACGCGCGCGGCACGCTCGAGCAGGCGCGAATGCAGGTAGAACACGTCGCCCGGGTAGGCCTCGCGGCCCGGCGGACGCTTCAGCAGCAGCGAGATCTGGCGGTAGGCCCAGGCCTGCTTGGTCAGATCGTCGTAGATGATCAGCGCGTCCTCGCCGCGATCGCGGAAATACTCGCCCATGGTGCAGCCGGAATACGGCGCGATGTACTGCATCGCGGCCGATTCGGACGCCGAGGCGGCGACGATGATGGTGTGCTGCAGCGCGCCGTACTCTTCGAGCTTGCGCACCACGGCGGCGATCGAACTCTGCTTCTGGCCGATGGCGACGTAGATGCACTTTATGCCGGAGCCCTTCTGGTTGATGATCGCATCCACGGCCAGCGCGGTCTTGCCGGTCTGGCGGTCGCCGATCAGCAGCTCGCGCTGGCCGCGACCGATCGGAACCATGGCGTCGATGGATTTGTAGCCGGTCTGCACCGGCTGATCCACCGACTTGCGCCAGATCACGCCGGGCGCGACTTTCTCGATCGGGCTGGTTGCGGTGGCCGCGATCGTGCCGCGACCGTCGATGGGCTGACCCAGCGCATTGACCACGCGCCCCAGCAGCGCCTCGCCCACCGGCACCTCGAGGATGCGGCCGGTGGTCTTGACGCGATCGCCCTCGCGCAGATGCTGGTAGTCGCCCAGCACCACGGCGCCGACCGAGTCGCGCTCCAGATTCAGCGCCAGCGCGAAGGTGTCACCCGGCAGCTCGATCATCTCGCCCTGCATCACGTCGTCGAGACCGTGGATGCGCACGATGCCGTCGGACACGCTGATCAGGGTGCCCTCGTTGCGCGCCTCTGCGCCGAGCTTGAACTGCTCGATGCGCTGCTTGATCAGCTCGCTGATTTCGGAAGGATTGAGCGTGGTGCTGGACATGGACTTGTTCCCGTGGAGCCCCGCGCAAGCAGGGCGGTCGCGAATGTGGAATCTGCAAGAAGGGTCGGGTGCTAAACCATCAGTTGCCGTGGGCCAGCGCGCCAGCGAGGCGCTGCAGACGTCCGCGCATGGAGCCGTCGATCACTTCGCCCTCGACTTCGAGCACGATGCCGGCGACCAGCGCGGGGTCCTGGTGCAGGTTCAACTGGATGCGGCGTCCGTAACGCCGCGCCAGTGATTCGCTCAGGCGTGCCTGCGCGGCTTCGTCCAGCGCCTGCGCACTGGTCACGCCGACTTCCAGCGTGGCCTCGGCATCGCGCAGCAGCGCGTCGAATTCGTCGCGGATGAACGGCAGCAGGTCCATGCGCCCGGCTTCGGCCAGCACGATGAGAAAACGCGCGAAGGCGCCGCCACTGGCCGCATCCGGCGGCAGATGCAGCGCCTGCAACTGCCCCGGCGTGACGCGCGGATCACCGTGCAAGGCGACGATCTGCGCATCGAGTGCGACTTGCGCCGCGAACGCCAGACACGCCGACCACGAAGCCAGCTGCTGGTCCGCGCGCGCGGCAGCGAAGGCAGCGCGCGCATAAGGCCGGGCAAGGGTCAGCGCCTGCGCCATGGTCAGATCTCGGCCGCCAGTTGATCGAGCATCTGTCGGTGGGTACCGGCATCCACCTCGCGCTGCAGGATCTTGCTGGCGCCGGCCACGACCAGCTCGCCGACGCGCGCACTGAGCTCCTCGCGCGCACGCGCCGTGGCGGCGGCGATCTCGGTCTCGGCGGCGGTCTTGTAACGCTGCATCTCGGCCACGGCGTCCTCGCGCGCCTTGTCCAGCAACAGGTTGGCCTGGTGCTGGGCACGGTCGATGATCTCCGCGGCCTGTTGCCGCGCGGCCTTGATCTCCTCGGCCACGCGCGCATCGGCATCGCGCAGTTCGGCGCGCGCGCTTTCCGCCGCGGCCAGCCCCTCGGCGATGCGCTTCTGTCGTTCTTCGATGGCCGCCATGAAGGCGGGCCAAGCGTACTTCATCATGATCAAGGCCACGGCAAACAGCACCAATGCCTGAATGATGAGCGTGAGGTTGATGTTCATTGCAGGCTTCCCACTACGGTCGCGGCAATCGCCGCGACGACCGCATATGGCTTGAGAGGTTTCAAGTGATTACTTCGCCAGCACCGGCAGGAACGGGTTGGCGAAGATAAGGAACAGGCCAATGGCCACGCCGATCATCGGGATCGCGTCCAGCAAGGCCGCGACGATGAACATCTTGACCTGCAGCATGGGCGTCAGCTCGGGCTGGCGCGATGCGCCTTCCAGAAACTTGCCGCCCAGCAGGCCGAAACCGATGGCCGCGCCAAGCGCGCCAAGGCCGATCAGGAGTCCGGCGGCGATCATGGTCATGCCCATGACATTGGCGATCAGATCGAGGTGCTGCATGGTGTTCTCCGCTTTGGATAATGGAAAAAGTGGCGTACGAAGGGCTCAGTGCTGTTCCGCTGCCATGCTCAGATAGACCACGGTCAGCATCATGAAAATGAAGGCCTGCAGCAAGGCAACCAGAAGATCGAACAGGGTCCACACAAAACCGGAAAAAAACTGGACTGGCCCCATCACGTAGGTCATTCCATGACCCAGACCCGCGCCCAGCGTCATGGTCGCGATCAGGATGAAAATCAACTCGCCCGCATACATGTTGCCGAACAGTCGCAGACTCAGCGATCCGGGCCTGACGACTTCTTCGATCAGGCGCAGGAGGAAATTGATCGGTGCCAGCAGCACGGCCGCGAAACCGTGCGCATGCAACGGCGCCGTGAACATTTCCTTGAAGAACAAGCGCGGCCCCTTGTGCTTGAGGCCGAAATACTGGATCAGCACGAACACCGTCAAGGCCATGCCCACGGTGGTGTTGAGATCGGCCGTGGGCACCACGCGCAGATACGGAAGCCCCGCCTCGCGCCCCAGCAGGGGCAACAGGTCGACCGGGATGATGTCCATGAAGTTCATCAGGAACACCAGCACGAAGATGGTCAGCGCCAGCGGCGCGATCAGCTTGCTCGAACCATGGAAGGTCTCGCGCACCAGCTCGTCGACACCGATGACCACCATCTCGACGAAAGCCTGGAAACGCCCGGGGACGCCTGCGTGGGCGCGGCGCGCGGCAGGAATGAACACACCCAGAAAAATCGCCACCAGCACCAGGGTAACGCCGACGGTGTCGATGTTGATGACCCAGAACGGCCCCGCACCCACGTGCCACTGCAGATTGTGCAGATGGTGATGGATGTATTCCGTCATGCCGCCGCCGGCGGCTTGCTCCGCACTGCCAGACATCCGCTCACCTGATTGCGACAAGGGCGACCCAAAACACGATTTGCGCGAGCACCAGACCCGCCAGCAACGGCAGGAACGGCAATTTCAGCACGGCGATGGCCACGTACAGCAAGGACAGCGCCAGTCCAAGCTTGAGCGCCTCACCGGCGTAGACCCCGCGCAACACCTGCCGCGCAGGCGCCACGCGCACAGCAAACACACGCAGTGCGAACAGCGCATTGCCCAACGCCACCGCACCACCTCCGAAGCACGCCGCCAGCGCCGCCGACATCCCCTGCGCGACCGCCCAGGTCACGGCCAGCAACACCGTGGCACCAAGCTGCAGCGCGACACTGCGTACCGCGAAACGCCTGCCGCCCGCAATCGAACTGTGCATCGACACTGCCTCGCGTCCAGCCCGCAGCGCGAGCCTGCCGACTGCCTGCCTCAAAGCCGTAAAAGGATAGCAGCCGCATTACGCGCGCGGCAATGCCTGCCTCACGATTTCCTTGTGGGCGGCGGGACAGGGCGCGGCGCGCCCAAAAAAACGGGCCGGTATGACCGGCCCGTCAGGAGCCGCGGAAGCCGAGAGGGAGGGAGCTTCCGCGGTATTTCGACTGCAGTGTTGGATCAGCCCTTGATGGGCTTGACCTGCGCGACCTGCTTCTCGGCCAGGTTCTGCAAGGCCTCGGCGTGACGATTCAGCGTGCTCGCGATGTTGCGGCCATGGGCCAGCGCGGCCTCGGCCTGGCTGCGCGCGGTGGCGATGCCCTTGCCGATCAGTGCATTGGCGGACTCGGCGTCGCGCGCGGCCATGGCTTCACGGCCAAAGGCCAGCGCGGCCTCGCTCTGCTTGCTCAGCATGTCGAAATGCTGGCCCAGCAAGGTACCGAAGGTATCGAAGTTCAGCGTTTGCGCCTTCAGCGCAGCGGCTTGCAGATCACGGCCGGCGCCAGTCACGGTGTCGGTCCAGGCGGTGGTGTTGAACGCAGTGTTGGTCATGGCAGCCTCCTCAGGCTTGGATTTCAGCGTGAAGAGATCCTAGCACGGCATTTGGTGCGATGCAACATCGTGCTCAATGATCCAATTCAGCCGCGGTTTCCAATGCTGAAGCGGCTTTGCACGTGCCGCGCAGCCGCCTGAGTCCGGACGATGCTGCTCCACAGCATGGACGCCGCGAGAACGATCAGGGCCTGGACGATATTCAATCGCCGCGATAACTCGCGCCGGCCGTGCAGGTCTCGTGCACCACGATGCAGCTGAGGCCGGGCAATTCCGGCTTGAGTCGCTGCCAGATCCAGCGCGCGATCAACTCGCTGGTGGGATTGTCCAGGCCCGGCAGGTCGTTGAGGTAGTTGTGGTCGAGCTGCGCGTACAACGGCCGGAACGCGCGCTTGATGTCGGCGAAATCGCACACCCAGCCCAGCGCCGGGTCGGGTTCGCCGCTGACGTGGACCTCGATGCGGATCGAATGCCCATGCAGGCGCGCGCACTTGTGTTCGGGCGGCACGGCGGTGAGCCGGTGCGCCGCCTCGACGGTGAAGACCTTGAAGATATCCATGGCGTGATTGTAGCGACCATGCCATCGCGGCCGATGGGCTGCGACGGCACGGCTCGGCGCTGCGTCACAGCGAACGCTTGGCGCGCGTCAGCAGCTGGTCGAGCAGGCTCATGGCCAGGTCGATCTCGGCGCCGCTGATGTGCAGCGAGGGCGCGAAGGTGATCACGTTCTTGTAGTAGCCGCCGATGTCCAGCACCAGGCCGATCTTCTTGCCGTTGTGGTCGAGATCACCGGCCAGGCCGATGTCGACCATGCGATCGACCAGTTTCTTGCTGGGCGTGAAGCCGTCGGCCTCGCAGATCTCGGCGCGCAGCGCCAGACCGAGGCCATCGACATCGCCGACCTCGGGGTGGCGCTTCTGCAGATCGCGCAGCCCGGCGAGAAAGTGCGCGCCGCTGGCGGACACCATCGCCTCGTAATCGGTCTCGGCCAGCATGCGCATGGCCTCCAGACCCACCGCGGTACCCAGCGGATTGGCGTTGAAGGTGGAATGCGTGGAGCCGGGCGGGAACTGCTTGGGGTTGATCAGCTCCTCGCGCGCCCACAACCCGGACAGGGGATTGAGGCCGTTGGTGAGCGCCTTGCCGAACACGATCACATCGGGCTTGACGCCGAAATGCTCGATGCCCCAGAGCTTGCCGGTGCGGTAGAAACCCATCTGGATCTCGTCCACCACCATCAGCATGCCGTGCTCATCGAGCACCTTCTTGATGCCGGCGAAGTAGTTCTTGGGCGGCAGCACGTAGCCGCCGGTACCCTGCAGCGGCTCGACATACAGCGCCGCGTACTCGCACTCGCCGGCCTTCGGGTCCCACACGCCGTAGTACTCGGTCTCGAACAGGCGCGCGAACTCGCGCACCAGTTGCTCGCCGTACTCTTCCTTGCTCATGCCCCTGGGCCCGCGGAAGTGGTACGGGAACGGCAGGAACATGGCGCGATCGCCGAAGTGGCCGTAACGCCGCCGGTAACGGTAACTGGAGGTGATCGCCGATGCGCCCAGGGTACGGCCGTGGTAGCCGCCCTCGTAGGCCATCATCAGGCTCTTGCCGCCCTTGAAATTGCGCACCAGCTTGAGCGAATCCTCGACCGCCTGCGCGCCGCCGACGTTGAAGTGCACGCGCCCGGGCAGGCCGAACTTGCGCTCGGCGTCCTGCGCGATGATCTTCGCCAGTTCGATTTTCTCCACATGCAGGTACTGGCTGGCGACCTGCGGCAGGGTGTCGATCTGGTGCTTCAGCGCGGCGTTGAGGCGCGGATTGGCGTAGCCGAAATTGCACGCCGAGTACCACATCTGCAAGTCCAGATAGGGCAGGCCGGCGCGGTCGTACATGTAGCTGCCTTCGCAACGCGCGAAGATCTTCGGTGGCTCGGTGTAGTGCACCGTGTCACCGAACGAGCAGTAGCGTGCCTCGTCGGCCAGCAAGTCGGCCTCGCTGCGCGCGGGTGCGCTGGCGAACGGAACAATGTGATGCGGATCGGCGTGCGGCATGGATCAGATGTCCTGGTGAGAACGGTGGGGATGCGCGTGCAGTTCACCGGCCAGCAGGCGCGGCAGCGCCGCGCGCGCCTCGGCGAAACCGTGCATGGGCAGGTGCGCGTAACCCTGCTCGCGGCAATGCGCGATCAGGCGATGCTTGGCGAACACGAAATCGGCCGAACCGGCGACGCAGAAATCGGAACTGCCGTCGCCGATCAGCAGCACGTTGGGCGCCAGCCGGCGCAAACCCTCGGCGCGCTCGCACTTGCAGGTGCCGCTGGCGGCGCGGCAACCCGGATTGGAATGCGGAAACTCCAGGCGCCAGCTGCGCGCACCGGATTGTTCCAGATGGTTGGCCACGATCGGCAGGTCGCCAAGCCCGTAGCGCGTCAACAACGCGCGGATGGCGCGATCGAGGCCGTCGCTGACCACCGTCAGCGACACGCCGGCGGCGCGCGCATCGGCGACGAACGCGGGGAATGCCGGATCGATGGTGATCGACGCCACCGCCGCATCGAGTTGCACCGGGCTGGCATCCAGCAAGGCGATCTGTCCGGCCAGGCACGCGCGCGAACCGATCTCGCCCAGTTGCCAGGCGGTTTCCAGCTCTTCCCATCCGGGCGCGCCGTAACGCTCCAACAGCAGATCGGTGACATCACCGACGCTGACGGTGCCGTCGAAATCGCAAACGATGGTCCACTGATTCATGGACGAAATCATCCTGGAGTCCTGTGGGTGAGGCAGCGCGACACGCGCCGCGGCAGACGCAAAAAGATTGCAATTATGACCGCGAAATCGTAATCGAAGTTGCGTGAACGGCTCATTCAGCACCGGCCCGCGCGGTTTGCGGCAGGAATTGCACGCGCACGCGCTGACCCACGCGCAGCCCCGGCGCATCGAGTTGCAGCACGCACTCCAGATCGCGCGCGTCGTCGGGTTGATCATGCTGCGGCCCGAGTCGTACCGCACCGTAAGTCAAACCCAGGCGCAACACATGCGCGGCATAGCTGCGCCCGCCGCCAGCATCCAGCACCACGACCGCACGCATGCCCGGATGCACCTTGTCGGCATAGGCTTCGTTCAACTCCGCACGCACGATCAGGGGGCGTTCGGGCAGCAGTTCCAGCAGCGGCTGCGCGTCATCGGGACTGACCCGCGCGCCGACCTGTACCAGGCGCCGCGCCACGTAACCGGCCACCGGCGCACGCACGGTGTACAGCGCCAACCGATGGCGCGCCGCGGCCAGGCGTGCCTGCGCAGCCTGCACCGCGGCGGCGGCGGCCTGCACGCGCGCCTTGATCTCACCCAGTGTGGCACGCGCTTCGGCCAACTCCTGACCGGAAGCCGCATCGGCGGCATTGGCGGCGGCAAGACGTCGCGCGCGCGATGCCGCGGCCGGCTCACCCGCGACCAGCACCGCCCGCTGCGCGTGTGCCTGCGCCAGCTCCGCGTGCGCCAGCTGCACGGCGATGCGCGCCGCGCCAGCGTCCAGTTGCACCAGCGTCTGCCCCGCTGCGACCTTGCCGTTGGTCGTCACCGACACCGCCCTGACCAGGCCCGGCACCGCCGCGCGCACCTGCAGCAGGCCACCTTCGACCGCAACCTGCCCGCGCGCGATGGCGACATAGGTTGTGCGCGTCGCGGCTGTAGCCGCCCCATCGCTTCCGGTCGCGGCGCCGCAGGCGGACAGCAACAGCGCGATGCACGCCATTGCCAGCATGGAAACGGGCAGATTCAGGGTTCTGTTCATGCGGCAGGCTCCCCGGCAGCGGCCGGATGCAGAGTGTGCTCATCGGCCAGCACGCGACCATCTTCCATGCGCAGTACGCGGTCGGCGTGCGCGATCAGGCGCGGATCATGGCTGGCGCACAGCACCATGGTGCCATGCTGACGCGCGGCGCGATGCAGGATGTCGATGACGGTCTGCCCACTGACCGAATCCAGCGCGCTGGTGGGCTCGTCGGCGAACAGCAGTTGCGGCCGCTTGGCCAGCGCGCGCGCGATCGCCACGCGTTGCTTTTCGCCGCCGGACAGCTCCGCCGGGCGCAACTTGCGCCGGTGACCGAGACCGACCTCTTCCAGCGCGGCCTCGGCGCGGCGCCGGGTTTCCGCCGCGCCCAGGTCGAGGTAGCTCAGCGGCAGCTCCACCTGCTCAACCGAATTCAACGCCGGAAACAGATTGAAGCCCTGGAACACGAAGCCGATATGGTGCAGGCGAAAACGCTGCAATTCCTTGCGGTTCAGCTCCCACACCGGCTCGCCCAGCGCCGCGACGCTGCCACGATCGGGACGTTCCAGACCGCTGAGGATGGCCAGCAGCGTGCTCTTGCCACAGCCGGATGGGCCGGACAACAAGGTCAGCTCGCCGCCGGCCAGCTCCACGCTCAGCCCTTCGAGCACGCGTGTGGACACCTTGCCCACGGTGAAACTCTTGGCCAGATCGCGCGCGCTGATCGCCGGCGCGGGGCTCATCGTGGCGCTCATCGCAGCAGCCTCGCCGGATCGGCATTGCGCAACGTGCGCACCGCCAGCAAGCCGGACAGCAGGGTGATGCCCATGACCAGCGCGGCGCAGGCCAGGATGCCCGTCGCGGTGATCGCCACCGGCACGTCCTGGCCCTGCGCGAGCACCAGCACCAGCGCCGACAACACGCCGCCGCCGACCAGTCCGGCCAGACCCACCCAGCCGGCCTGCTCCATGACCACGCGGCTCAGCGCGCGATGGCTGGCACCGAGCGCATTCAACGTGGCGTATTCGCTGATCGAGCCGGCCACGGCGCCCATCAGCGTCTGGCTGGTGATCACCGTGCCGACCAGAAACACGACCAGCGACATGAACACCACGCCGAGACCGGCGCCGGTCTCGAACAGCCAGTAGTGCACGGTGCGCGCGGCCAGCGCGCTGGCCGTCCATACCGAATAGCGGCGCCCACGCTCATGCGGGTCGAGGCGCGCGGCCACGGCGGCGGCCTGCTGCGGATCGCGCAGCCGCGCCACGTAGTAGGCCGGGCGTGGATCGCCGCCGACGTTCAGGCGGCGCGCGGTCGCCAGCGAGGCGACGATATTCACCCCGCCCAGCGCGCGCAGGCCATTGGTGGTGCCGACCAGGCGCACGCGAAAACCGTTGAGGATGCCGCTCTCGCCCACGCGGATGCCGAGCTTGGGCAGATCGGCGCGATCGACGATGATCGCATCGGGCTCGTTGAGCAGCGCGCGCAGCGCCGGCGGAATGACGCGCGCGAACGCCAGCGCATCGGGCGCGGTATCGACCCCGGAGATGAATACCGAGACGCTGCCCAGCGCGCGCTTGCCACGCCAGTCGCCATTGACCCACTGGAACGGCTCGACCTGCGCCACCTGCGGGTCCATCAGCAAATGCATTTCGGCGTCGCGCGGAATGCTGCGTCCCGAATCGATGCTCTGCGTGCCCGGATAACCCGCCCAGATCTGTCCGCGCGAGGCGTTGATGTACACCGCCGCGCCGTTGAAAATGCCGAACACCAGCGCCAGTTGCACCAGCAGCAGCATGCCCGAGAAGGCCACCGCCAGCGACGCCGGCAGATAGCGTCGCCATTCGTGGATCAGCGTCTTGCGCGCCAGCGCGACCATCAGCGCGTGCCCTGCGTGGAGCCGCGGTCATGCGTGGCGCCAGCCAACGGCGAGGCGCCGCCCAGGGCCTTGTACAACCTCACCCACGCCACGCCCTCGGCGGCGCGTGCGCTGCTGGCGACGATGCGCGCGCGCAACGCGGTGTCCTCGGCGCGGCCCGCCGCGAGCCCATCGCTCAAGCCCAGCGCGCTGCGCGCGGTGGCGGCATGCGCCGCCTGCCGTGCTGCCTGCGCGCTCATCTGCGCGGCGGCAGCCTGTGCCTGCGCGCTGCGCAGTGCGGCGTAAGCCTGCTCGACTTCGCCCACGGCCGCCAGCACGGTCTGCCGGTAGTCCAGCACCGCGGCCTTGAGCCGGTGCCCGTCGGCGCGAACCTGCGCCTGGCGCAAGCCCCAGTCGAACAGTGGCATGTTGATGATCGGGCCGAAGCTGGGGATGGTGCGCAGGCGCCCGATCTCGCCGCCGGCGGTCTGCGCCGATGCCGTCGCGGTCCAACCCAGGCCGAGGCGCGGATACAGGTCGGAACGGGCGATGCCCAGCGCGCCCGCCGCATGCAGCACCGCGGCCTCGGCGCGCTGGATATCCGGGCGCGTGCGCAGCAGATTGGCGGGCGGCAACTGCGGCGGCAACGCGGGCGGCAACGGCACCGGTCCGGTTGCCGACAACGCGGCAGCGGGCGCGGCATCGCTGAGCAGCACGGCCAACTGCTGACGCGCGATCGCCGCATCGGACTCGGCCGCCGTCACCGCGGCAGCGGCTTCAGCGGCGCCGGCGCGTGCGCCTGCATTCGCCGCCGGCGCATCCAGATGCCGGGCCACGCGCACGGCGATCAGCCGCGCGCGGCGCCAGGCGATGCGCCGCATGTCCACGGCCAGCTGCGCGCGCTGTTCGGCGGCGCGCAAATCCAGATAGCTGCGCACCACCTCGGCCACCAGGGCGGCGTGTGCGGCAGCCAGATCGGCCGCGGCCAGATTGGCATTGCCATCGGCGATGCGCTGCTCGCTCTCGCCGCGGCCAAACAGGCCGAACTGCCAGATCGCGTCGAAGCCGATCTGGAAATAGCTGGCGGTGCTGCCCGGCGTCGGCTGCTCGTTGGTGTACAGCGAAGCACTGGGCAGATGCCGATCGCGCGGCGTGCCCAGAAGCGCGCGCGCCGCGGCCAGACGCTCGCCGGCGGCCTTGAGGCCGAGATTCTGCGCCAGCGCGCGTTGCACCAGCGCATCCAGTACCGGATCGTGAAAGCTGCGCCACCAGTGCGCCAGATCCGGTGCCGGGCCCAGCGCGGTCGCAGCCGGCGCCTGCGTGTAGTGCGGCGGCAGCGCCAGGTGTGGTCGCGGCACGCGCGGCGCGATGGCACAACCCGCCAGCACCAGCACCAGGGCGCCCACCAATGCACGTGGCAGTTGCTGCCATCGCTGCGGGGATTCGCGTCCTGCCGTCTGCTGCACGTGAACTCGAACCTCAAGGCGCGCTCCGCGCCGGAACGCGCATGATACCCGCGCGCAAGATGTCCCCGGGATTACGGCGCGGCTACCGCATCGCGAGGATCAGGCCCAGTCGCGCGGCTGCAGGTAGGCGGCCAACCGCGCCTCCGCGCTGTCCGGCGCGGGCGCGTAACCGTACTCGTAGCGCAGGCGCGGCGGCAGCGACATCAGGATCGACTCGGCGCGCCCGCCCGATTGCAGGCCGAACAGCGTGCCGCGGTCGTAGACCAGATTGAACTCGACGTAGCGCCCGCGCCGGTACAACTGGAACTCGCGCTCGCGCTCGCCGTAAGGCGTGTCACGACGGCGCGCGACCAGCGGCAGATAGGCATCCAGAAAGCCCTGCCCCACGGCCTCGGTGAAGCGCAGGCTGGGCTCGAAACCCCAGGCGTTGAGATCGTCATAGAACAGGCCGCCGATGCCGCGCATCTCGCCGCGATGCCTGAGGAAAAAATACTCGTCGCACCAGTGTTTGTAGCGCGCGTAGACCTCGCTGCCATAGGGCGCGCACAGCGCGCGCGCCACGCCGTGCCAGTGCGCGCAGTCCTCGTCGAAAGGGTAGAACGGCGTCAGATCGAAGCCACCGCCGAACCACCATAGCGGCGCGGCGCCGGCCGGATGCGCCTCGAAGTAGCGCACGTTGGCATGCGTGGTGGGCAGGTAGGGATTCCACGGATGCAACACCAGCGACACGCCGACCGCGGTCCACGCCGCGCCAGCCAGCTCGGGCCGATGCGCGGTGGCCGCGGCCGGCAATTGCCCGCCCTGCACGCGCGAGTAGCCGATGCCGGCCTGCTCGAACACGCGCCCCTGCTTGAGCACGCGCGTGCGCCCGCCGCCGCCCTCGGCGCGCTGCCAGACGTCCTCGATGAAACGCGCAGCGCCGTCCGCGGCCTCGAGCGCCGCGCAGATGCGATCCTGCAGGCCGCGCAGCAGCGCATCGACGCGCCCGGATGATTCGCTGAACATGCCGCGCCTCCGTTCAAAACCACGAGCTTACCTGCAGTACCCGGTGCCGCTGCCGGCGTAAGCAAGGGAACCACGGCGCAAATGGCCCCGAGCTGCCGGGCACGCAATGGCCACCAGCGTCCGCCGATCGCGAGCGCGATGGACCCTGCGCGGGACCGGCTGGACCGGCGCCGAACAGTGCATCCACGACAGACAGCAGGACGGGAGTTTTCAAGGTTCCCTATACTTCCGCGCCCTCGCCGACGACCTCGCCGTGCCTTCGACCCCGGTTGCCATCGCTGCGTATACCGCCGTGTCCGCCCTGGGCGCGGGCCGCGCTGCGCACGTGGCGGCCTTGCGCGCGGGCCGCAGCGGGCTGCGCCGCAATGACTACGCGCCGAACGGCCCGCCGCTGCCGTGCTGGATCGGCCGCGTCGACGATCGTTCCCTGCGGCCGGCTCCTGGCCTGGACACGCGTCTGCATCGCCTGCTGATACTGGCGCTGGCGCAAGACGGTTTCAGCGCGCTGCTGACGCGGGCGCTGAGCGACTGCGGCGCCACGCGCGTGGCGCTGGTGCTCGGCACTTCCACCGCCAATATCGAAACCAGCGAACAGGCGTATCGGCGCCTCGATCACGGCCACCTGCCGCGCGATCTGGCCGACGCGCGCGTGTACCACCTGCACGGACC
Source organism: Rhodanobacter sp. (assembly GCA_022730075.1). Taxonomy (GTDB): domain Bacteria; phylum Pseudomonadota; class Gammaproteobacteria; order Xanthomonadales; family Rhodanobacteraceae; genus Metallibacterium. Next base: position 28,324 of record DZBX01000003.1, on the reverse strand, counting down.
GGCCGAATGGCTGTGCGCGCACACCGGCATCGCCGGGCCGGCGTTCACCGTGTCCACGGCCTGTTCGGCCAGCGCCAAGGCGTTCGGCCTGGGCGCGCGCCTGCTGCATGCCGGCATCGCCGACGCCGTGCTGGTGGCCGGCGCCGACTCGCTGTGCTCCAGCACGCTGTATGGCTTCAATGCGCTGCAGCTGGTGGACGCCGCGCCGTGCCGGCCGTTCGACGTGCAGCGCGCCGGGCTGTCCATCGGCGAGGGCGCGGCGCTGGCCTTGCTGCGCCGCATCGCCGATGCACCCGCCGCGCCGCGCCTGCTGGCCTGCGGCGAGAGCAGCGACGCGCACCATCTGTCGGCACCGCATCCAGAAGGCCTCGGTGCGACACGCGCGCTGCAGGCGGCATTGCGCGAGTGCGCGCTGCCGGCGCATGCCTTCGACTACATCAACCTGCATGGCACCGCCAGCCGTCAGAACGACGCTGCCGAAGCCGCGCTGGTCGCGCAGGCGCTGCCCGGGATCAGCGCCAGCTCGACCAAGGGCGCGACCGGCCACACCCTCGGCGCGGCAGGCGCGCTGGAAGCCGTGCTCACGTTGCTGGCGCTGCACGAGGGGGTGGCACCGGCGACGGTCGGTTGCGCCAGTCCCGAACCGGCCATCGCCGCGCAATTGCTGCGCACACCGCAGCCGCGCGCATTGCGCCGCGCGCTCAGCTTTTCCTTCGGCTTCGGCGGCAGCAATGCCTGCCTGGCGCTGGCCCGCGCGGACGCCGCATGAGCACCACGCTGCACGCCGCGATCATCGGCTGGGGCCTGTGCGCGCCGGGGCTCGATGACGCCGCCGCCTTCGCCGACTGGCTGCGCGATCCGGCGCGCGCCTTGCCCCTCGGGCGCCACGCCAACGCCGCCGCCGCACGCATGGCGCCATCCGAACGGCGGCGCGCGCCGCATGCGGTGCACCTGGCGCTGGAAACAGCCGCCCAGGCAGTCGGCGCGCGCGATGCGGCGTCGATCGGCGCGGTGTTCTGCAGCGCTTTCGGCGACTTGCCCAATACCGACGCCATTCTCGGCACGCTGGCGCAGGCGCCGGAGCAGGTTTCGCCGACGCGTTTCGCACACTCGGTGCACAACGCCGCCGCCGGCCACTGGAGCATGGCCGCCGCCAGCCACGCCGCCATGAGCGCGCTGGCCTGCGGGCGCGAGGGCATCGGCCCAGCGCTGCTGGCGGCGCTGCTCGAAGTACAGGCCAGCGCCGCGCCGCAGCTGCTGGTGCTGTCCGATGTCGCCGACGCCGGCGCGCTGGCCGATGTCGTGCCGTGCAGTGTGGATTTCGCTGCCGCGCTATTGCTGGCGCCGGTTGTCGACGGGCAACCGGGTCCGCGTCTGCAGGCGCAGGTGGAAGACGGCCAGGCATCCGCCGATGCCCCGCGCGATGCGCGTTTGCAGCCCTGGTATACGGGCAATCCCGCAGCGCGCGCGCTGCCGCTGCTGGAAATCTGCCTGGGCGCCGCGGCACGGCGCTTCACCTGGCCGCTGGGCTCTGGCACCCTGCTCACCCTGCACTGCGAGTATCGACCTTGAGCCCGAAACCCAGCGATCGCGTCGCCATCCTGATTCCCGCGCTCAACGAGGAGCGCGCGATCCGCGAGGTCGTGCTGGGCGCGCTGGCGGTCAGCACACGGGTGATCGTGATCGACGATGGTTCCAGCGACGCCACCGCCGCGCGCATCGCCGACCTGCCGGTGATGCTGATCCGCCACCCCACGCCACAAGGCAAGGGCGCCGGCCTGCGCGACGGTTTCCGGCGCGCGCTGGAGCTGGGCGTGGACGGCGTGGTGACCATGGATGGCGACGGCCAGCACCTGGCCAGCGATGTACCGCGGCTGCTCACCGCCGCGCGGCAGTGCCCAGGACACATCGTCATCGGCGCGCGCATCCGCAACCGCGAGCAGCAGCCGCCAGCGCGCCGCCGCGCCAATGCCGTGGCCGACTGGGGCATCTCCTGGGGTGCCGGCGTGGCGATCGCCGATACCCAGAGTGGCCAGCGCTACTACCCGCGCGCGGTCCTCGCGCTGGTCGATTTGCACGCCGAGGACTTCGTGTTCGAGGCCGCGCTGCTGATCACTGGCTGCCGCGAGCTGGGCCTGGGCGTGGTCTCGGTGCCGATCGATTCGCGCTACCAGCCCGAGTTTCGCCGCAGCCACTTCCGCCCGGTGCACGACATCGCACGCATCACCTGGTACACCATCAAGCGCATCCTGCACTACGGCCACATTTTTGCCGCGCACCGCCGCGTCACCGCGCAGCCGCCGCTGGTGATCGATCCGCCAGCGCACGACGCCGAGGCATTGGCCGAAGCGCGCTGAACACGGGTTGCGGCATGCCGAAAGGCCATGCCCGCGCAGGCTAGAACCTGAAGCCCACCAGCAGCATGGTTTCGCCCAGATTCGGCTCGTGGAAGCTGGCGTTGGAGATATGCCGCAACGCCAGCACGTAGTGCGTGCCCTGCCAGCCCAGCGTGCTGACGAACTCGTACGGACTCGACAAGGTGCCCGTGCGGTTCTTGGTCAGCGCCACGTCGAATCCGAGGAAAGCCTGGCGCCAGAAGCCGGACACGCGCGCGCCGCCCATCGCCATCCATACCGGATGGGTCATGTATTCGTGCACGTTGCGCGCGGTCACCGGGCGCGGGCCGATCCAGCCCAGTTCGGCATCGGGCGCCCAGCTCAGGTCATGGTCGCCGAGCGCGAACGGGTGCGCGTCGCCGACCACCGCGATGAATGCGGCGTCGGTCCAGCGCCAGCCGGAGGTCTTGCTGCGCCCGCCCAGCACTTCATAACTGGCCGCATGCGCGGGAATCAGCGCGGCGAGCAAAAAGCTGCCGAGCAGGGCACACGATAAAAAAGCTGTTTTATGACGCAGCGACATTGAATTTCATCGGGACGCGACCCATGACAAGCTTGCTTGAACTATTATTGCTTAGGCATGGAACTTCGAACATCAACTGCGATCAAAGTTTCACTGCTGATCCACTTCATTGCTTGCCCACACAAGTAAGGCCATGACGCCCATTTGCAATCTCCCCCAAGGTGCCGAGGAAAACCTCGGTTTGCTGCTGGGCTTGGCCCGCGCGCGGCTGGTCAGCGCGCTCGAAGCCGAGCTGGCCGCCAATGGCCTGGCCATCAATCACACCCAATTCGCCGCGCTCAAGAGGCTGGCGCAGTGCGCGCCACTGGCGCCGGGCGAGCTGGCGCAGGCGCTGGGCCACGATGCCGGCGCCATGACGCGCGTGCTCGATGGTCTGGAGGAGAAAGGTTATGTGCGCCGCGAGCCCAATCCGGATGACCGCCGCTGCGTGCGCGTGATCCCCACCGAAGCCGGCGCCGCGCTGTGGTCGCGCATGCGTGGCTGCGGTGAACGCACCATGGCGCACGCACTGGAAAACCTGAGCGAAACCGAACGCGACGCGCTGCGCGATCTGCTCAAACGCATCATCGAGTCCCTGAGCTCCAGCGACCCCTCGAACTGAGCCCCGCCATGTCACCAATCCTCAAGCCGCTGGCGCTGGCACTGGGCACCCTGCTGCTCGCCGGCTGCGTCAGTCCTGGCGGCCTCAAGCCACGGCAGGCGCCGCTTGCCGCCAACAGCCTGGCCATGGGCAACATGCTGTCCGGCGTGCCGCGGCAAGCCGCTGCGTGGCCCGCCGCCGACTGGTGGCGCAGCTTCCACGATGCCCAGCTCGATCATCTGATCCATGTCGCGCTGGCCAGCAATCCCGATCTGGCGGTAGCCGCCGCACGCGTGCGCCAAGCCCGGGCCGTGGCCGCCGGTGCCGATGCCGCGCGCATGCCCACGCTGGGCGCCGGGGTATCGGCCGACGGCATCCGCATCCCGCCGACGGTGATCGGCGCGCCGCTGGGCGGCCACTACGCCACGCTGTGGCGTGCCGGACTCAGCTTCAACTACAGCTTCGACCTGTGGGGCGGGCAGCGCGCGCAATGGGAGGCGGCGGTCGATCAGGCGCGCGCCGTGGCCGTCGAAGCCAGCGCCGCGCGTCTGCAACTGGCCGCGGATGTGACCCGCGCCTACATCGATTACGCCTACGCCGGACAAAGCGTGGCCATCCTCAAGGCCAATCTCGCGCGCAGCGCGCAGCTGCTGGAACTGACCGGCAAGCGCGTTGCCGCCGGCGTGGACGACCACATGCAGCTGGCCGCCGCGAGCGCGGCGCAGGCTGCGGCCAGCCAACAACTGGAAGCGGCGCAACGCGGTGAACGCGCCGCGGCGCTGACGCTGGCCGCGCTGTGTGGCCAGGGCCCGGGTTTCGCCGACGAGCTGCACGCGCCCGCGCCCTTGCGCGCCGCGCCGCTGGCGCTGCCGGCCACGCTGCCCGCCGCGCTGCTGGCGCGGCGTCCGGACGTGACCGCCGCGCTGTGGCGCGTCGAGGCCGAGGCGCGCGCGATCAAGGTCGCGCGCGCGGCATTCCTGCCCAACATCAACCTCGCCGCCGGCCTCGGCCTGGCTTCGCTGGGCGCGGGCGATCTGCTCGAAGGCGCGTCGCACTACGAGCAGTTCGCCCCGGCGATCAGCCTGCCGCTGTTCGGCGGCGGCCGCCTGCGCGCCAACCTCGCCGGCCAGGATGCCGCCTTCGACGCCGCGGTCGCGCAATACAACGGCGTGCTCGTGCAGGCCATCCACCAAGTCGCTGATGGCGTCAGCGCCACGCAATCGCTGGATCGCGAACTGCGCGCGCAGGAGCAGGCGCAGGCCGCCGCCGCGTTGTCCTGGAAACTGGCGCAGGACCAGCTCGGCGCCGGCGTGATCAGCGAGATGCAGGCCCTGCAGGTGCAGCAGTATCTGCTGCAGGCTGACCAGCGCCTGGCGCAACTGCGCGCCGACCGACTCAGCGCCGGCGTCAGCCTCGTCGTGGCGCTGGGTGGCGGGTATGTGCCGCCAGCCGGCTCCCCCACCCCCGCCAACGTTGCCGAGATCCAGCCATGAGCACGCCCGCCCCCACCGCACCCGCCGCCGCGGCCACATCCAACCCGCGCCGCAAGTTCTTGCTGCGCCTGGTGTTCGTCATCGTCGTGCTCGCACTGCTGGCGTGGGGCGCCTGGTACTGGCTGGATGGGCGCTGGTACGCCGGCACCGACGATGCCTATGTGCACGCCAACATCGTCGCGGTCACCCCGCTGGTGCCGGGCACCGTCACCGCCATCGACGCCGATGACAACGACTTCGTGCGCGCCGGACAGACGCTGGTGCAATTCGACGCCGCCGATGCTCGCGTCGCATTGGAGCGCGCCGAGGCCAATCTCGCGCAGACCGTGCGCCGCGTGCGCGCGCTGTATGCCGGCGCCGGCGCCGCGCAGGCACTGCTGGCCACGCGCCAGGTCGAGTTGCGTCGTGCCGAACAGGACAATGCGCGCGTGCTCAAGCTCAAGGGCACTGGCGCGATCTCGGCACAGGACATGCAGCACGCCGCCGATGCGCTGGCCGCCGCGCGCGCCGCACTGGGCGCCGCGCGCGAGCAGTTGAACAGCAGTCGCGCGCCGATCGCCGAGACCGTGCTGGCGCGGCAGCCCGACGTGCTCGCCGCCGCCGCCATGCTGCGCCAGGCCTATCTGGATCTGGTGCGCACCAGGCTGCTGGCGCCGGTTTCAGGCTATGTGGCCAAGCGCAACGTGCAGCTGGGCCAACGCGTCATGCCCGGCACGCCGCTGATGGCCATCGTGCCGCTGGATCACGTGTGGGTGGACGCCAACTTCAAGGAAACCAACATCGGCGACATGCGCATCGGCCAGCCGGTGACGCTGACCTCCGACGTGTACGGCGGCGGCGTGGCGTATCACGGCCACGTGCAGGGCCTCGGCATCGGCACCGGCAGCGCCTTCGCGCTGCTGCCGGCGCAGAACGCGACCGGCAACTGGATCAAGATCGTGCAGCGCCTGCCGGTGCGCATCGACCTGGACCAGCACGAGCTGCTCAAGCATCCACTGCGCGTCGGCCTGTCGATGACGGTCGAGGTCAATCTGCACAACCAGAGCGGCGCCATGCTGGCCACCCAGCCGCGCAGCAGACCGGCGCTGCGGACACTGGTCTATGACGGCCAGCTGCGCGCCGCCGATGCGCTGATCGCGCGCATCATCCACGCCAATGCCGGGCCTGCCTCGGCGCTGCCCGCCACGCACGCCACGCAGCGCTGAGCCGTCACCATGAGCGAACCGCTGTACCGCCCGGCGAACGTGGGCCTGACCACGTTCGCCCTGTCGCTGGCCACCTTCATGCAGGTGCTCGACCTGTCGATCGCCAACGTGTCGCTGCCGACCATCGCCGGCGACACCGGCTCGACGGTGACCCAGGCGACCTGGGTGATCACCTCGTTCACCGTGGCCAACGCCATCGCCCTGCCGCTGACCGGATTCCTGGCCAAGCGCTTCGGCGAGGTGCGCCTGTTCGTGCTGGCCACGCTGCTGTTCTCGATCACCTCCGCGCTGTGCGGCTTCGCCGCCAGCATGGGCATGCTGGTGGCTTTCCGCGCGCTGCAGGGCGCGGTGGCCGGGCCGATGTACCCGATCACCCAGGCGCTGCTGCTGTCGATCTATCCCACCGAAAAACGCCCGCAGGCGCTGGCGCTGATCGCCATGGTCACCGTGGTGGCGCCGATCGCCGGGCCGGTGCTGGGCGGCTGGATCACCGAAAACTATTCCTGGCGCTGGATCTTCTTCATCAACGTGCCGATCGGCATCTTCGCCTCGTTCATGGTCTGGCTGCAGATGCACAAGCGGCCGGAAACCACGCAGCGCCCGCGCATCGACTACGTGGGCCTGATCACGCTGGTTCTCGGCGTGGGTTCGCTGCAGATCCTGCTGGACAAGGGCAACCAGCTCGACTGGTTCGGCTCGGACTTCATCGTGGTGCTGGCGATCATCGCCGCCATCACGCTGACCGTGTTCGTCATCTGGGAGCTGACCGACCGCGAACCCATCGTCGATCTGAAGCTGTTCCGACACCGCAACTTCGCCGCCGGAACGGTGGCGCTGGTGCTGGCCTACGCGGCGTTCTTCGCGCTGAATCTGATCGTGCCGCTATGGGTGCAGACGCAATTGGGCTACACCAGCGAATGGGCCGGATTCGCCGCCGCGCCGGTCGGCATCCTGCCGGTGCTGCTGACGTTCTTCGTCGGTCGTTACGGCGGGCGCTACGACCTGCGCATCCTCGCCTCGCTGTCGTTCCTGGCCATGGGCCTGGTGTCGTTCTACCGCGCCGACTTCAACACCATGGTCAGCTTCGGCGACATCGCCTGGGCGCAGTTCTGGCAGGGCCTGGGCGTGGCGCTGTTCTTCATGCCGGTGCTGACCATCCTGCTGTCCGACCTGGAAACGCGCGAGATCGCCTCGGGATCGGGCGTGGCCACCTTCCTGCGCACCGTGGCCGGCAGCTTCGCGGCCTCGATCACCACCTACGTGTGGGATCGCGGCGCCGCCGTGCAGCACGCGGTGCTGGGCGATCACATCAACGTGTATTCGCCCAACACGCGCGCGGCGCTGCAACAGCTCACCCAGGTCACCGGCAGCACGCAGGGCGCCGAGGCGGTGCTCAACCAGGTGGTGACCGCGCAGGGCTTCATGGTGTCCACCGTCGACCTGTTCTGGATACTCGGCTGGCTGTTCGTCGCTTTGATCGGCGTGATGTGGTTCGCCAAGCCGCCATTCATCGCCAAGGCCGGCGCGGCCGCTTCCGGTGGCCACTGACGACGACCCTCACGGCGACGTTGGCTGTCCGTAGTTCATCGGCAGGAACTGCATCTTGTCCCATGGGAATCCATTCAAGATGGCGTACGAGGCCGTGTTGCCGAACAGGGCGACGTAGGGGTTGGGCTTGCCGGCAAGCTGGTAGCTCATCGGGTTGCTCATCCGCAGGGTGACCGAGCCGGCCTTGTCCCACACCACGAAACCGTATTTCTGCGCGGCGATGGCGATGGTGCGGGCGATCGGGTTGAGGTTGAGCGCATCGACGTCGACGCTGGGATCGAGGCGCATGCGGATGCCCTCGGGAATCTGGTCGGGCAGGTTGTTCGGGTTGTAGCCATCCGAACGGTTGGCCGGCCAGGAAAACACGTTCCATGCAGCGGCGTTGACGATGGCGATGCCCATGACGTGGTCGATCTTGCCACTGGCAAGTTCAGCGGCAGTGATTTCACCCGCCTCGTACGGCAATCCGGTGGCCGAGCCGCCGTAGGGATTGGGGAAAATGCCATCGCTCTGGCCGGCATTCTGGATGCGCCCGCCCCAGCAGCCACTCCACTGGCCATTGGTGTTGCTCATCACCCAGAACTCCCAGAAGGTCTGCGTGCTGATGTCGTAGATGTCCATCTCCTTGTCGGTGCCCTTGGCCACCGTGGCGCCGGCGGGAATCGGCACGCCCTGCCACTGCGCGGCCAGCGCCGGGTCGACGTAACCCGAGCTGTTGCAGGCGCCACTGGATGCCACGTCGACCGTGCCGCTCACCTGGAACAGCGGCGTGGCGTTCGGGTCGCTGCTGGTGGTGTAGGGCGTGCCGCTGGTCTGCACGTAATAGACCGGCGCGGCGTAGGTGTCGGTGTTGAGGTTGACGTCGCCGTAGTAAGTCTGGACCTGGCTGGCCAGGTTCTGCGCATACGCTGCCGAGTTCGCGTTCAGCGGCGCATTGGCCGGGATCGGCTGATACCAGAAGCTGGTGGGCGCGAACAGGTGCGAGCTCAGCGTGATCGTGCCGCCGCCGAAGCTTGCCGTCACCGATTGCGCCTGGCCCATGGTGACCGCGCAGGTGGTGCTGGTGCCCGCGCAGGCGCCGCCCCAGCCGCTGAACGTGGCGCCATTGCTGGGCGTGGCGGTGAGCGTCACCTGCGTTCCGCTGGCGAAACCGGCCGTGCAGGTGCTGCCGCAACTGATGCCGGCGGGGCTGGACGCGACCGCGCCGTTGCCGCTGACGCTGACGCTGAGTGTGTAAACCGGCAACTGCGTGAAACTGGCACTGACCGATTGCGTCTGGCTGAGCGTGAAGGTACAGGTGCTCGTCGTGCCCGAGCACGCGCCACCCCAGCCGGCGAATGCGTAGCCGCTGGCGGGCGCGGCGGTGAGGGTGATCTGGGTGCCACTGCTGAAGCTGGCGCTGCAGGTGCTGCCGCAATCGATCCCGGCGGGACTCGAAGTGACGGTGCCACTGCCGCTCACGCTGAGGCTGAGCGTGACGCCGAGGCTGGCGGGCGCTGTGCTCGCGGCCGTGCCGCTGCCCCCGGCACCGCCACCACAAGCCGCCAGCAGCGCGGCAAGGCAGGCCAGCAGCAGGATCTGCATCATGCATTTCATATCGGCCCCCAGGGTCATGTCGGATTCAATGGCTTTACGCGCAGGCTCAGCGCCTGTGAATCAGCCACTTGCGTGGCCGCTTCGCGCCCCTGCGTGGATGATTAACACATTTTCGTGTCAGCGCCATGCGACCGATTCCTAGGCAGCGTGCGCGCGGTCACAGCATTTGCGCGTCGACCAGCACGCGCAGCAAGGGTCGTGCGCCATCAGGCGCGGGCCGCGCGCCTGCGTCAGCCAGCCCGCGCGCGCGGACAGCATGCGGCGCCGCGGCGCATAATGCCGCATGCCCTCGCGGAGCCGCGCCATGCAGCGTCTGATCCCCGCCAGCATCCTGGCCATCGGCCTCGCGCTCGGCGGCTGGTTCGTCGGTCACGGCTTCGCCGCGCGCGCGCCGCAGCGCATCGTCACGGTCAAGGGACTGGCCGAGCGCGATGTCCGCGCCGATCTCGCCGTGTGGCCGCTCAGCTTCGCCGAGGCCGGCAACAACCTTGCCGAGGTGCAGGCGCGCGTGCAGCGCGATACCGCCAGCGTGCGCGCCTTCCTGGCGCTGCACGGCCTGGCCGATGCCATCGCCCAGCGCAGCCTGCAGGTCACCGACCGTGCCGCGCAGCAGTGGGGCGCGCCGCAGTACAAGGAGCGCTATATCGTCAGCGCCACGCTGCTGGTGCGCAGCCACGACGTGCAGGCCGTGGCCGAAGCCGCGCAGGCCACCGGCCAGCTCGTGCAGCAAGGTGTCGCGCTGCAGGGCCAGGGACCGGATGCCGGACCCAGCTACCTGTTCACCGGCATCAACACCATCAAGCCGGCGTTGCTCAGCGCCGCGATCAAGGCCGCGCGCGTCGCCGCCGCGCAGTTCGCGCACGACTCCGGCAGCCGCATCGGTCCGATCGTGCGCGCCAATCAGGGGCTGATCGAAATCCTGCCGCGCGATCCGGTGCCCGGCGCGCGCGAGCAGCAGCAGATCGACAAGACCGTGCGCGTGGTCGCCACGCTGGATTACGCGCTGCGCGATTAGGAAGCCGTTCCTGGCTTGCGGAAGGTCGGTACTTGCAGACCTTCGGGGCAAGCTCAGCCGGTTTCCGGCAGGCCGTGGCGATGCACCGCCGCCACCGCGCGCCCGGAGGGATCATTGCAGTCCGCGAAAGCCTGCGACCAGCGGAACGCGGTGGGCGTGGAGCAGGCGATGGATGGCCCGCCCGGCACCAGACGCGCGGCGGCCTCGCCCGGAAAGTGGCGCTCGAACAGGCTGCGATACAAGTAGGCCTCCTTGCTACCGGGCGCGTTCACCGCGTAGCGGCGCGCGGCCATGGTCATCTGCGCGTCGCTGATGTCGGCCTCGGCGTGCGCCTTCAGCGCATCGATCCAGCCGTAACCGACGCCGTCGGAGAACTGCTCTTTCTGCCGCCACAGGATCGCGTCCTGCAGCAGGCCGCGCCCGGCCTCGCGCAGGATGGCCTTCTCGATGCGTCCGGCGCCGGGGCGCTTGGCAGCCGGCGCGGTGCGCATGGCCGCGTCGATGAACTCGCGATCCAGAAACGGCACGCGTGCCTCCACGCCCCAGGCCGCCATGGCCTTGTTGGCGCGCGCGCAGTCGTAAAGGTGCAACGCGTCGAGCTTGCGCACCAGCTCGTCGTGGAACTCGCGGTCGTCCGGCGCCATGTGAAAGTACAGATAGCCACCGAAGAGCTCATCCGAGCCCTCGCCGGAGAGCACCATCTTGATGCCCATGGCGCGGATGCGCCGTGCCAGCAGATACATCGGCGTGGACGCGCGCACCGTGGTCACGTCGTAGCTCTCGACGTGGTAGATCACGTCGCTGAGCGCGTCGAGTCCTTCCTGCACGGTGAAGTGGAAGCCGTGGTGCGCGGTGCCCAGCGCCGCGGCCACCTGTTCGGCGGCGGCCAGGTCGGGCGAGCCATCGAGGCCGATGGCGAAGGTATGCAGGCGCGGCCACCACGCTTCGCTGCGGTCGTCGTCCTCGACGCGGCGCGCGGCGAAGCGCGCGGTGATGGCTGCCACCAGGGACGAATCCAGCCCGCCGGACAACAACACGCCGTACGGCACATCGGTCATCAGGTGCCGGTGCACGGCGCGCTCCAGCGTCTGGCGCAGGACCAGCGGCTCGATCGGGCCGTTGCGCACGGCCTCGTAATCGCGCCATTCCGGCGCGTAGTACTGCGCCGGCGCCTCCATGCCGCGGGTCAGGAAATGCCCCGGCGGAAACACCTCGATCTCCACGCACACGCCGATCAGGGCCTTCATCTCGGAGGCCACGTACAAACGACCGTGCTCGTCGCGACCGGTGTACAGCGGCACGATGCCCATGGGATCGCGCGCGATCAGCCAATCGCCGCGCACGCGGTCCCACAGCACGAAGGCAAACATGCCGTTGAGCGCGTTGAGAAATGCCGCACCCTGCGCACGCCACAGCGGCAGGATCACCTCGCAATCGCTGTCGGTGGCGAAGGCGTAATCGGGAAAGCCGCGGCGCAGATCGCGGTGGTTGTAGATCTCGCCGTTCACCGCCAGCACCTGCGCGCCGTCGCAGGACAACAGCGGCTGCGCGCCGTGCGCGACATCGACGATGGCCAGACGCTCGTGCGCCAGCACCATGTGCGCATCGGCATACACGCCACTCCAGTCCGGGCCGCGATGGCGCAGCAAGCGTGCCTGGCGCAGCGCCAGCGGGCGCAACGCCTCGGCCTGACCCTGCGGATCGAAAAGTCCGAAAAAGCCGCACATCGCGCATCTCGCCTGTACCGGGTGGGCCATCACATCCCGCACGGCAGCGCTTGTCAATCGGCCCCATTGCGCGTTGCAGGGCTGCTACACGGATTGCAGCCGCGTGAAATCATGTGCTGCGACCGGGTGGCTCGCGTCAAGGCCGCGTTGCCGCCTCCAGCGCGGCGAGCCGGCTCAGCGCATCCGCGCGCGAGGCGCCGCACATCGCCGGCTCGGGGCGCAGCGCGACGCACACGAGCGGGCGCTCGGGCCGGCCGAACAATGCGCAGCGCAGATCGGGCAGCAGTTGTACACAGCGCACGCCGGCCGGCTTGCCCTGCGGCATGCCGGGGATGGACGAGCTGATCGAAGGGGCGATGCAGCAGGCGCCGCAGCCGGGGCGGCACTGCATCGGGAACACTCAGGCTTGCGGATGTTGCGCGCGCAGCGCGGCGAATACCGGCTCGGTATCGGGCGTTTCGCCGAACCAGCGCGCGTAGGCCATGGCACCACCCTCGACGAGCATGCCGAGACCGTCGAGGGCGTAGCGCGCGCCGGAGGCGTGCGCCCAGCCGATGAAAGCGGAGGCGGCGCGGCCGTAGGACAGGTCGTAGCAGGTGGCGCGCGGCGTCACCAGCTTGAACGGCAGCTCGAAATGTTCGCCGAGCACGCCGGCGCTGGTGGCGTTGATGATCAGATCGAACACGCCGAGATTGGCCAAGTCTTTCCAGTAGCGGCTGTGCACGCGCCCGGGCATGCCGATGGCATCGACCAGCGCATCGGCGCCGGCGGGATGGCGGTTGACCACGGTGATCTGGCGCGTGCCGGCATCCAGCAGCGCCCATACCGCCGCGCGCCCGGCGCCGCCGGCGCCCAGCACCAGCGCGTCATGGCCGCGCAAATCCACGCGATAGCGCTCGGTGAGATCGCGCACCAGCGCGGCGCCATCGACGTTCTCGCCGCTGAGGCTGCCATCGCTCTCGCGCGTGAGCATGTTCAACGCGCCCAGTCGCTGCGCCCAGGGCCCGAGGCGCGTGGCGAGTCGCGCGGCGGCGGTCTTGTGCGGCAGGGTGATGTTGAGCCCGGTGCCGCCCGCGCTGAAGAACGCACGCACGCCTTCCTCGAGTTGTTCGGGCGCGAGGTCGATGCGCTGATAGTCGAGCCGCCGGCCGAATTGCGCGGCGAAGGCGTGATGGATTTCAGGCGACAGGCTGTGCGCGATCGGGTGTCCGACCACGCCGCAACGGGCGATCTGGGTCATGTGGCCTCCGGCCATGGGTCTGCGCGCATTGTAATGGGGCGCGGCATAGCGTCACACACGACCGCCGCAGGGCCATGCCTGCACTGAAAACCGGGCGCCCCAGCTCGACGCGGCGGTCAAGGAAAGATCAAGACGTCCGCGCTGTCGCAGGTTTTGCGATGCCTGGCATGCAGGCTGCGCGTGTACCCAACCCGGAGTCCGCCATGTCCATGTCGTCGCTACGCGAACCGATGCCCGTTCGCACCACGCCCAGTCTCGGCGCGCTGGCGCTGCTCGCCGCCAATGGCGTGCTGTTGCAGCCGTGGCTGCCGCAAGGACTGGGTCTGGCGCTGACGCTGAGCGCGTTGCTGTTGATGCCGCTGCTGCACGCGCGCCTGCGCCAGTTGCTGCTGCTGGCGGGTGGTGCCGCGCTGCTGTGGTCGCTGCGCGCGCTGGCGCGGCGGCGTGCGCGGCGCGTCGCGGCACGCTGAGCACGATCGCTGCCGCGCCGCCGATTGCGCTTCAGGTCGTCGTCGCGGTGATCACGATGACGGCGCCGGCATAACTGCCCGCGACCTTGGCCTTGGACAGATTCATGCGCATGCGCAGCGCGCCGTTGTGCGCCTGCGCCGCGCCCAGGCCGGTCGGCTTGAAGCGCGCGGGCGTAACCGCGAGGCTGCGCAACACGATGCTGGCACCGCTGCCGCCGGGGCCATTGAGCGTGGCCGTGCTGCCACTTTGAAAGCGCGCGCTGACGCGCGTCTGTGCGTTGCGCGAGCCCAGCGCGCGCACCGCCCAGGCATTGTCGATGGTCAGCAACACGTTGTTCATCGGGTTGGCCTTGCCCGGCGCGATCGCGGCATTGGCGCTGAGCGTGGTGCCGCTGGCGCTGGCGGTCAGCGCCTTGGTGGGCAGGCGCGTACCCGCCGCGGGCGTGGCCAGTTTGCTGAGCACGGCGGCATCGATATCCAACTCGATGGCGCTGTAGTAATAAAGCAGCGTCACCGGTTGCAGGGTCACCTTGAATTGCGTGGCGGCGGGCGCTGCCTGTGCGCGGATGCTGGGCAGCACGGCCACGAGCAGGGCGGCAAGCCCGAGTGCGCGCAAGGCCCGCGCGGGCCGCGTGCGGCCAGGCGTGTTGGCATGCTGCATGGTTTCCCCTGCGTCCATGCCAGCGAATGAAGCAAGGTCGGTGCCAGCGGCCACAAAGCCGCGCGGTGGGCTGCATCCTGACGCGATCCAGCCGCATGCCGGCGCCGCGTGGTGGACCTGCTGCGCGCATTTGCGTCGCAGCGGGTCGCAGCGTGAGCGGCGGGTTGCCGGCGCCGGGCGCGGAACCAAGGCGCGCCGCGCGGGTCTGGTCAGGGATGATGTCTGCAGCGTCAACAGCGCCGGTGGCGTCCACATCGGTACTGCCCGGTTCGCGCTTCGTGCCGATCGAGCGCTTCGGCGCGGTGATGGGTCTGGCGACGCTGGCGCACGCCTGGCTGCTGGCGCATGCGCGGTACCACGCGCCATGGCTGATCGGTGCGTTGCTGGCCGCGCTGGCGCTGCTGCTGTTCGTGGTGCTGGGCCTGCGCACGCTGTGGCAGTGGTGGCGCATGCCGCTGCGCGTGCGCGCGGAGTGGTCGCATCCGCAAAGCAAGCCGCTGGTCGGCACGCTGTGGATCAGCCTGCTGCTGCTGCCGCTGCTGCTGGCGCCAGCCAGCATGCTTGCGGCGCGCGTGCTGTGGGGCATCGGCGCGCTGGGCGCGCTGGCCTGGGCTTGGCACACGCTGGGCAGTTGGCTACGCGGGCTCCATCGACTCGCATCCATCAATGCGGCGTGGCTGATTCCCGTGGTCGGCGTGCTGGATATTCCGCTGGCGCTGCCGGCCTTGCGCTGGTTGCCCGCGCTGACCCCGCTGGCGGCGTTCGCGCTGCTGTTTGGCGCGCTGTTCACGCCGCTGGTGAGCACGCTGATCTTCGCGCGCATGGCACTGGGGCGGGCGCTGCCGCCGGCGCAGTTGGCGGCGCTGCTGATCCTGGCGGCGCCGGCGGCGGTGGCCTCCAGCGCGTTGCGCTTGGTGTTCCCGGCGCTGCCCATGCTGGCCCTGGGCGTGTTGCTGCTGGCGGTGTTCCTGTTACTGCTGCTGTTGCCGCAGTTCGCGCGCGACAGCCGTGCGCACGATTTCGAGGCGGCCTGGTGGACGCTGAGTTTCCCGCTGGCGGCGACGACCGTAGCCGCGCAGCTCAACACGCCCTGGGGCGGGCTCGCGGGCTTGTGCCTGGCGTTGCTGCTGCTGGCCCTGACCAGCGCCGTGGTCGGCGCGCTGCTGCTCGGCAGCCTGCACCTGGTCTGGCGCCGGTGGCGTGGGCACCGGGCGGACACGTGCAAGCCGCTGGCGCATGCGCACGATGGTCGCGGCACGCTACGCTGATGCGGACCCGTCCCGCACCGAGTCCGACACCATGACTGTCTGCAAGCCATGCACGCGCATGCTGCTCACCCTGATGCTGCTGCTGGGCGCGTTCGCCGCCGCGCCAGCAGTCCTGTGCGCGCCGGCGCGCGATGCCGCGACGACGCCCGCCGGCGCCGGGCTGGGCGACGCGACCGTGCTGATCATCCGCCATGCCGAGAAACCCGCGCACGGCCGCATGCTGACCGCCCGGGGACGCGCGCGCGCGGAAGCCTATGTCGATTATTTCGAGCACCTCGCGCGGCGGGGTCAGTCGCTGCGCCCCACGACGCTGATTGCCACGGCGGATACCGCCACCAGCGAACGGCCGCGGCTGACACTGACGCCCCTGGCGCAGGCGTTGCACCTGCCGCTGGACCTGCGCTACGGCAAGAGGCAGGTGCGCGCGCTGGTGGATGCGCTGCGTGAAGGGCCGCGTCAGCGCGTCGTGCTGGTGTGCTGGCACCACGGGCAGATCCCTGCCCTGCTGCGCGCCTTCGGCGCCGATCCGGTGCGCTATCTGCCACATGGGCGCTGGCCGGGCGCGGTGTTCGACTGGATGCTGGTGCTGCGCTTCGATGCACACGGGCGACTGCGCGCCGCCGACAGCCATCGCGTGCTTGCGCGGGTATTGCCCGGCGATGCGGCGACACCGGCATCCGTCGGCGCTGCCGCCAGGCACTGACCGCGGTCAGGCAGGGCGGCCGCTGCCCGATGGCGGCCGCGACGCAGTACGCTGCCGCAACCGATCCCGTGCCGAGGCCGACACCATGGCTGTCTGCAAAGCATGCACGCGCATCATCTTCACCCTGGCGCTGCTGCCGGGCGCGCCGCTGGCCATGGCGGCGCCCGCGCCGACGCCCGTCGCAGCGGTCGCCGCACCGGATGGCCTGGATGCGACCCTGCAGAGGCTGGCCGGCAGCGCGCCGATCGCCGGCACGCTCAGCATCGACAAGACCAGCGTCACGGGTTCGGGCGCCAAGACCAAGCGCAGTTCCGCGCGCTTCACCCTGGACGTGGCCGCCGCGCGCGGCATCAGCCTGCGCGCGCCTGGAAGCCTGGTGGCGCAGGCCGAGCAGCAGTACGCCGCGCACCAGCGGGACCCGGAGGCAAGCATGGCGGCCGCCGAACTGCTGGGCGACACGAACCTGGTGCAGGTGCAGCGCATGCTCGATCCGGCCGCCGCACTGCGCGCGCAGCTGATCGGCGCCAGGCTGCTGGGACAATCCTCGACCACGCTCGACGGCGTGCCGGCCACACTGCTGCGCTTCGACCTGCCGCTGGTGGCCACGGCATCCGAACGCAAGATGGTCCAGCACTACCAGGCCACGCTGTCGCTGTGGCTGGATGCGCAAGGCGTGCCGCTGGGCTACACGCTCAGCAGCACGACCCAGATCGGCTGGTTCGTGCTCCATCTCGACAACACGCGCAACGAGCAGGGGCGTTTCGCGGTGGTCGCCGGACGCCTGGTCACCACCCGGCTCGACGTGCAGCAGGACGGCAGCGCGCTGGGCCACCACGGCAGCAGCACGACGCATTATTCCCTGCACCTGAGCGCGCACGCGCCGATACCCGCGGCGCACGCGGCGGCCGCGACCGGCGCGTGAGTCGCGCAATCCGGGAGTCCCCATGAACCCGCTGCTGCGCAGCTTCCTGCTGGAATTGATCCCCCTGCTGTGGCTGGTCTGGTTGCTGTACTGGTGGCTGGGCGCCGGGCACCTGAAAGCCGTCGCGCGCCGCGAGTCGCCCCTGCAGCGCGCCAGCCACGCCATTCCGCTGGTGCTGGCGGCGTTGCTGTTCCTGTTGCCGGGCCGCGACCTCGGCGCGCCGGCGGCGCCGTTCATGGCGCGCAGTTGGACCGGCTACGGCATCGGCGTGGTGCTGGTGGCGCTGGGTCTGGCTTTCGCCGTGCAGGCGCGCCGGCATCTGGGCGCCAACTGGAGCGGCACGGTCACGCTGAAGCAGGAGCACAGCCTGATTCGCAGCGGCCCGTACCGGCATATCCGCCATCCGATCTACACCGGGATACTGCTGGCGTTCGTGGGCAGCGCGCTGGCGCTGGCCGAGTGGCGCGGCGTCCTGGCCGTGCTGCTGGCGGCCATGGCGCTGATCATCAAACTGCGTCGCGAGGAACGCTGGATGCTGCAGTGTTTCGGCGCCGACTACGCCGCGTACCGCAAGGCGAGCTGGGCACTACTGCCCGGGCTGTATTGATCACCTCGGCGCCGCGCATCCGCAGCCGCGGCGGACCGCGCGAACACACCCGGCGCGCCCGCCGCGCGGCATGCGCGGTGCGCGTGCAGCGGCATTCAGTGCCGCAGCGGTGCGCGCGGCCAGGGCATGCCCTGCGCATCGACTTCGGCCAGGGGCGCATCGCGGCGCGGCTGCGCGCAGTCACTGCGTGCGGCGAGCGTCGTCTGCAGCAGCGGCAGGTCAGCCGCATCCAGCGGCGTCGCCAGCACCTCGATGTCGCGCGCATCGCTGTCGCCCAGCAACAGCGCCACGATGCCCAGACCGGGCGCGGTGCAGGCGTGCAGCCCTGACGCGGCCCGGGCATCCGGCGCGCGCAGGATCTCGAGCACGCCCGCAGGGCTGAACTGCACCCCCGGCGCGTCATCCAGCGCACCCGGCGGCAGGCCGTGCGCGTGGAACAGCGCCGCGGCCTGGCGCAACTCGAACACCGCCGCGGCATAGGCATGCACGCGCGCATCCGCCGGTGGCCGGGTGCGCGCGATGAACGCGCGCGGCGTTTCCAGCGCCACGTGCGCGCCGGTCCATTGCCAGCGCGCGCCGCGCGGACTCGTCGCCTGCTCGCGGCGCGCGGGCGTCAGCAGCGCAGCCTCGAGCAGCGGCCAGTGCGCGGCGAAGCCGGCGTGTTCGTATTGCACGCAGGTCAGCGCCAGCAGGTCGGTGAGGCTCATGTAGCGCGCGTGCTGCAGGCGCAGTCCGTAGCCGCGCATCAGCACATCGGCGCACTCGGTGCTGGCCTCGCCCTCGTTGGCCAGCACCTGTTCGAGGCGGGTGCCGAGTGTGTCGGCGTGACCGGCTTCGGCTTCGATCAGCAGCGGCAGATAGCGCATCGGTGCGCCGGCGAATTCGGTGCCGGGCGCCAGCGCGGCGGCCGGCATCTGCCCGTGGTGCGCGCCGATGGCGACCACCGCGCCGTGGCCGCGCGGCAGACGCAGGCCCAGCTCGGCCAGCGCCGCGTGCGCGGCAAAACCCGGGCGCAGGATCTCCGCCGCATCGAGCAGCCCGGTACCCAGCAGCAGGCGTGCCTGCTCGATGCCGGGCAGCAGACGCTGCAAGTCCCGGGCGATGGCGGCGGCCAGCGCGTCGCCGCCCTCGCGTTCGAGCAGCAGGCGCGCGGGCGCGGGTTGCGGGCTCAGTTCGCAGGCGAGCACGGCGTGCAGGGTGACGATGGCGGACATGGGTCGCTCGTGGTGTTGGCGGATGCGCGCCGCGGCGCACGCGGGGAGTGTGCCGGCGCGCGGGCACGCGGCGTGCCGCTAGACGATTGTCTTATGTCTTGTGCGGGGCCGCGCGCGCAACGGATGCAGGGGCGGTTTCCTGCACCCGGCGAAAGTCCAGTCGTCTGCCACCCGCCGTGCAGGTTCCGCATGCGCGTGTGGCGTGTCGCCAGGCGTAAATCCAAGCGGCCGGAGACAGCGCGAAAACCGCGCTGTCTGCGCTGCACGCGCCTCAGGCACCCGCCAGCGGCGGCAGCGCCGGCGCGGGCTTCAGCGTCAGCGGCGAGCCGGTGGGCAGCGTGGCCACGCCCACCGCGTAGGCCGCGGCGTTCCAGGATTTCACCTGGCCCATCAGGCTGCCGTTGTACTGCACCAGCAATTGCCCGATCAGCGCGCGGTTGCTGGCGATCAGCTCGCGCACCTGCGCGCGCGGCGGCTCGCCCCAGCTCGATGCGGCCAGCCCGTACAGCGTCGCGATGTGCTGGTGCAGGTGGCTGAAGTGGCGCAGGAAATCCTCCTCGACCTGATGCTGGGTGTGCGGATTCCACAGCACGTCCTGGTAATCGCCGAGCTGCTTGTCCAGCGCCTTGGCCTGGGTGATCAGCGTGGCGTGCTGCTGCGCCCAGGCGACATCGCCGTGGCCGCGCGCCAGCACCGCGCCGAGTGCCTTGCGCATGGCCGCGACGTGGTTGAGCACGCGGTTCACCGCGGACAGCTCGGCGCGCGCCTCGAGCCCGGCCGCGGTATCCGCGCGGTAGGTCGCCAGCGCGACCTTGTAGCGCGCATCGGGCAGCACGCGCAGCGCGATGGTCTGGCTGGCGCCGGCGGCGCTGAAGGTGGCGCTGTAGTCACCCGGCGGCACCGACGGGCCAAAGCCGCGCCCGTGCGGACCGGCCTTGCCCAGCGGTGGGTCGAGCCTGGCCGGGCCCGCATAGCGCAGGTTCCACGCCAGCTGGTTGACGCCGGCCTTGCCCGGGCCGTGCAGGGTGTCGATGAGCTGACCGGCGGCGTCGTGGATGACGATCTTCACCGGCGCATGGTGCAGGGCTTTCTGCGCCGCGCTCGGTTGCACCGCCTTGGCCAGGGCGTAGCTGATCACGGTGCCGGTGGGCGCGTTGGGCGCGACGAACGCGCTCGGGCCGACGCCATTGCTGCCGCTGGCATACAGCAGCGTGCCGGGCGCGGCGGGGAATACATGCAGCGGCGCCGCGGCGACGGTGGTGTCGTAATCCTCGATCGGGCGCAGGTTGTCCAGCACCCAGATGCCGCGTCCGTGCGTGGCCAGCACCAGGCTGTGCGTGCTCGGCACGAAGGTCAGGTCCATCACCGACACGCCGCCCGGCAGGTTGGCGTGCAGCGCCTGCCAGTGCGCGCCGTCATCGCGTGAGTACCACAGCCCGTCCGACAGCGTGCCGGCGAACAGCAGGCCGGCGTGGTCGGGGTCTTCGCGCACCACTTCCACCGAGCTGTCGGGCAGGCCGCGGCTGATGTTGGTCCAGTGCTTGCCGTAGTCGCGGGTGCGATACACATAGGCGTGGTTGTTGCCCAGCTCGTGCGCGTCGAACGCCGCATACGCGGTGCCGGCGTGGAAGGGCGAGACGGTGAGGTTGTACACGCGCGCCCACTCGGGGGCGCCGCCGGGCGTGACCTTGCTCCAGTGCGCGCCGCCGTCGCGGCTGACCCACACCCAGCCATCGTCGGTGCCGGCCCAGATGACCCTGGCATTGGTCGGCGCCAGCGCCAGCGACTGGATGGTGTCGTAGGTCTCGGCGCCGGACATGTCCTTGGTCACCGGGCCGCCGCTGGGCGCCTGCTTGGCCTTGATGTCGCGGGTCAGGTCCGGGCTGACGATCTGCCAGTGCGCGCCGCCATCGGTGCTGTGGAACACCACGTTGGCGCCGAGGTACACATCGTCCGGATCGGTCGGCGACACCGCGATCGGCGTGGTCCAGTCGAACCGGTATTTCTGCTGCGACATCGGTTTGCCCGACAGCAGCAGCCCGGCGAGGATGTCCTTCACGTACGGATTGATGCTGCGCTTGCGCTGGGTCACGCGGTCGTAGCGCGTGGCGTAGCCGTCGTCGGTGACGGCGTAGATGATGTTGGCGTCGCTGGGCGCGGGCACCACGTACTGGCCGTCGCCGCCGGCGACATCGAACCAGTCCTGGTAGCCGGTCACGCCGCCGCGCCGGTAATCGCTGGAAGCGCCGCACCAGGCGTCGTTGTCCTGCAGGCCGCCGCAGACCAGATACGGATAGGGCGCCTGCCGCGTGCTCACCGCCACCTGGTAGAACTGCTCGATCGGCAGGTTGTCCAGATAGCGCCAGTGCTTGCCGGTATCCAGCGTCAGGTACACGCCGCCGTCGTTGCCCTGGATGATGCGGCGCGGATTGCGCGGGTCGATCCACAGCGCGTGGTGATCCACGTGCACGCCCTTGTCGGCATAGAACACGGTCTTGCCGCCGTTCTTGCTTTCCATCAGCTTCATCGACAGCAGGAACAGGCGCTCGGGGTTGTTGGGCATCACCGCCAACTGGGTGAAGTAGAACGGACGCACGTCGTTGTCGTGGTCATCGCTGACCTGCATCCAGTGACTGCCGAGATCGTGCGACACCCACAGCACGCCACCCTTGGCCTGGATCACCGCGTACACGGTCTGCGGCTGGCTGGGCGCGAAGGCGATCGCGCTGCGGCCGATGTCGCCCTTGGGCAGGCCGTGCGTGAGCTTGCTCCAGTGCAGGCCGCCATCGGTCGAGCGATACAGCCCGCCGGACTTGCCGCCGCTGGTCAGCATCCATGGCCGCCGCTGCAGCGGCCACATGCCGGCGATCAGCACCTTGGGATTGCCGGGCTCGTAGGCGATGTCGGCGCAGCCGGTGTGGTCGTTGAGGTACAGCACCTTGCGCCAGTGCGCGCCGTCATCGGTGCTCATGAACACGCCACGCTCGGGGCCGCGCTTCCACACATCGCCGGCCGCGCAGACGAACAGCGTGTCCGGATGGTCCGCGTCCACCGCGATGGCGGCGATCTGCCCGGCATGGTGCAGGCCCTTGTCCACCCAGGTCTTGCCGCCGTCGGGGGTGAAGTACACGCCATCGCCATTGAGGATGTCATTGCGCGGATTGGCCTCGCCGGTGCCGACCCACAGCCAGTTCGGGTTGTTGCCGGCCAGCGCCATGGCGCCGATGGATTGCGTCGGGCCGTGGTTGAAAATCGGTTTCCAGGTGGTACCGCCATCGGTGGTCTTCCACACGCCGCCGCCGGCGCTGCCGACGTAATACAGCGCCGCATCGCCGGCCACGCCCAGCACGCTGGTCACGCGCCCGCCGGCCACCGCCGGGCCGAGATTGCGGAACGCAAGATGGTGAAACGGACCGTGCGGCGTGGCCGCCCTGGCGGTGTCGGCCGCCTGCGCGGCGGGCAGCAGCACCGCGAACAGTGCGGCGCTGGCGATCAGGGATGCAAAGCGCATGGCGGGGCGCTCCATGGCGGGGGGAACCGTCTTGGACCGCGCCGCTCAGGTTTCGTTCATGCAAACCGCGCGGCGGTCTGGCCGCCCATCGCACCCGCGCGCGTGGCGCCGGGCGCGCGGGCGCGTATCCGCAACCGGGCCGTCACTCGCGATCGAACAGCATGCGGAAGATCCAGCCGCCCACCGCGCCGCCGATCAGCGGCACCAGCCAGAACACCCACAACTGGTGCACCGCCCAGCCACCCTGGAACAGCGCCGGGCCGGTGCTGCGCGCGGGGTTCACCGAGGTGTTGTCCACCGGAATGCTGATCAGGTGGATCAGCGTCAGGGTCAGGCCGATGGCGATGCCGGCGAAGCCCGCCGGCGCGCGCTTGGAAGTCGAGCCCATCACCACGAACACGAAGAACGCGGTCAGCACGAACTCGGTGATCATCACCGCGCCCAGCGCATAACCACCCGGCGAGTGCGCGCCATAGCCGTTGCTGGCGAAGCCGCTGGCGCTGGCATCGAAGCCGGGCTTGCCGGTGGCGATCAGGTACAAGACCCCGGCCGCGGCGATGCCGCCGATCACCTGCGCCAGCCAGTACGGGATCACGTCCTTCCACGCGAAGCGGCCGCCGGTGGCCATGCCCAGCGAAATCGCGGGATTGAAATGCCCGCCCGAGATCGAGCCGACCGCGTACACCATGGTCAGCACGGTCAGGCCGAAAGCCAGCGCCACGCCGGCGAAACCAATGCCGAGGTGCGGGAATGCCGCCGAAAACAGCGCGGCGCCGCAGCCGCCGAAGACCAGCCAGAAAGTGCCGAAGAATTCCGCGAAACAACGCTTGCTCAGACTCATGCTCGCTCCCCTTGATCGTGCGGTGATGGACATCCGGACAACTACGCCAAGTCTATGTGACGCGCGTCACGCCAGCTCACTGCGAATCGCTACGATTCCGTAATAAACAGGTCCGATGCGCATGCCCGCGGCGCTGGCTCAGCGCTCGACGATGGCCACCACGCCCATGCCGCCGGCGGTGCAGATCGAGATCAGGCCGCGCCCACCGCCGCGCTGCGCCAGCAGTTTGGCCAGCGTGGCCAGGATGCGCGCACCGGTGGCGGCGAAGGGGTGGCCCACCGCCAGCGAGGAGCCATGCACGTTGAGCTTGGCCTGGTCGATGCTGCCCAGCGGCGCGTCCAGGCCCAGGCGCTTCTGGCAGTAAGTCGCCGATTCCCACGCGCGCAGCGTGCACAACACCTGCGCGGCGAAGGCTTCGTGGATTTCGTAGTAGTCGAAATCCTGCAGGCTCAGGCCATTGCGCTTGAGCAGTCGCGCCACGGCGATGGTCGGTGCCATCAGCAGGCCCTCGCCGGCGACGAAATCCACGGCGGCCACCTCGGCATCCAGCAGATACGCCTGCACCGGCAGGCCGCGCTGCGCGGCCCAGGCTTCGCTGGCCAGCAGCGCGGCGGCGGCGCCATCGGACAGGCCGGTGGAATTGCCCGCGGTCAGCGTGCCGAGGCCCGAGCTGGTGTCGAACGCGGGTTTGAGCGCGGCGAGTTTGTCCAGCGTGGTATCGCCGCGCAGGAAGCCGTCGCGCGCGAGGCCGCGGAACGGCACCACCAGGTCATCGAAGAATCCGGCGGCGTAGGCGGTGGCCAGTTTCTGGTGGCTGGCCAGCGCCAGGCGGTCCTGATCCTCGCGCGCGATGCCCCACTGCCGCGCCATCAATTCGGTGTGCTGGCCCATGCTCAGGCCGGTGCGCGGTTCGGCCACGCCGGGAAACGCGGGCATCAGCTCGCGCAGGCGGAAGCCGCGCAGCGCCGCACGCAGCTTGGCGCCGGTGTCGCGCGCGCGGTTGACCGCCAGCAGGCGCTTGCGCAGCGGCTCGGAAAACACGATGGGCACGTCGCTGGTGGTGTCGCTGCCGCCGGCGATGCCGGCCTCGATCTGCCCGCAGGCGATCTTGTTGGCGACGATCACCGCGTTGTCCAGCGAGGTGCCGCAGGCGCGCGCCGTGGTGATCGCCGGCGTGGTCGCGGCCAGACCTGCTGACAGGGTGACCTCGCGCGCCAGGTTCCAGTCGCGGTCCAGCTTGAGCACCGCGCCGAACGCGACCTCGCCCAGTTCCACGCCGGCGAGGTGCATGCGTTCGACCAGCGCGCCGAGCACCTTCACGCCCATGCCGAAATTGCCGACCTCGGCGTAGGCCGTGTTGTTGCGGCAGAACGGAATGCGTGCGCCGCCCAGGATGGCGACACGCCGTGCCGATGGGTTCATGAGCGTGGCTCCGCGGCGAAGGCGCAAGGCTAGCGCGTGGCCGCGCGCGGCGATACCCGGCGCCGCGCGGCGCGTTCACGATGACCGCATCGCGCCGCCGTAGCACAGCAGCGTCGGTCGCGGGCTGGCATGCTTGACCCATGCCGCGCATCCCCGACCGTTTCATCGATGAGCTCCTGGCGCGCGTCGACATCGTCGAGGTGGTCGAGCGCCGCGTGCCGCTGAAAAAGGCGGGACGCGAATGGACCGCGTGCTGTCCGTTCCACAACGAGCGCTCGCCCTCGTTCTTCGTCAGTCCGCAGAAGCAGTTCTTCCACTGTTTCGGTTGCGGCGCGCACGGCAGCGCGATCAAGTTTCTGATGGATTACGAGCGCATGGAGTTTCCCGATGCGGTCGAGGAACTGGCGCGCACGGCCGGCATGGAGGTGCCCTACGAGGGCGGCGGCGAGCGCGCGCGCGACGACTTCAGCGAGCTGTACGCGGTGCTGGAGGAAGCCGCGCGCTGGTTCCAGCGCGAGCTGACGCAAAGCCCGCTGGCGCAGGATTACTGCGCGCGGCGCGGGCTGGATGCCGACACGCTGCAGCGCTTCCGCATCGGCTGGGCGCCGTCCGGCTGGGACAAGCTGCAGCGCGCGCTGGGCACGACGCCGGCGCGCCTGCAGTTGCTGGAACAGGCCGGATTGCTGGCCAGCAACGAACAGGGGCGGCGCTACGACCGCTTCCGCGAGCGGCTGATGATCCCGATCCTCGACCGGCGCGGGCGCGTGATCGCTTTCGGCGGCCGGGTCGTCCCGGGCGCGCAGCCCGCGCGCGCGGATCAGGCAGCCGATGCGCCCGCGCGCGCTGCCGCGGCCGGCGATGGCCCCAAGTACCTCAACTCGCCGGAGACCGCGCTGTTCCACAAGGGCCGCGAGCTGTTCGCGCTGTGGCAGGTGCGCCAGGCGGCAGGCACGCTGCCGCGCGTCGTCGTGGTCGAGGGCTATCTCGACGCCATCGCGCTGCACCAGCACGGCCTGCCGCAGGCGGTGGCGACGCTGGGCACCGCGACCACGCCGGAGCACACCGAGATGCTGTTCCGCGCTACGCCCGACGTGGTGTTCTGCTTCGACGGCGACCGCGCCGGACGCGGCGCCGCGTGGCGCGCGCTGGAAGCCACGCTGCCGCGCCTGCGCGACGGGCGCCAGGCGTATTTCCTGTTCCTGCCCGAGGGCGAAGACCCCGACAGTCTGGTGCGCAAGGAAGGCGGCGCGGCGTTCGCGCAGCGCCTGGCCGCGGCCACGCCCTTGTCCGAATATTTTTTCGAGCACCTCGCCGAGGATGTGAACGTGGCCACGCTGGATGGCCGCGCGCGCCTGGCCGAACGCGCGCGCCCGCTGCTGGCGCGGCTGCCCGACGGCGCGTTCCGCGATCTCATGCAGCAGGCGCTGCAGGCGCGCACCGGGGTCAGCGCACCACCGGCAGCGGCGCCAACCACGCCCGCGCGCGCACCGGCGCGGCGCGCATCCGCGGTGCGCCGCAGCCTGGTGCGCGAAGCCATCGCCGTGCTGCTGGCCGATCCGGCGCTGGCCGCCGAGGTGGCGCCGCCGTGGACGTTCGCCGCGTCCTCGCAGCCCGGCGTGGCGCTGCTGATCGAGCTGCTGGAACTGGTGCGCGCGCGGCCGGGCATCTCGGTGGCGGCGCTGCTCGAACATTTCGCCGGACGCAGCGAGGCCGATGCCCTGCACAAGCTGGCACTGATCGACTTTCCCGAGGCCCACGACCTGCGTTCGGAGTTTCTCGGCGCGCTGGCCCAGCTCACCCGCCAGGCCCACGCCGAACGCCTCGATCAACTGACCCGCAAGCTGCAGCAGCAAGGCCTGAGCGCGCCCGAGAAAGCCGAGCTGCAGGCCCTGCACGGCATGCGCCGGCACGGCCAGGCCTGAGCGTATCGGCGTATCGGCGTGTCGGCGCGTGGATGCGGCAGACTTCCCCTTGTCATGCTGAGCGTAGCGAAGCATCCGCGCAGCGAAGCATCTGCGCAGAGCACGGCAACGCCGCTGGATCCCCGGTTCGCGCTGCGCGCGCCCGGGGATGACGAGAAGAATCGATTCGTTCCACACTTTCCCGACTCCCGACTCCCGACTCCCGACTCCCGACTCCCGACTCCCGACTCCCGATTCCCGACTCGCGATTCCCGACTCGCTGTTCCCCACTCGCACTCGCGGCCCCGTCACCACACTGTTGCGC
>DZBX01000003.1:0-1056 GCA_022730075.1 Rhodanobacter sp. | reverse complement strand
TCCCGACTCGCTGTTCCCCACTCGCACTCGCGGCCCCGTCACCACACTGTTGCGCGCAGCGCAGCAGGCATCGTGCTGCAATCGCGTTTTGCATCGGGAGACGGACATGCGCATCGGATTTCTGGGCACCGGCGGCATGGGCGCGGCGATCGCGCTGCGCCTGCAGGCGGCGGGGCACGACGTGCATGCCTGGAACCGCACGCCCGCGGCGCTGCAGCCGCTGCTGGCGGCGGGCGTGACGGCGGCGGCGAATGCGGCCGGCGCCGCGGCGCGGCCGGCGGTGTTCAGCATGCTGGCCGACGATGCCGCCATCGACGCGGTGCTGGAACAGGGCGGCGCGCTGGCGGCCATGCCGGCCGGCGCGGTGCACGTCAACATGGCCACGGTGTCGGTGGCCTGCACGCAGCGCCTGGCCGCGGCGCACGCCGCGCGCGGCGTGGGTTACGTGGCGGCACCGGTGTTCGGCCGACCCGATGCCGCCGCCGCCGGCAAGCTGCACGTGCTGGCCGCCGGCGCGCCCGCCGCGGTGGCGCAGGTGCGGCCGCTGCTCGAGGCCATCGGCCAGCGCGTGTGGCCCTTCGGCGACGACCCGGCGCGCGCCAGCGCGGTCAAGCTGGCCGGCAACTTCATGCTCGCCGCCGCCATCGAGGCGATGGCCGAGGCCAGCACGCTGGCGCAGGCGCACGGCGTGGCCGCGGCGGACTTCCTCGGCCTGATGAGCGAGACCTTGTTCGCCAGCCCGGCCTACCGCGGCTACGGCGCGCTGATCGCCGCGCGCCGCTTCGAGCCCGCCGGCTTCCGCCTGCGCCTGGGCTTCAAGGACGTGCGCCTGGCGCAGGCCGCCGCCGCTGCCGTTGCCGTGCCCATGCCCTTCGCCTCGGTGCTGCGCGAGAACTTCCTCGACGCCATCGCCCACGGCGCAGGCGAGCTGGACTGGTCGGCCCTGTCCGAGGTCAGCGCGCGCCGCGCCGGGCAGCGCGACTGAGGCCGCTGCGCCGGGCAGGCCTGGATCCCCGCCCCCGCCTTCGCGAGGGCAGGCTCTGCGCGGGGATGACG
>DZBX01000127.1:3347-5953 GCA_022730075.1 Rhodanobacter sp. | reverse complement strand
GGGCGTGGATCGTGGAGGCCGCGCTGCGCCACTCAATGGCGCTTGAACACCGGGCAGAGCGCAGGGTAAAACGACTCACGCCATGACCCACTGAACCGCATCCCCACGGCCCCATGATCCACGCCCCGGAAAATCCGGGGCGTGTGCTTTTTGGGGTCTGTCATGAAAATCCGCCTTGCTCCCGCCGCGCTTGCGCTGTCCGCCCTTGGGCTGACGGGCATTGCCGTGCACGAGGGCTACCGGAGCACGGCCTACGACGACGGTGTGGGCGTGCAGACGGTGGGCTTCGGCAGCACCACCCATGAGGACGGCCGCCCGGTCCGTCATGGGGACCGCATCACCCCGGAGCGCGCCCTGGTGCGGCTGGCCGAGCATGCAGCCCAGACCGAGCAGGCCATGCGCGCCTGCATCGGCGACGTGCCGCTGTACCCGCACGAATGGGATGCCTATGTGTCGCTTGCGTACAACATCGGCCCCGCCGCGTTCTGCGGCTCCACCCTGGTCAAGAAGCTCAAGCAGACCCCTCCGGACTACGCCGAGGCCTGCCGCCAGATCATGCGCTGGGACCGGGCAGGCGGGCGCGTCATGACCGGCCTGACGGCGCGCAGAAGCGCGGAGTACAGGCAGTGCATGGGGGGTGCGGAATGACCCTGTCGCTCATGGCCGCCGTCCTCGGCGCGGGCCTTGTCATCGTCACCGGTGTCGGCGGGGTCCACCTGGGCAACCGCATTGCCATGGCCGACTGCGAGCAGGCCCGCATGGCCTCGGTCGAGCGTGCCATCGCCCAGGCCCAGGCGCAGGCGGCCATCGATACCGACATCCTCCGCGCCGCCGCCGACCGGCAGCATGCCGCCGAGACCCGCGCCCGAACTATCGTCAAAACGGTGATTAAGTATGTCCAAAACCCTGCCGCGCCTGCTGACTATCGCGACTGCCGCCTCGATGCTTGCGGCCTGTGCCTCGCCAGGAGTGCCGCCGACGGCCTTGACGGCGCGGCCTGCCCCTGCGCTGCTGATGACCCCATGCCTGCCGCCGGAGAAGCCCATCACGGGGACGATGGGGGAGCTGCTGGAGGCCTACACGGAGACCGCCATGCGCCTGCGGGCGTGCATGGACAAACACAATGCACTGACGGAGTGGGTGACGCATGACGGACATCGCTGACATGGCCGAGCAGGTGGAGTCGCGCGAGCGCGCGGCCGCCGTGGCCTATCGCAAACCCGAAGGGCCGCTGCCCTGCGGCCAATGCCGGTGCTGCGGCGCGCCGGTCAAGGATGGGCGCCGCTTCTGCGACGCCGCCTGCCGCGATGGCTGGCAGCGCGAGCAGGACGCCATCCTGCGCAACGGCGGGGGGATGGCGTGGTGATTAACATCGACCTGCTCCTCTGGATCGCCGGGGCCATCGTCGCCTGGACAGGGTTTTTGGTCGGCATCATCCGCTGGCTGTTGCAGCGCAGCATCCGCGACATCGACCAGCGCCTGATCACCATCACCGAGGCCCAGGCCGCCTCCACCCATGAAATTCACCGCCTGGACCGCGACATGATGCAGCTTAGGGCAGACATGCCCCTGCACTACGTGCGGCGCGAGGACTACATCCGCGGGCAGACCGTGATCGAGGCCAAGCTCGACGCCATCGGCGCCGACCGCGAGGCCTACCAGCGGCGCGAGGATGCCATCCGCGCCGAGACCGTCATCAACGCCAAGCTCGATGCGCTTGCCACCCGGCTCATGAGGGATTGACCATGATCGACATCCAACAAACCGAACGCGAAACCGCGCGCTGGATCACGCTGCAAGCCTTGTGGCACGGCGGCGGCATCTACGTGTCCGAGCGCGTGCTGCTGCGCACCCTGGAGAGCGTGCCGCTGCACGTGTCCGCCCATGAGCTGCGCGCCGTGATCCAGTACCTCGCAGGCCTCGGCCTGGTGGATGTGGCCGAGGATCACCACGGCCAGGTGAGCGCCAAGATCGCCCCGTCCGGCACCGACTGCGTGGAGTACACAGCAGCCTGCCCGGACGGCATCGCGCGGCCGAAAAAATACTGGAGGGGGTGACATGCCCCCGCGCGACAAGATCAGCAAGCTGCCGCACGAGGTGCGCGCCGCCATTGACCGCCTGCTGATCGCCAGCGGCTTTGCCGGGTACGAGGATCTGGAAAAGATCGTGCTGGACGCCCACGGCGTGACCATCGGCAAGAGCACGCTCAACCGCTACGGGCAGCGGCTGCAACGCCGTCTGGACACCATCCGCGCCAGCACCGAGGCGGCACGCGCCATTGCAGAGGCCGCGCCGGACGAGGCCGACCACCGCTCCGCCGCCGTCATCAGCCTGGTCCAGTCCAGCCTTTTCGAGGCCATGCTGGCGCTGGACGAGGCCGAGGACGCGGACCCGACCGAGCGAGTGAAGCTGCTGGCCAACGCCGGCCGCGCCATCGCCGAGACCAGCCGCGCCAGCCAGGGACAAAAAAAGTGGGCGCAGGAGCAGAAGGCAAAACTGGACACGCTGGAGGCCGAGGCCGGGCGCGGCAGCAAGCGCCTCGATGCCGACACGCTCAAGGCCGTGAGGGAGGCGCTGTATGGCTGATCAGGTCAAGCCATTCCTGA
>DZBX01000127.1:0-3247 GCA_022730075.1 Rhodanobacter sp. | reverse complement strand
CTGATCCGCGAGCTGTACGCCGGGTGCTGCATCGAGGAGGTGCGCAGGGCGCGCACGATCAATCAGGCCGCGCGGCGTGAGTACGTCGAGCTGATCATCACGCCATGACCCCCATCCTCTACCCCTACCAGCGCCGCTATCTGGCCGATGCCAGCCGCTTCAAGGCGGGCATGTGGAGCCGCCAGACCGGCAAGACCTTCACGACCACACTGGAGGCGGTGCTGGACGTGCTGGAGGCCGAGGCCGAGGGTCGCATCAGCCGCTGGACCATCCTCTCCGTCAGTCAGGCGCGCGCCATCGATGCGATGGATAACGGCGTGAAGCTCCATTTACGCGCCTTCAAGGCGGCGTTCGAGGCGCTTGAAATGCCGCTTGAGTCGGACGAGCTGGCCCAGGTGGTGAAGCTGCCCGGCGGCTCGTACATCCGCGCCATCGCGGCCAAACCCAGCACGGCGCGCGGCATGAGCGACAATTTGATTTTGGACGAGTTCGCGCACCATCAGGATAACCGCGCCATCTGGACCGCGCTGCTGCCGGTCGTCTCCAAGCCGGGCCTCAAGCTGCGCGTGATCAGCACCCCCGGCGGGGTGGGCGATAAATTCCATGAGATCATGACCGCGCCGGACAGCATTTTTTCCCGCCATGTGGTGACCATCCACGACGCCGTGGCCGACGGCCTGCCGCGTGACATCGAGGAGCTGCGCCGCGCCATGTCCGACACGGAGGCCTGGGCGCAGGAGTTCGAGTGCCAGTTTGTGGATGCGGCGTCGGCCTGGCTGCCGTATGAGCTGATCGCCGCGTGCGAGGCGCAGGCCATCGGCCCCTACGAGGGCGGGTCATGCTTTGTCGGCATGGACTTCGCCGCGCGTGGCGACCTGACCGTGATCAGCGTGCTGGAGGAGGTGGGCGACGTGCTGTGGCTGCGCGAGATGATCGAGCTGCGCCGCACCAGCTTTGCGGAGCAGCTGGCCCATCTCGACCGCATCATGCGCGACTACCGCGTCACCCGCGCAGCCCTCGACCAGACCGGCCTGGGCGAAATGCCGGTGCAGGAGGCCAAGCGCCGCCACGGCAACCTGCGCGTCGAGGGCGTGCTGTTTTCAGCCGCGCGCAAGCTGGACATGGCCACCGCGCTCAAGCAGCGCTTCGAGGATCGCGCCATACGCATCCCGCCTCGTCCCGAGCTGCGCGCCGACCTGCATGCCGTCAAGCGCGAGAGCGGCCCCACCGGCGCCCCGCGCCTGGTGGCGGAGCGCACCGATGCAGGCCACGCCGACCGCTTCTGGTCGCTGTCGCTCGCCGCGGCAGCCGCATCCACCGGCGACCGCCTGGTCATCGCCCCTTTCGAGGCCGCGCCCCGCCACGGCCATGCATCCCGCCTGACCCGCGACCTGCCCACAAGGGACACCGGACTATGGTAACGACATCCCGCATCCTTGGCCCCGACGGCCAGCCGATCCAGCTCAAGCAACTGGCCAGCGAGCCGCAGACCGCGCGCCTGGCCGGGCTGCATAGCGAATACCAGGACCACCCCACGCGCGGCCTCACCCCGGCCAAGCTCGCCCGCCTGTACGAGGATGCCGAGCAGGGTGACCTGACCGCCCAGGCGCGCCTGGCCGAGGACATGGAAGAAAAAGACGCGCACCTGTACGCGGAGCTGAGCAAGCGCCGCCAGGCCCTGCTCACCGTGGACTGGATGCTGGTGCCGCCCGCCGATGCATCGGCCGCCGAGAAGGCGGACTGCGCCGCGCTGGAGGCCATCCTGCGCGATGAGCTGGACCTCGACCAGCTCATCATTGATCTTGCCGAGGGCATCCTGCCGGGGTATTCCTGCATCGAGCTTGCGTGGCTGCGGTCCGAAGGCCAGTGGC
The DNA here is from genome assembly GCA_022730075.1 of Rhodanobacter sp. Classification (GTDB taxonomy): domain Bacteria; phylum Pseudomonadota; class Gammaproteobacteria; order Xanthomonadales; family Rhodanobacteraceae; genus Metallibacterium. Next base: position 1,376 of record DZBX01000127.1, on the reverse strand, counting down.
GGTTCACGCCCCATTCTCGCCCGGCGGACTGGTTCACCGTGCAGGCGGCGGACCGCAACACCCTGCGCCTGCGCACCGCCGAGCCCGGCGGCGAGGCCCTGCGCCCATGGGGCTGGATCGTCCACCAGCACCCGGCCAAGAGCGGATATTTGACCCGCGCGGGACTTGTGCGCGTGCTCGGCTGGCCATTTCTTTTCCGCAACTTGACCGCGCGCGACCTGGCCGAGTTTCTGGAGATCTACGGCCTGCCTCTGCGCCTGGGCCGCTACCCCAACGGGGCCACGGCGGAGGAGAAGTCCACCCTGATGGCTGCCGTGGTCAACGTCGGCCACGCGGCGGCGGGCATCCTGCCCGAGGGCATGAGCATCGAGTTCCAGCAGGCTGCCACCGGCGCGGCTGATCCTTTCATGGCCATGATGCAGTGGGCCGAGCAGTCCATCAGCAAGGCGGTGCTGGGCGGTACGCTGACCAGCCAGGTGGACGGCAAAGGCAGCTACGCCGCCGCGCAGACCCACAACGAGGTGCGCGGCGACATCATGCGCGCCGACCTGCGCCTGATCGCACGCACCCTGACCCGTGACCTGGTCACCCCGCTGGCCCGGCTCAACACCCGCCTGCAACGCATGCCCAGCTTCCGCTTCGACACGGCCGAGGCCGAGGACATGACCGCCATCGCCAGCGCCCTGCCGGGCCTGGTCGATGCAGGCGTGCGGATCCCCACGCGATGGGTGCACGACAAGCTGCGCATCCCCATCCCGGAGGGCGACGAGCCCGTGCTGGCCCGCCCATCAGCCCAACCCGCTGCGCTCAAGGCCGTTGCTCCCCTCTTCATTGAGGGGCGAGGGGCTGGGGGAGAGGGTGGAGCCCGAGCCGCCCACGTCACCGGCTGCCAGTGCGACGGCTGCCTGGGCACGGCGGCACTGAAGGCCACCCCGCCAAGCGACGACCCGCAAGACCAGCTCGACCGTATCGACCCCCCCACCCAGCACGACCAGGCGCAAGCCCTGATCCGCCCCCTGCTCGATGCCCTGCGCGAGGGCATGAGCCCCGAGCAGGCCCTGGACGCCGTGGCCGAGGGCTACCCGGCCATGGATGCCGACCTGCTCACCGAGGCCCTGGCGCGCGCCATGTTCGCCGTCGAGCTGGCCGGGCGGCTGGAGGCGCAGCGTGAGCAGTAGGCGGCAGTTCACGCTCAAGCCCGGCTGGTTCGGATTCGTCGTCATGGTCCGCACGCCTGTTTCTGACCTCACGCCGGGGGATCGTGTGTGGGGCACATGGCGGCGGGCAGGCATCAGCGACATCGCCGAGATCATGAGGCGGCTGCACAATGACCACGCCTGACATCGCCTTCGCCATCGGCCTGCCGCCCGAGGAGG
>DZBX01000026.1 GCA_022730075.1 Rhodanobacter sp. | reverse complement strand
GCCAGCACCTTGGCCAGTTCGGCGGGCTGGTTGACCTCCCAGTCTTTCTGCGGCGTGAGGCGGATGCGCGCGCCGTTGGCGCCGCCGCGCTTGTCGCTGCCACGGAAGGTGGACGCCGAGGCCCAGGCGGTGCTGACCAACTGGGTGATCGACAGGCCGGAGGCGAGCAGCTTGGCCTTGAGCGCGGCAATGTCCTTTTCATCGATCAGCGCGTGATGCACCGCGGGGAGGGGATCCTGCCAGATCAGCACTTCCTTCGGCACGAGCTTGCCGAGGTAGCGCGTGCGCGGCCCCATGTCGCGGTGGGTGAGTTTGAACCAGGCGCGGGCGAAGGCGTCGGCGAATTCGTCCGGGTGGGTGTGGAAGTGGCGCGAGATTTTTTCGTAGGCCGGATCGACGCGCATCGCCATGTCGGCGTCGGTCATCATGATCGGCACCTGCTTCGATGGGTCCGCCGAGGATGGGGCCATGTTCCTGGCGGTGTTCTGCTTCGGCGTCCACTGGTGCGCGCCCGCCGGCGTCGTGACCTGTTCCCACTCGTTGCCGAACAGCACGTCGAAATAGCTCATGTCCCACTGCGTCGGCGTCGGCGTCCACGAGCCTTCCAGACCGCTGCCGATCTGGTCGCCGCCCTTGCCGCTCTGGTAGCTGCTGAGCCAGCCCAGGCCCATGGCCTCGACCGGTGCCGCTTCGGGTGCGGACCCGACATGGCTGACCGGGCCGGCGCCGTGGCACTTGCCGAAGGTATGGCCGCCAGCGGTGAGCGCCACGGTCTCGTAATCGTTCATCGCCATGCGCGCGAAGGTTTCGCGCACCATCTGCGCCGACACCACCGGGTCGGACTTGCCGCCGGGGCCTTCGGGGTTGACGTAGATCAGGCCCATCTGCACCGCGGCCAGCGGATTCTCCAGATCGGTCTGTTTGGTGCCGTGCCGCTGGTCGTCGAGCCAGGTGGTCTCGGCGCCCCAGTACACGGCGTCGTCCGGCTCCCACTGGTCCACGCGGCCGCCGCCGAAGCCGAAGGTCTTCAGGCCCATGCTCTCCATGGCGACCGTGCCGGCCAGCACCATCAGATCGGCCCAGGAGATCTTGCGGCCATACTTCTGCTTGACCGGCCACAGCAGGCGCCGCGCCTTGTCGAGGTTGACGTTGTCCGGCCAGCTGTTGAGCGGGGCGAAGCGCTGCTGGCCGCCGCCGGCACCGCCGCGGCCATCGCCGATGCGATAGGTGCCCGCGCCGTGCCAGGCCATGCGGATGAACAGCGGACCGTAGTGGCCGTAATCGGCCGGCCACCAGTCCTGCGAGTCGGTCATCAGTCTCTTCAGATCCTGGACCACGGCATCGAGGTCGAGGGTCTTGAATTCCTTGGCGTAATCGAAGGCCGCGCCCATCGGGTCGGACTTGGCGGAATGCTGGTGCAGGATCGCCAGGTTGAGCTGGTTGGGCCACCAGCTTGCATTGCCCATGGCGCCTGCAACCGCCTGACTGTGCGCTACCGGGCATTTCAATTCAGCGGACATGATCGTTTCTCCGTCGTGGCGCGCAGGACGCGCGGGATGCACGGAATCGTGCAGACGGAGCGCAGCTTGCGCCACGGTCTTCAATAGTTGAAATCGTTTGTTTCTAGCGCAGCGATAGCCTGCGACTTGCTCAGGCCGCGCGGCGTGCCAGCAGTCGCAACACCTGGCCGGGGCCGCGGTGTCCAGGACCTTCCTCGAGCACGACTTCGCCGCTGAGCAGCTCGAGCGCTTCCAGTGCGGCGAAGTCTTCGCGCAGTTGGGTTTCGCTGTACAGCAGGGCAGGGTCGCGGGGGCCGCCGGATGCGCAGGCCAGTTGCGCGGGCGTGAAGGCCTCCAGAATCAACAGCCCGCCGGGGCGCAGCGCGCGCGTGATGCCGGCGTGGGTGCGGCGGCGCAAGGCTTCAGGCAGGTGCACGAAAATGCTGGCCACCACGTCGAAAGTCGCCATCGGCCAGTCCCAGTCCGCGAGATCCGCCTGCACGGTGTGCAGTACGACGCCGCGCGCGCTGGCCAATTTGCGCGCCTTGGCCAGTCCGGTGGCGGACTGATCCAGGCTCGTGGTCTGCAGACCCTGCTGCGCGAGCCAGACGCCGTTGCGGCCCTCGCCATCGGCCAGTGCCAGCGCCGCCCCGGATCGCGGCAGTCGCCAGGACTGGCTGATCAGCCAGGCGTTGGGCGCGGTGCCGTAGTGGTAGTGCGCGTCCGCGTAGCGCTGATCCCACTGTGTTGCGCTCATTGCTGCACGACCTTGTCGATGACGATGTGGATGGGTTGCGTACGCTCGACCGCAACCGGGCCGGCACTGCCTTGCAGATCGCCAGGCTGTGGCAGCGCCTGGCCTTGCGCGGACAGGCGCGCGCCGACGATCACTTCTCGCGCCGAGGACAGATTCATGCCCGGTGCCATGCTCATCGCATCGGTCAGCGTCACCGTGACTGGCAAGGCATTGGCCGGCAGTCGCGCCACGGCCAGCGGCATCGGCGGCCCGCCTGGATTGCGCGCATACACGAACAGCACTGGGTGCGAGGCGAGCTGCGACGCCAGTTGTGGTGCGAGCGACACCTGCACGGTGAGTCGTGGCGCGCTGCTGGCCGCGCTTGCCGGCACGGAAGCAGCGGCCGTGGCCGCCGACAATACCTGTGCCTGCGCCGCGCTGAGCTTGAGCGCACCGCGCGTCGCGGCCAGTTCAACTTGTTTGGCTACACCACGCGCGACATCGGAATCCGGTGGCAGCAGCTTGAGCAGGCGCGTCCAGGTGGCGATGGCCTCGCTGTAGCGCTGCAACTGGAAATCGCTGATGCCGAGCAGCCACAGTCCGCGTTGATGGGTTGGATCGACGGCCAGCGCGCGTTCGAGGCGCGCGCGTGCCTCGCCGATGATCATGTGCTGCGGTTGAGTCAGCGCATCGGCCTGGGCCCAGGCCACCAGCAGATCGGCGTCGTCGGGGCGGTATTTCAGCGCGTGCTCGAAGGCATTGGCGGCCAGGGCGGGCTCGTTCTTGGCGCCGTAGGCCTGGCCGAGCAGCGTCCACAGATCCGGATCGGCGCTATCGTGATCGAGCTGGGCCCTGATCTTGGTGATCGCCTGATCCAGCGTCAGCGGCTGTTCGGCGGCGGCGGGATTCAGCGCAGCCGGATCGCCGAGCATCGCGTACAGACCCGCACTGGCGAGGGGCAGGCCGAGAGCGAACAGCACCACGAGCGCGATCAGGCCGCGCCGTCGCGTTTGCTTCAGGGCCTGGCGCAGCAGCGGCCACAGCACGAGCGCCAGTGCCAGCGCCACCATCAGGCCGCTGGCAGTCAGGAACAGAACATTCACCAGTCTTCTTCCTCATCAGGCGCGCTGGCCATGAGCGGCTGCGCACGACGGCGCAGGTAGATCAGGACGCCCAGCGCGCCCAGCAGCAGCACCACGAAAGGCCCGAACCACAACGCGTAGTTCGAGGGTTTCAGCGGCGGTTTGTACAGCACGTAATCCGAATAGCGATCGACCAGCCATTGCTTGATCTGCGCGTCGCTGCGCCCCGCCTGCATCTGCTGGAAGATCACCAGGCGCAGATCCTGCGCCAGCTTGGCGTTGGAGTCAGCCAGGTCCTCGTTCTGGCAGACGAGGCAGCGCAGCTGGCGGGTGAGGTTCTGGAAACGCACTTCCTGTGCCGTGTTCTTGAACGGCAGGGCATCGATCGCGGTGGCGGCAAACGCCGTCCCCAGCATCAATCCGAGCAGTGCGAGCCGCAGCCAGCGCGTCATGCGGCGACCTTGGGCTGCACGCCCAGTTCGCGCAGTCGCGGCAGCAACTGCTCGCGGATCACGCCGGGGGTCAGCGGGCCGATGTGTTTCCAGCGGATGATGCCTTGCGCATCGATCAGGTAGGTCTCGGGTGCGCCGTATACGCCGAAATTGAGCGCCGTACGCCCGCTCTCGTCAGCGACGATCTGCGTGTACGGATCGCCGTGTCTGCCCAGCCAGGCCAGCGCGTCGGCGCGCGAATCGCGGTAGTCGTAGCCGATCAGCGGAACGCCGAGATCCTTGCCCCAGGCCATCAGCACCGGCGCCTCGTCGCCGCACACGTAACACCAGCTCGCGAATACGTTGATGACGTAGGGGTGCCCGAGCATGGCTGTTTTGTCCAGCGTCTGCGCGGGCTGGTACAACAGCGGCAGCTTCCAGTCGGGGGCCGGCTTGCCGATCAAGGGCGAGGGCACCAGCGTGGTGTTGTGGGTACTGTTCCACCACAACCCGACACCGAACAGCCCGATGACCGCCAGAAATCCGAGCAGGGGCAGATACAGTTTCATGCACCGGCCTCGCGCAGCTTGCGCGGTGGCGCGGCCCGCGCGCCGTCCGTGCCGTCGTCGCCAGCGACGACGCGGGCGCGCACGCGGAAGCGACGATCGAGCAGCGTCACGAATCCGCCCAGTCCCATGAATAGCCCGCCCAGCCACACCCAGCGCACGAAGGGCTTGTCGTACAGGCGCAAGGCCCATGCGCCGTGCGTGCCCAGGCCTTCACCGAGGGCCACATAGATGTCGCGGAACAATCCGGCGCTGACCGCGGCCTTGGTTTGCACGACGCCGCCGGAGTACTCGCGCTTCTGCGGGTGCAGGACCGCCACCCTGTGACCGTCCTGACTGACCACCACGGTGCCTTGATGCGCGATCCAGTTCGGGCCGCGCACATCGATGACACCGTCGAATTGATAGCGGTAGCTGCCGATCTGCGCGCTTTGTCCCGGCGCCAGACGCACGTCGCGCTCGACGCTCAGACTATTGGTGAGCAATGCGCCGGCGAGGAACACGCCCACGCCGAAATGCCCCAGCAGCATGCCCGCGAGTTCGGCCGGATAGCGGCGCCCGGCGCGCACCGTGGTCCAGCGCTTCCACGCATACTGCGCCACGCCGGCGAAAACCCACGCCGAGGAAATTCCGCCCAGCCAGGCCTGCCACGTCGGCATGCCGCCGCTGGCCGCCCAGGCGAACAGGCCGCCACCGAAGATCGCCGCCAGCGCGCTGATGATGCCGACGCGCTTCCATTCGCGCAGATCCGCGCGGCCCCAGCGTGCGAACGGCCCGAACGGCAGCAACAGCACGATCGGCGCCATCATCACGATGAACAAGGGCCCGAAGTAGGGTGGCCCGATCGACACGCGACCCAGGTGCAGGGCATCGCCGATGATCGGATACAGCGTGCCGATCAGCACCATGGCGCCACTGACCACGAACATCAGATTGCCGATCACGATCAGGGTTTCGCGCGAGGCCAGCGCGAAGGGCTTGCCGCCCGCGACCTTGGGCGCGCGCAGCGCATACAGCAGCAGCGAGCCGCCGATGGCCAGTGCCAGCAGCACCAGCAGGTAGGCACCCTGGCGCGGATCCGAGGCGAAGGCGTGCACGCTGGTCAGCAGACCCGAGCGCACCAGGAACGTGCCCAGCAGCGACAGCGAGAACGTGAAGATCGACAACAGCAGGGTCCACGCGCGCAGACCACCGCGTTTTTCGGTGACCGCTTGCGCGTGGATCAGCGCCGCGCCGACCAGCCACGGCATGAACGAGGCATTCTCGACAGGATCCCAGAACCACCAGCCACCCCAGCCCAGCTCGGCGTAGGACCACCAGCTGCCCAGCACGATGCCGGCCGAGAGAAATCCGAACGCGGCGTTGGTCCATGGCCGCGCCCAGCGCACCCACACATCGTCGAGCGCGCCACCGAGCAATGCCGCGATGGCAAACGCAAAAGCCACCGAAAAGCCGACATAACCCATGTACAGCATGGGCGGGTGGATCACCAGTCCGGGATCCTGCAACACCGGGTTGAGGTCCATGCCGTTGGCCGGCGCCGGCAGCAGGCGCAGGAACGGATTGGAGGTGAACACCATGAACGCCAGAAAGCCCACGCTGACCAGGCCCATCACGCCCAGCACGCGCGCGGCGAATGCCTCGGGCAAGCGCCGCGAAAAGATCGCCACCGCCAGCGTCCACAGATTCAGGATCATCACCCACAGCAGCAGCGAACCCGAATGCGCGCCCCACACGGCGGACAGCCGGTAATACCAGGGCAGGGTGAGGTTGGAGTTCTGCGCGACATAGGCCACGGAAAAATCATTCACCAGGAACGCGTGCGTGAGCACGGCATAAGCCAGTGCCACGAACACGAACTGACCGGTCGCCGCCGGGCGTGCCATGCGGATCAGCGCCGGCGAGCCGCGCCATGCGCCCAGCAGCGGGAACGCGGCCTGCACGCAGGCCAGCAGCAGCGCCAGGATCAGGGCGACCTGGCCCAGTTCAGGCATCATGGCGCGGCCTCCGCGGCGGGCAGGGCAATGTGGTGCTTGAGGTGGGCTTGCGCCATGGCCTGCTTGAGCTCGCGTGGCATGTAGGTGGCATCGTGCTTGGCCAGCACCTCGCTGGCCACGAACACGCCATCGCGCAGGCGTCCGGTGGCGATGACCGCCTGGTTGGCGCGGAACAGGTCCGGCAGGATGCCGGTGTATTGCACGGGCATCGTGTGGTCTCCGTCGGTCACGCTGAAATCGACCAGCAGCGAATGCTGGTCGTGCTTGATCGAGCCGTCCACGACCATGCCGCCGAGCCGGAAACTGCGGTAAGCGTGTGCTTTGCCGGCCAGCACCTGGCTGGGCGTGAACAGGTAGTTCATGTTCTGCGAGAGGCCATAGACCATGGCGCTGGTGGCCAGCGCCACGGCACCCAGAATCAGTGCAACCAGAATGATGCGGCGGCGGCGCAGCGGTCTCATGCGGATGTCCTTGGACGGCGACGGGGGCCTTGACGGGCGAGGCGGCCGCGCAGTTCGCGCAACACGCGGCGGCGGCGCAGGACGGTGGCCAGCACATCGCCCGCAAGAATGACGAAAAACGCGGCATAGGCCGGCCACACATACATGGCGAAGCCGCCCATGGCGAGGAACCTATCCATGCACATCGCCTCCACGAACTTCATCGGCCACCCAATCCTTGCCACGCTCGCGGTCCAGCAGCGCCACGCGCGAGCGGCCCATCAGGCTGGCGCCATAATAAAACTTGGCGGCAATGGTCATCAGCAGCAGCGGCCACAGCATCGAGGGGGCGATCGAGGACGGCCCGAAATAACGCACCGTGGTGCCCTGGTGCAGCGTATTCCACCACACCACGGAGTAATGCACGATGGGCAGATTGACCGCGCCAATCATCGCCAGAAAGGAGGCCGCGCGCGCGCCTTGGCGAGGATCATCGAAGGCGTGATACAGCCCGATGATGCCGAGATAAATGAAAAACAGCACCAGCTCCGAGGTCAGGCGCGCATCCCAGGTCCAGTAGGTTCCCCACATCGGCTTGCCCCACAGCGATCCGGTAATCAGCGCGATCAGGGTGAAGGCCGCGCCGATCGGCGCGGATTCCATGGCCAGCACCTCGGCCATCTTCGGACGCCAGATCACGGCGATGAAGGCAGATACCGCCATCACGCCATAGACGAACAAACTCATCCATGCCGCCGGCACATGCACGAAGATGATGCGGAACGCATCGCCTTGCAGGGCATCCGGCGGCGCCAGCACCAGTCCGCCATACAGGCCCAGTAGCGCGAGCACGATCGCAATCGTCCACAACCACGGCTGGATATAACCCGCGAACACGTAGAAATAAGGTGGCGAGCCGAGCTTGTGGTACCAGAGCTTGAAGGCGTTCATGTGTCCAGCGCGATACGCAATGCCGTGGCGCAGGCCAGCGGAGCCAGAACCAAGGCGAGGGCGAGCGCCGCCGCCAACCAGGCCAGGGGCGCGATCCACGGCAAGCCCTGTTGCGCGGCGCCCACGGCACCGGCGGCAAAGATCACGATTGGAACGGCCAAAGGCAACAACATCAATGATAAAAGCATACCAGAGCGACGCGTCCCGGCCGTGAGCGCGGTCAATACGATTCCGAGCAGCGCCAGTAAGGGCGTCGCTAGCAACAGCGCCAACAGCAGCACGGGTTGTACCGCGGGCTGCAGCCCGAGCATGTAGGCCAGAATCGGCGCCACCAGCAGCAAGGGCAATGCGGTCACCAGCCAGTACGCCAGCATGCGCGCTGCCAGCAGCACGGACAGCGGCTGCGGTGACAGCAGCATCTGCTCCAGTGCGCCATCGTCCAGATCGCCACGAAACACGTTGTCCAGTGCCAGCAACATGGCCAGCAAAACCGTCACCAGCACCACGCCGCCGGCGATGCGCGCCAGGAGCGCGTGCTCCGGCCCCAGCGCGAAGGGGAACAGCGTGGCCACGATGATCGCGTAGAGCACTGGCAGCATGGCATCTCCGCGCCGACGCCATGCCAGCAACAGATCACGCGCCAGCATCGTGCGAAATGCGCCGCCGAGGCTGGCCGTGCTCATGCCGCCAGCCGCACGGTGCAAGTCACGCCCTGATGGAAATTCACCGCGCCGTGGCTGGTGACCAGGGCCGCGCCACCAGCCGCGGCATGCTGGGCGAGCAGATCATTCACCAGCGCGATGCCGTGTCGATCGAGATTGGCGTAGGGCTCATCCAGCAGCCACAACCGTGCCGGCAGCAGCGCCAGCCGCGCCAGGGCGACGCGCTTTTTCTGCCCGGCCGAGAGGTCGCGCACGGCTTCATTGGCGTAACCATCCAGGCCGACTCGGGCCAGTATCGCGTCAGGGTTCGCGTCGGCCGCGCGACCGTACAGCCCCATGCCGATGCGCAGGTTTTCCAGCGCGCTCAAATCGGCTTTCAAGCCCAGCAGATGGCCCATGATGATCGTGCTTGCACGCGCTTCTTCACTGCCCGGTTGCGCGCCAAGCACCTGTACCGTGCCGGTGCCGGGCCGCAGCAGACCCGCCAACACGCGCAGCAGCGTGGTCTTGCCGCTGCCGTTGTCGCCTTCGATCAGGCCGATCTCGCCACCGCGCAAGGCAAAGTCCAGCGGACCGAATACGTCCTCATCCCGACGCGTGAAGCCCAGCGCGCGGGCTTCGATCATCAAGGGCGGGCTGCTGGTGGCGGGTGGGGGGCTCATGCGAGCGCGGATTCTGCCCATGCCGTGACGCTGCTGTCCATGTGCGCGGCAGGGACCTGATGGCGTGCGGGATGGATATTCAGGGCGCTGCGCGATTCGCCATCATGCCGCCGCCGGGGTCGTGCTCATGGTGACTCCGACTCCGACTCTTGCGCATAGCGGATCATGCACACCTCGAAGTCGTGCGTGCCGCTGGGCAATAGCACCTCGACGCGATCATCGGCGCGCTTGCCCAGCAAGGCCCTGGCCAGCGGCGAGTCGATGCTGATCCAGCGGCGCGCGGGATCGATCTCGTCGGGTCCGACAATGCGATAGTCGTGACGCGCCCCGTCATCGTCCCTGACGCACACCCATGCGCCGAAGTAGACGGTGTCGGTACGCGTCGGCGCCTGTTCGATCACGCGCAACGCCGGCAGGCGCTTGCTGAGGTAACGCACGCGCCGGTCGATTTCACCCAGCTGCTTTTTGCGGTAGGTGTACTCGGCGTTTTCCGAGCGGTCGCCTTCGGCCGCCGCTGCCGCCAGTGCGCGCACCACCTCGGGTCTGTGTCGATGCCAAAGCTCATCCAGTTCCGCGCGCAGCGACTCGAATCCGGCGCGCGTGATCACAGCGGTGGAACCGGGTTGCGGGGGGCGCCAGCGGCTCATGCGCGAGCTTCGAAGCCGCTTGGCGCCGATCCGCGCACGACACCGGCAAGCCGGGCGATGGCCAGCCGTGCGCTGCGGGCGAGCGTGGTGGGTTGCCGCTGCCATGAGATTCGCATGCACCGGATTCTAGCTTCGTGCCCTGGCAGGGGCATCCGCCGTGCGCTGCGGTGTTGCTGCACGAAACATCGCTGTGGTGCTTGAGCTCGATCGCGCACGCGGGTACCTTGCGCGCATCTCATGCACAGTGGAGTCCAACGACGTGGCGATCCGATACGGCAGTTCCGGCTTGCTGATGGCGTTGGCTGCACTCGTCGCGGTGGCATTGTCGGGATGCGCCAGCGTCAACGGTCCCGCGCAAGGCATGGCTGCGAACGGCGGTGTTGCGCAATCCGGCGTCGGCAGGGTGGATGCCATTTACGCCGCGCTCTATCAGGGCGTGCAGTCGTATCAAGATGCGCTGGCCGCGCAGCATCGCGCTGATCCGGGCGCCGGGCAGGCCATACTCAACGCGCTCAATCGGGTTTCCGCAGCGGCGCAGTCCTGCGCAGGCACGCCGGGATGCGACATGCAGCGCGTCAGCGCCGCCTATGACCGCATGATGCGTTTGCGCGAGAACGTCGGCAGCGATCGCGCCGCGCTGGTCGGCACCAATGCCGACGCACTGGCGGGAGAGCCCTCGCCGGTACTGCAGGTCGTGCCGCAGACGCAGCGCGCGGTGGCGCTGCTGAAAAACGGTGGCTTGTCCGACCTGGTGGCCAACAACGACGCGGTCAAGGCCGCCATCGAGGAATGGTTGACGCAGATGCGCAGCCAATTGATGTCGAGCTACGTCAACTATCAGTTTCTGCGCTCCGAGATGGAACCTGCGTACCACAAGGCCGGCCTGCCCGAGGCGCTGCTGTTCGGCATCATGGCCATCGAGTCGGCGGGCAAGGTGCATGCGGTGTCGCGCGCCGGTGCCGCCGGGCCGCTGCAGTTCATGCCGGCGACCGCCGCGCAATATGGTCTCAAGGTCGTCAACGGTTTCGACCAGCGCTTCGACCCGCGTCTGGAGGCGCTGGCCAATGCCGAGTTCATCAACCAGCAGTTGAAGGCGTTCAACGACAATCTCGCATTGACGCTGGCGGCTTACAACGCCGGACCGGGCTTCATTGGGCGCCTGGTTGGTTCGGGTGATGCCAGCTTCTGGTCACCACAGGTCTACGATGCGCTCGCGCCGGAAACCCGCGAGTACGTGCCGATGGTGCTGGCCGCGGCATGGTTGTTCCTGCACCCGGGCCGTTACAACCTCGCGCTTCCGCAAATCGATGGCATCCCCGGCCACATCAAGCTCCTGACTCCGGCATCGCTGTCCGAGCTGACGGTGTGTCTGGGACAGGCCAACCATATGCAGGATGGCTGGTTTCGCACCTTGCGCAACCTCAATCCGCAGCTCGACCCGCAGGCGGTGCAGCCGGCCGGCACCAAGCTGCGCATCCCCCGGCAACTGGAAATCGCCTATGCCTCCGAGTGCGCGCCGGGGGGGCGTTGGATGAGCTTGGCCGAGACCCTGCATGCAGCGGTGCCGCCGCCGGTGTGGGCGGCGTCGCCACCAGCGCCGCGCCGCGAAGTGGCCGCGGTGCGGCATTACCGGGTGCGCCCGGGGGACACCTTGAACGGCATCGCGCAACATTTTGGCTGCGCCGATCCGCTGGCGATCGCGCGCGCCAATGATCTGCGCGCGCCCGCGTACACGATACGGCCCGGCATGAACCTGCGCGTGCCCGCCTGCGCGGGCATGGGGCAGGGCGAGCTGGCGGCCGTACGCAGCTACGTCGTGCAGCCGGGGGACACCTTGAACGGCATCGCGCAACATTTCGGCTGCGCCGATCCGCTGGCGATCGCGCGCGCCAATGGCCTCCAGGCCCCGGCGTACATGATCAATCCGGGCATGCATCTGAACGTGCCGGCCTGTGGCGGCGCCGCGGTACAGCGCAGTGTCGCGGTCGTGCGCACGTACCACGTGCAGCCGGGCGACACCCTGGGCAGCATTGCGCAGCGTTTCGGCTGTCCGGATGTGGCGTCGATCGCGCAGGCGAACGGTCTGGGCACGCCCTACCTGATTACCGCCGGCATGGAGCTGCGGTTGCCGTCCTGTCACCGCGGCTGAAAATAATGACCCGCCGCGTGCAGTTCATTCTGCCGGATGGATGCAGGAACCCCGTGACGCGAGGGCGAGCGGTTCAGGCCGCTTCGCCGCGGCCGTCCACGCGCCACTGCGCGTAGACCTCGGGCTTGGCCCCGGCGGACTCCTTGATCAGCCGGATCAGGCGCAGCACCTGCTTGTGCAGGCCGACCAAGGCCGTGTGGTCCGCGTTCTCGGTCTCGTGATAGACGACTGCGATCCACAACGCGATCCCGCGCACGCGTACCTGGGCGTTGTCCGAGAGTGCACGCTCGAAGCCGACATCGGCGCCTTCGCCCCAAGCCTGATACACCTTGTCCGCAGGCGAGCCGTAGAGATGCGGAGATTCGGCGCGTGCGGCATTGGCCAGTTCCTTCACGGTCAAGGTGGCCAGACTGTCGCGCAGGGGCGCGGACAAGGCCGCGACCGCGGATTCGATCTGTCGCAACTGGCGACTCAGGCGCAGGGCCCGGGCGATGGCAACGATGCGTGCGACTAGCTGCATGGCGTGCTCCTGGCTCCTGATCGCGGCGCTGAGGTATCGACGCGCGCCAGCCTAAATGGCGCGGGCGCGAGTATATGCGTTCGCAGTCACAAAGTGACGCTGTGGATCAGCCACCCGCACCGCAAAGCGTGCCCAGGCGCTGCCCCATGCGCACGGCCAGCCCGGCTTCCAGCCCGGCCTGCAGTGTCGCGGCTCCGGCTGGCAACAGGACGATCACCGTCGAGCCCATGTGGAAACGCGCCATTTCCGCCCCCGCTGCGAGTTGTGGCCCCGCATGGCGCACGCGTTGCGGCACGTGCGCGTAGGGGGGCACCACCGTCCCGGCCCAGGCCGTGGAAATGCCTGAAACCAGCAGGGCGCCCACCATGACCACGACGAAGGGCCCCTGCGCGCCGTCGAAGTGGCAGATCAGACGCTCGTTGCGCGCGAACAGCCGGTCGACCCCGGCGACTGCGGCCGGCGAGACACTGAACAAGCGCCCTGGGATGTGCAGCGTCTCCAGCAGTCGCCCGACACAGGGCATGTGCACGCGGTGGTAATCGCGCGGCGACAGGTACACGTTGACGAAACTGCCGTGCGCGTAGCGTTCGGTCGCGGCCGCGTCGCCGAGCAGCTCGGCCACGCTGTAGTCGCGTCCCTTGGCCTGCACGATGCGCCCGTCGCGTATCGTGCCGGCCTGGCTGATGCGTCCATCGGCGGGGCTGAGCAGGCTGCGCGCATCGTCATCCAGCGGCCGCGCGCCGGGTTTCAGCGCGCGCGTGAAGAAGGCATCGAAATGCGCATAGTGGGTCGGGTCGGGATCTTCCGCTGCGGACAGGTCCACGGCGTAGCGGCGCACCACGTGCCGGATCAGCCAGTCTTTCCAGGGTCGCCAACGCCAGCGTGTGGCCGCGCGCACCAGCGCGCTCAAGGTCTGCTGCGGCAGCACGTGACTCAAGGCAACGGAAAAACGCATCAGGGTTTCCAGGCCACCAGGCGTTGCAGATCGGCGGCCATGGGCGTGGCGTGCGGGGGCGGCATGAACACGCCGATCTCGGTCGCATCGGGACCGATGATGGCGATGGTGGCGCTGTGGTCGACGCTGTACTGGCCGTCCTTGCCGGGCACGATGGCGAACGGCAGCATCAGTGCCTTCGAGAGCTTCTCGAGTTCCGCCGGGGTGCCCGTCGCACCAGTGAAGGCAGGATCGAACCAATGCGTGTACTCGGCCAGGCGCTGCGGCGTGTCGCGTCCGGGGTCGACCGAGATGAAGTCCACGGCGACGTGACTGCTGATGCCTAGCCTCTGCAGGTCGGCCCACATGCGGCGCATGGTCAGCAAGGTGGTCGGACAGATGTCCGGGCAATGCGTGTAGCCCATGAACACCAGGGTGTAGCGGCCTTTCCAATCGGCGCGGGTGAGCGGTTTGCCGTCACTGCGGGTCAGCGTGAACGCGGGCACGGCGCGCGCTGCCGGAAACAATTGCGCGACGCTCAGCGTGGGTGGTGGCTCACTGCGCGAGCCGCAGCCGGCCAGGCTCAAGGCCAGCAGCATCAGTGTCAGGCCGGCGATGGACTGTGCAATGCGTTTCATCCTGCGAGTATAACGATGCCGTTCCTTGCGAACGGACCGCGCGCTACCGCGAACCATGCGTGTCGACGCGCATGAAAGACCGAGCAAAGCGCCGGACGCCGCGCCAATCCGCGCCTTATACTGGCGCGCCCAACGCAGCGACCCATCGTGACAGACGCGCTCACCACCCTGCTTGACTTCATCCGTTACGCGGCGAGTCGCTTCGAGGAGGCCGGGCTGAGCTTCGGCCACAGTCACGACAACGCAATCGATGAGGCTACGCACCTGGTGCTTGCGAGCTTGCACCTGCCGCCGGACCTGTCGCCGGCATACGCCCAGGCGCATCTCACCCAGGCCGAACGCCTGCGTCTGCTGACGCTGATCGAGCGTCGCATCGGCGAGCGCATCCCGGTGGCCTATCTGGTGGGCGAAGTCTGGTTCGCCGGACTCAAGTTCAAATCGGATACGCGTGCGCTGGTGCCGCGCTCGCCGATCGCCGAGCTCATCGAGAACGGCTTTGAACCGTGGCTGGACGGGCGCGAAGTCACGCGCGCGCTGGATCTGTGCACCGGTTCGGGTTGCATCGGCATCGCCATGGCCGCGCACAACCCGGACTGGCAGGTGGATCTGGTCGACATCAGCCGCGACGCGCTGGCGCTGGCGCGCGAGAACATCGCGTTCCAGCACGTCGAGGATCGCGTGCACGCGCGCGAATCCGATTTGTTCGCCGCGCTTGCCGACGCGCGTTACGATCTGATCGTGTCCAATCCGCCCTATGTCACCGAAGCCGAATACGCGGCCATGCCGGGCGAATATGCGCACGAGCCCAGGCTTGGCCTCAGCGCCGGCGATGACGGCCTGGATCTGGTGCTGCGCATCCTGCACGACGCGGCGGCGCACCTGACCGACACCGGCCTGCTGATCGTCGAGGTCGGCGAGAGCGAACGCGCGTTGAGCAAGCTGCTGCCGCGACTGCCGCTGGTGTGGCTGGATTTCAAGGTCGGCCCGATGGGCGTGTTCGCCATCGAACGCGCCGCGCTGCGCGATCATGCCGCCGCGATCCGCGCGGCCGTGGCCGCACGTCCATAGTCCTTCTCCATCCTTCCTCCTTCCGACTCCCGATCGCCCCGTGTCCAGCAATACCTTCGGCAAACTGCTCAGCGTCACCACCTTCGGCGAGAGCCACGGTCCGGCCATCGGCTGCGTGGTCGACGGTTGTCCGCCCGGACTGACGCTGGACGCCGCGGATTTCACCTCCGACCTGACGCGCCGTGCCAGCGGACGCACGCGGCACACCTCGCAACGGCGCGAAGCCGATGCCGTCGAGATTCTCTCCGGCGTATACCAGGGGCACACCACTGGCACGCCGATCGCATTGCTGATCCGCAACACCGACGCGCGTTCGCGCGATTACGACGATCTGCTGGAAACCTTCCGCCCGGCGCACGCCGACTACACCTACTGGCACAAGTACGGCATCCGCGATCCGCGCGGCGGCGGGCGCAGTTCTGCGCGCGAAACGACGATGCGCGTGGCCGCCGGCGTCATCGCCAAGAAGTGGCTGGCCGAGCATCACGGCGTGCGTGTGCGCGGTTACCTTGCGCAACTGGGCGACATCACGCCGCGCGGTTTCGACTGGGCCGTGGTGGAGGACAACGCCTTTTTCTGGCCCGATGCGGCGCAGGTGCCCGAACTCGAAGCCGCGATGGACGCGCTGCGCAAATCCGGCGACTCCACCGGTGCGCGCGTCAACGTGGTCGCCGAGGGCGTGCCACCGGGCTGGGGCGAGCCGATCTACGGCAAACTCGATGCCGAGCTGGCGTCGGCGTTGATGAGCATCAACGCGGTCAAGGGCGTGGAGATCGGCGATGGCTTCGCAGCCGTCGCGCAGCGCGGCAGCACACATCGCGACGAGCTGACGCCGCAGGGTTTCGTTTCGAACCACGCCGGCGGCATCCTCGGCGGCATCAGCAGCGGCCAGCCGCTGCTGTGCTCCATCGCGCTCAAGCCCACCTCCAGCATCCGCATTCCCGGGCGCAGCGTGGATTTGCATGGCGCCCCGGTCACAGTCGTCAGCAGCGGCCGCCACGACCCCTGCGTCGGCATCCGCGCCACGCCCATCGCCGAGGCCATGGTCGCGCTGGTGTTGATGGACCAGGCGCTGCGTCACCGCGCGCAGTGCGGCGACGTGGCACCACAGACGCCGCGCATTTCCTGACAGTGCATTGCCGACAGATGACCGATCAGCCCAGCGTCTGGATCTCGCGCCCCACCTTCCCGGAAGTGACCGTCCGGCTGGAGCCGTATTTCCGCGTCCTGAGCGAGCCGCAGGAAGTGAAGTTCGCCCCGGCAGAACTCGCCGCGAAGCTGGCCGCTTGCGATGCCGCCATCGTGGGCCTCAAGGAGCGCGTGGGCGCTGCGGAAGTGGCGGGCGCAAGGCGTTTGCGCATCGTCGCCAACCTCGGCGTGGGCTACGACAACCTCGATCTGGCCGCGCTCACTGCCGCCGGCATCGCCGCCAGCAATACCGCCGACGTGCTCAACGAGAGCGTGGCCGACTTCGCCTGGGCGCTGCTGCTGGGCGCGGCGCGCCGCGTGGCCGCCGCCGAGCGCTGGCTGCGTGCGGGGCAGTGGCACGCCACCGAGTTCAAGGGCTGGCTGGGCGCGGACGTGCGCGGCCGCACGCTGGGCATCCTCGGCATGGGCCGCATCGGCCAGGCCATCGCACGACGCGCGCAGGGCTTCGGCATGTCGGTGCTCTACCACAACCGCTCGCGCTTGCCCGAGGCCACCGAACGCGCATGTCGCGCCCGGCTCGTGGACAAGGGCACGCTGCTGCGCGAGTCCGATTTCCTCGTGCTGGTGCTGCCGCTGACGTCGCAGACGCGCCATGCCATCGGCGCCGCCGAGCTGGCGCAGATGAAGCCCACCGCGGTGCTGGTGAACGTGGCGCGCGGCGGCATCGTGGACGACGCGGCCTTGGCCACCGCGTTGCGCGAAGGCCGCCTCGCTGGCGCCGCCCTGGACGTGTTCGAGGGCGAGCCGCACGTGCATCCCGGGCTGCTCGCGCTCGACAACGTGCTGCTCAGCCCGCACATCGCCAGCGCCACGACCGAAACCCGCCGTGCGATGACTGACCTGGCCGTGGACAACGTGTTGGCCCTGTTCGGTCATGGCGCGCATGCCGGGCATCCGCCGAACCTGCTGAATCCCGAAGCGCTGGCCGTGACACGCGCCCCTGGACCCACCTACGAAGAACCCACCCGATGAACAAGAAAAGCAGTTACAAGGTCGCGATGGTCGGCGCCACCGGCGCGGTCGGCGAGGTGCTGTTGCAGATCCTGCACGAGCGCGCCTTTCCGGTGTCGGAGCTGGTGGCGCTGGCCAGTGAGCGCTCGGCCGGCGACACGGTGGCGTTCGCCGGCAAACAGGTGCGGGTGCGCAACCTTGCCGACTACGACTTCGCGGATGTCGATATCGCCTTCTTCTCGGCGGGCGGTCCCATCAGCCGCGTGCATGCGCCACGCGCCGTGGCGGCGGGCGCGGTGGTCATCGACAACACCTCGGAGTTCCGCTACCGCGACGACATTCCGCTGGTGGTCAGCGAGGTCAACCCCGAGAAGATCGCCGATCACGTACGCCACGGCATCATTGCCAACCCCAACTGCTCGACCATGCAGATGCTGGTGGCGCTGGCGCCGATCCACCGCGCGGTGGGTATCGAGCGCATCAATGTGGTGACCTACCAGTCGGTGTCCGGTACCGGGCGCCGCGCGCTCGAGGAACTGGGCCGGCAGACCGCGGCGCTGCTCAATTTCCAGGACGCCGAGCCGCAGGTCTACCCGGTGCAGATCGCCTTCAACGTGATTCCGCACGGTGGCGATTTTCTGGACAACGGCTATACCAGCGAGGAGATGAAGCTGGTCTGGGAGACGCGCAAGATCCTCGGCGACGAAGGCATCCAGGTGAACCCGACCGTGGCGCGTGTGCCGGTGATGTACGGCCATTCCGAGGCCGTGCATATCGAGACGCGCCAGAAGATCAGCGCCGGCGCGGCACGCGCGCTGCTGGCCCACGCGCCCGGCGTCGAGGTCGTGGACGAGCGCAGGGCGGGCGGTTATCCGACGCCGGTGACGCATGCCTCGGGTCGCGATCCGGTGTACGTCGGGCGCATTCGCGAGGATCTTTCGCATCCGCGCGGGCTGGACCTGTGGGTGGTCGCCGACAACATCCGCAAGGGTGCGGCGCTCAACGCCGTGCAGATCGCGGAAATATTGGTGAAAAGCTCAATCTGATCTAAAGTTGCGTCACTTTGTTCAGGCGCCACCACATGTGGCTGCCGACATCCAACGACTTGGGGGCTTGACGATGAAACGAGTGGCATCGCTGGCTGTTGCGGTTGCATTGGCGCTGGGCACGCAACAGGCCCTCGCGCTGGGCCTGGGCCAGATCCAGGTCAAATCGGCGCTGGGTCAGCCTTTGCTGGCCGAGATTCCGCTGCGTTTCGACAACGCGCAGGAGGCCAAGAGCCTGCATCTGGCCGTCGCTTCCCCGGCCGCTTACCAGCGTGCCGGCATCAGCACCAACCAACTGGCGATCCCGCTGCAGTTCGCCGTGATCACCTTGCCTGACGGCGGCAAGGCCATCCGCGTGACCACGGCGGATCCAGTGCGCGATCCATACGTCGAATTCCTGCTGAATGCCGGCTGGTCCGGCGGCAGCTTGATCCGCGAGTACACGGTGCTGCTTGATCCACCGGGCTTCACCAGCAACGCCCCCGCGGCCGCGCCGCGCACGGCGCCCTTGCGCGCCACGATGGCGCAGCAGGCCGTCACCCCGGCCACGCCGGCAAGCACGAGCAGCCCGGCCACGCCGGCCAGCGTGCCGGCAAGTTCCGTCGGCGGCGGCAGCTATACCGTGCGCGCGGGTGACACGCTGTACGCCATCGCGCAGCGCAACCAGCCGGCCGGCGTCAGCATCGACCAGATGCTGCGCGCGCTGCAGCAGGAAAACCCGCAGGCCTTCATCCACGACAACATCAACGAACTCAAGCGCGGTGCGATCCTGCGCATCCCCTCGGCAGCCACGGCCGCCGCGATTCCGCGGGCGGTGGCGCGTGCCGCCGTGCGCCGGCAGATCGAGGACTGGCAGGGCCGCGCGGCGCAGCCACTGCTGAACGCGTCCAATGCGGCCGTCACGCAGGCTCCGCCGCAACGCGCGTCCAGTGGCAGCCGCCTCGAACTGGTGCCGCCGGCTCGCCACGGCCAGGGTGCGGTCACGCGCGCCGGGGTCAAGGGTGGCACGGGCGACGCTGCCGTGGCCGGACTGAAGCAGGATCTCGCGCGCGCGCAGGAGAGTCTGGCCAGCGAGAAAATGAACAGCGCGAGCCTGAAGGCCCGTGTCGAGCAGTTGCAGCAATTGAGCACCAACGACGCCAAACTGCTGGCGCTGAAGAACAACATGGTCGCGCAGTTGCAGGCCAAGCTGGCCCAGGTCGAGACCGCCGCCGCAACCAAGCCGGCTACGGTCGCCGTCACAGCCAGCGCCGCGCGTGCACTGGCTGGCGCGGTGGGCCCGGCCGCGGTCGCCAGCAGCGCGTCCGCGCCCGCGGCCAGCACGGTCGCCGTGCCGGCGGTAACGGCCAAACCTGTAGCAGCGCCGGTCATGCCAACCAAGCCGGCGCCCAAGCCGATGCCGCAGCCACAGCCCGAGGCGGAAGTCCCGTTTTACATGCAGCCCTGGGTGTTGGGCGGGGCGGCCATCATCATCCTGCTCGGTCTGTTGGGCCTTGCGTCGAGGCGGCGCAAGCGCAAGTTGGCGCCGCTGCCGCACGCTTCGCTGGCAGATGATTTTGCACCCGGTTCGGCAGTGCTGGCAGGCACCGGCGCCGACATGGCGGCGGACGCCGAGCCCGCGGGCGAGGACGAGGCGCAACTGCAAAACGAATTGCAGCAGCATCCGCACGATGCGGGTTTGTATCTCGAGCTGGCTTCGTTGCAATACGCGCGCGGCGATGCCGATGCCTTCACCGCCACCGCCGAGGCCATGCATGCACAGGTGGATGACGCCGGCGCGGCCGAATGGCAGGCGGTGCAGGCCATGGGTGCCGAATTGCGCCCCGGGCATCCTCTTTTCGCCGATGCGGCATCCGGCGCAGCGCGGCCTGGATCGTTCGACGCGGGCCTCGATCTGGCCGAAACCGGCCCCGAGCTGGCCGAGCCGGCCATGGCCGCGGCGCAGCCACCCTTGCATCGGTTCGACGCAGAGCTCGAGCAGGGCTACGAGGATCCCTATGCGCCGCTGACCGGAACCAGCCCCGTCCTGGAGGGCGATCCGATCGATACCAAGCTCGATCTGGCGCGCGCCTACCTCGACATGGGCGACCGCGAAGGTGCGCGCTCGATGCTGGAGGAAGTCATCGCCGAGGGCAGCCAGTTGCAGAAGGACGAAGCGCAGCGTCTGCTGGACTCCGCGCATTGAGCGAAGCCTGCAGGTGGCATCCGTGCGCGTGCTGAGTGACTGGGCGCGCGCACTGCATCCGCGTTCTGATTCGTGCTGAATCCATGCGCATCGCATTGGGCATCGAATACGCCGGGGACGCATTCCTCGGCTGGCAGCGCCTCGGCCATGGCGCCTCCGTGCAGGCCGTCGTCGAGTCCGCGCTGGCGCGCGTGGCTGATCACGATGTCGCAGTGACTTGCGCCGGACGCACCGATGCGCGCGTGCACGCGCGCTGTCAGGTCGTGCATTTCGATACCACGGCCGAGCGCGCGCCGCGGGCATGGATGCTCGGCGCCAACAGCCTGCTGCCGGCAAGTGTGGCGGTGCGCTGGGCGCAGCCGGTGGCGCTGCAATTCCACGCGCGCTTCAGCGCGACCTCGCGGCGCTACCGTTACCGCATCCTCAACCGCGCGGCACGCGCGGCGCTGGAGCACGATCGCGTCACCTGGGAGCGGCTGCCGCTGGATGCCGAGCGCATGCATCGCGCCATGCAGGCGTTGCTGGGCGAGCACGATTTCTCGGCCTTTCGCGCGCTCGCCTGCCAGGCACGCCATGCGCGGCGCACCGTGCTGCAAGCCGAGGTGCGCCGTGTCGCGGACGAGGTGATCGTGAACATCGAAGCCAATGCGTTTCTGCATCACATGGTGCGCAATATCGTCGGCTCGCTGTTGCCGATCGGGCGTGGCGAACGGCCTGAGCAGTGGCTGCTCGAATTGCTGCAGGGTCGTGATCGCGCCGTGGCCGGACCGACCGCCCCGCCGCAGGGCCTGACCTTCATCGGGCCACGCTATCCGCGTGCCTTCGGCTTGCCCGAAGAGGTTTGCGCGTGAGGCCGCGCGTCAAGATCTGCGGGATTACCCGCGTCGAGGACGCGCGCCTTGCGGTCGCCCTGGGCGCGGATGCCATTGGCCTGATTTTCACGCCGCGCAGTCCACGCTGCCTGACGCTTGTGCAGGCACAGGCGATCCGCGCGGTGCTGCCACCGTTGGTGACCAGCGTCGCGCTGTTCATGGATGCGCCGGCGGCCACCGTGGCCGAAATCGGCGCGGCCTTGCAGCCGGACCTGCTGCAGTTTCATGGCGCGGAGGATGATGCTTTCTGTATGGGATTCGGTCGACCATGGTTCAAGGCACTGGCCATGCGCGAAGTCGGCGACGCGAGCGCGCGCATGGCGCAGTATCCGCATGCGGCGGGCTTCGTCCTGGATGGCCATGGCGTCGGTGAGCCAGGTGGCCAAGGCTGGTGTTTCGACTGGACGCGCTTGCCGTCGCTATCGGTGCCATGGCTCTTGGCGGGCGGCCTGACTGCGGATAACGTGGCGCGGGCGGTGCGTGTGGCGCGGCCCTGGGGTGTGGATGTGTCCAGCGGCGTGGAAAGTGCCGTCGGCATCAAGGATCCGCACAAATTGCAGCAATTCTTTCGAGAGATCCACCGTGAAACCGCAGCGCAAGAGCGAGCCTGAAATCGACTTCAACGCCTACCCCGACGCCGCGGGTCGCTTCGGCGATTACGGCGGCGTGTACGTCGCCGAGACCCTGATCGCACCCTTGGCCGAGCTCTCCGCGACCTACCTGAAGCTGCGCGATGATCCCGCGTTCCAGGCCGAGCTGGCCCATGACCTGAAACACTACGTCGGTCGGCCCAGCCCGATCTATCACGCCGAGCGTCTGTCGCGCGAGGTCGGTGGGGCGCGCATCCTGCTCAAGCGCGAGGACCTCAACCACACCGGCGCGCACAAGATCAACAACACCGTGGGCCAGGCCATGGTGGCGAAGCACATGGGCAAGACGCGCATCATCGCCGAGACCGGTGCCGGCCAGCACGGCGTGGCCAGCGCCACCGTCGCCGCGCGGCTCGGCTTGGAATGCGTGGTGTACATGGGCGAGACCGACATCGCGCGCCAGGCGATCAACGTGTTCCGCATGAAGCTGCTGGGCGCGACCGTGGTGCCGGTCAGCTCCGGCTCGAAGACCCTGAAGGACGCGCTGAACGAGGCGCTGCGCGACTGGGTGACCAACGTGCGCGACACCTTCTACATCATCGGCACCGTGGCCGGCCCGCATCCGTATCCGATGATGGTGCGCGATTTCAATGCCGTGGTCGGACGCGAGGCGCGCGCGCAGATGCTGGATGAATACGGGCGCCTGCCCGATGTACTGACGGCCTGTGTGGGCGGCGGCTCCAATGCGATCGGTCTGTTCCACGCCTTCCTCAACGACCGCGACGTGCGCATCGTCGGCGCCGAGGCCGCGGGCGAGGGCCTGGCCACGGGCCACCATGCGGCTTCGCTGGCTGCTGGCAGGCCCGGTGTGCTGCATGGCAATCGCACCTACGTGCTGTGCGACGACGATGGCCAGATCACCGAAACGCACTCGATTTCGGCTGGTCTCGACTACCCCGGCGTCGGCCCCGAGCACGCGTTTCTCAAGGACGCAGGCCGCGCCGAGTATGTCGGCGTGACCGATGTCGAGGCGATGCACGCGTTTCACCTGCTCGCGCGCAGCGAGGGCATCCTTGCCGCGCTGGAATCGGCGCACGCCGTGGCCCAGGCCATCAAGCTGGCGCGCGAGCTGCCGCGTGACGCGCTGGTGCTGTGCAATCTCTCCGGGCGCGGCGACAAGGACGTGCACACCATCGCGCAGCGCGAAGGCATTGCGCTGTAATCACCGCGCATCGCCCATGCGCGCTTCCATCCATTCCCCACGCAGCCCGACATGAATCGTATCGATCAGCGTTTTTCGCAACTCAAGGCCGCCGCGCGCACGGGTTTGATTCCGTTCGTCACCGCCGGTGACCCCGACCCCGCGACGATGGTGCCGCTGCTGCATGCGCTGGTTACGGCCGGTGCCGACCTGATCGAGCTGGGCATGCCGTTTTCCGATCCGATGGCGGATGGCCCGGTAATCCAGCGTGCCAACGAGCGCGCACTGGCGCGCAAGATCGGACTCACGCAGGTGCTGGACATGGTGCGCGCCTTCCGTAACGAAGATGCGCGCACACCCGTGGTGCTGATGGGCTATTTGAATCCGATCGAGATCCGCGGCGTCGAACACTTCATCGATGAAGCCGCCGCCGCCGGCGTCGATGGCATTCTGCTGGTGGACTGTCCGCTGGACGATGCCACCCTGTGCGCGCAGATGCAGGCTCGGGATCTGCATCTGATCCGGTTGCTGGCACCGACCAGCACCACGACGCGCGCGCACGATCTGGCCGCGCGCGCGGCGGGCTTTTTGTACTTCGTTTCCATCACCGGCGTCACCGGCGCGGCGCGTGCCGATGCGGCGGCGATCGCCAGTCAAGTCCTGTCATTGCGTCGGCATGCACAATTGCCTGTCGCCGTTGGATTCGGCGTCAAGGATGCCGCTGGCGCACTGGCCATCGCTGATTTCGCCGATGCGGTGGTCATCGGCAGCGCGCTGGTCGAGCGGCTGCAGGGCGGTGGCGATGCCGCCGATGTTTGCGCGCGCGCGCGCGATTTTCTGGCGCCGATCCGCGCCGCGCTGGATGCGCGCAAGGCCGCCTGAGGCGGCCGTTCCACCCCGTCTTTCCGAGGAGCCCCGCATGAGCTGGTTGCAGAAACTCGTCCCCGGCAGCGCCCAGCGCGAGCGTCGCGCCGCGCCGCGCGGCAAGGTGCCCGAAGGCGTCTGGGAAAAATGCGCGGGTTGCGGCGCCGCGCTGTATCGGCCCGAGCTGGAACGTAACCTGATGGTTTGCCCCAAGTGCAGCCATCACCATCCGCTGTCGGCACGCATGCGACTGTCCGTGTTTCTGGATGCCGAAAGCAGCCATGAGCTGGATGCCGGCGTGACGCCGGTCGATGCGCTGGGCTTCCGCGACTCCAGAAAATACCGCGAGCGCATCGGTATCGCGCAGCAGTCGACCGGCGAGAAGGATGCGCTGATTTCCATGCGTGGCAGCTTGTGCGGGCAACCACTGGTGGCGGTGGCGTTCGAGTTCGCCTTCATGGGCGGCTCGATGGGTTCGGTCGTGGGTGAAAAGTTCGCGCGTGCTGCCGAACACGCACTGGAACTGCACTGCCCGCTGGTGTGTTTTTCCGCCACCGGCGGCGCGCGCATGCAGGAAGGCCTGCTGTCACTGATGCAGATGGCCAAGACCTCGGCCGCGCTGGCGCGCATGCGCGAGGCCGGGCTGCCTTATGTCTCGGTGCTGACGCACCCGACCACCGGCGGCGTTTCGGCCAGCCTGGGCATGCTGGGCGATATCAACATCGGCGAGCCCAAGGCGCTGATCGGCTTCGCCGGACCGCGCGTGATCCAGCAGACCGTGCGCGAAACCTTGCCCGAAGGGTTTCAGCGTTCCGAGTTCCTGCTCGAGCACGGCGCCATCGACCAGATCGTCGACCGCCGCCAGCAGCGTCAGCGCATCGCCGACTTGCTGGCGCTGCTGATGCGCCAGCCCGCGCGCGATTGCGCCTGAGGCTCGCCGCTCAGATCGACGGCGGGTGCGCCTTGGCGCGCGCCAGTGCCGCCGCCAGCAGTTGCGCCGCCGTGTTTTCGGGCGCCACGGCAGCGGTCGCCTGATCGTTCTGCCTGCGCTGCAGGCGGACTCGATGCGCCTGATGGCGCTGGCGCGCGGTGTCGGACTCCTCCTGCGTCATGCGCGGCAGCGCATGCGGCAGCAGCTCGATGCAATCGACCGGGCAGGGCGCCACGCACAACTCGCAGCCGGTGCACCATGCCGCCACTACGCTGTGCATGCGCTTGGCTGTACCGACGATCGCGTCCACCGGACAGGCCTGGATGCACTTCGTGCAGCCGATGCACTCGGCTTCGCGGATGCGCGCCAGCAGGCGCGGCTGATGTGCGCCGCAGGCCGGGTCCAGCGGCAACGGTGGCGTCTGCAGCAGCACCGACAGCGCCGCGATGCCCTGCTGCCCGCCCGGCGGGCAGCGGTTGCCGGATGCCTCGCCTCGCGCCATGGCCTCGGCATAGGGCATGCAGCCGCCGTAGCCGCACTGTCCGCACTGCGTCTGTGGCAACAGCGCATCGAGACGATCGACGAGGGCGAGATCAATGGACATGAGCCGGGCAGGTACGCGCATCTGCAGTTGGAAGCCGATGCGGATTATTGTGCAATCACGGGTCCAGGACC
>DZBX01000296.1 GCA_022730075.1 Rhodanobacter sp. | reverse complement strand
CGTGCTCGTCGCGGCGGCACATCCTTGTGCCGGAGCGGTTTTGCAAACCGCTCCACTGATGCACACGCCACGCGCCGCGCGCGGAAAGCCTGCGCGCGCCGCTGGCACTTTCTCTCGACGAATTCATCGCCATGTCCGACCTACGCCTGCTCGACAACATCATCTGGAACACGCTGTCCGGCGCGCAGTCCAGGTTCGCCGTGGGCACCGCGCAGGCGCGCCGCTACGCGCGCGGATTCTCGCCCATCGCCGGCTTCGCCGAGGCCGAGTCACCCGACTTCGACGCGTTGGCGCCGCATTGCGCGGCCGCCGAGCCCTTGTACTGCGATCGCTGGACCGGCAAGGCGCCGCCGGGTTGGCGGATCGATGCCGAGTCCACCATGTTCAAGATGGTCTGGGATGCGCCGATCCCCGCGCCTGACCCCGCGTGCGATGCCGTGCCGCTGCGCCCTGAGCATGCCGCACAAGCTTTGTCCCTGGCCGAACTGACACAGTCCGGACCCTTCGGCCCGCGCACGCCGGAACTGGGCGACTACTTCGGCTACTTTGATGGCGAACGGCTGCTGGCGATGGCCGGCGAACGCTTCCAGGCTGGCACGCTGCGCGAGATCAGTGGCGTATGCACGCACCCTGATTTCCAGGGCCGCGGCCTCGCGCGCCGGTTGATGCTCAAGCTGGTACGCCGACAGATGCAGCGCGGCGAGCTGCCTTTCCTGCACGTGATGTGCGCGAACATCCATGCCCGCGCGCTATACCAGCGCATGGGCTTCCGCGATCATCTGGAAACGGTCGTGCGCGTGGTTTCGCTGCGCTGAAACCCGGTACTCGCAACATGCACGCCTGGCATCCTCATTCCCGTGCAGGAACGTCATCCCCGAATGTCTGGATGGACGAGGCGTCAAGCACTCCAGACCGTGGGCGTCTTCTTCGCAGTGGTCTTCCGCTTGCGCATGGGGGCTCCGGCAAGTACGAACCGGCGCTGTTGTGCACCAGCCGGTCGCGAATCGCAGCGTGAGCGCGGGATCGGCGAGATCGGCATGCCACTGGTCGGCGGGCAGTTGGCTGGTGATCAGCGTGGGCTTGCGCTCGCAGCGATTATCGAGGATCTCGCGCAAGTCGCGGTTGACCCCGTCGGTCCTGGACGCAAGACCGAAGACTCGATCTCCAGCTGTACTCTCCGCGACGCCCGTGCAACTCGAGGACAATTTGGGGACGAAGCGGGAACAACCGGACACGAACAAGGCCCGATTTTCGGTCGGGCCTCGTTCGTAATTGATTGATTTTGGTGCCGGAGATAGGAGTCGAACCTACGACCTACGCATTACGAATGCGCCG
>DZBX01000295.1 GCA_022730075.1 Rhodanobacter sp. | reverse complement strand
GGATGGCGTTCTCGATCGGGTTGTTGTCGATCGGGTAACGGCCATCGTCAAGCACGCGCGCCAGCGCATGCCAGCGCTTGAGCGTGTAGCGGACGGCACCGGCCAGGCCGGTGTTGCCCAGCACGGTGGTGCTGAGGTCATCCAGCCAGCGTTTGAGGTCGTCGAGCTTGGGCGCGAGGTGGCGTTGCCGCTCGCGGTGCCGGGCGCCATCGTCGAGATCGCGCAGTTTCGCTTCGATGGCGTAGAGCGCGCCGATGCGTTCGAGCGCTTCTTTCGCCAGCGGGCTGGCGCTGGCCTTGTGCACGTCGAAGAACTTGCGTCGCGCATGCGCCCAGCAGGCCAGTTCGGTGATGCCACCGGCAAACAGCGCCTTGTAGCCGCCGTAATCGTCGACCATCAGTGCACCCCTCCAGTCGTCGAGGAAGTCCGCTGCATGCTTGCCGGCGCGGCTGGCGCAGTAATCGAACAGGATGATCGGCGGACCCTCGGCGGTACGGTACGCAAAGAGGTAGGCGCGTTTGGTCTTGCCGGCGCCCGGATCAAGCTGGGCGACCGGGGTTTCGTCGGCGTGCAGCACGGGCGCGTCGAGCAGACGGGTGTGCAGCGCATCGACCAGCGGTTGCAACGCCAAGCCGATCACGCCGATCCACTCGGCCAGCGTCGTGCGCGACAGTGCGATGCCGTGGCGCGCGAAGATCGCTTCCTGCCGGTACAGCGGCAGGTGGTCGGTGTACTTCTGGATCGCGACCTGGGCCAGCAGCCCCGGGGCGGCGAGGCCACGGTCGAGGATCGCCGGGGCGACCGGTTCGGCGACGATCGTCTCGCAGGCGCGGCAGGCGTATTGCGGATGCACGTCGCGGCGCACGAAGAACGTCATCGGCTCGACGTCGAGCTTCTCGCTGACGTGTTCGCCGATCTTCACCAGCGCCGCACCGCAGCGGGTGCAGTCGCAGGAGGCCGGCTCGTGGATCGTTTCGATGCGCGGCAGCTCGGGTGGCAACGCGCGGCGTGGCGCGGGGCGGCGCTCGGTGGGCGGCTTGGCCGGCGGCGTCTTGAGCGCGGCCAGTTCCGCCTCCAGCGCGGCGATGTCCGCCGCCATCGCCTCCTCGAACAGCTCGCGTTGGGCCGGGTCCATGCGCTCGGACTTGGCCGCGAACTGCACGCGACGCAGACGCGCGATCTCGTGCGTGAGCTTGGCGATCTTCGCGTCCTTGAACGCGATCGCGTGATCGCGCTGCGCGATGGTCTGCTCGTGCGCGGCGATGGTCTGCTCGCGCCGGGCGATGATCTGCAACTTATCGACGACCATCGCGCGCAGCGTTTGGACGTCCGAAATGTCGTTGA
>DZBX01000126.1 GCA_022730075.1 Rhodanobacter sp. | reverse complement strand
ATCCAGCCCGGTCAGCGCGTGGATGCCGCGTCCGCGTCGGTGCGTGTCGCGCCGAGGGCATGCGCATCGAGATCCGTGGCGATCTGCCGAAACTGCTCCAGCGCGGCCTCCAGGTCGTCCACGATCTCGGCCACGCTCACCGCGCACTCGGCCAGCAGCTTGCGGTGGATGGTCTCGCCCGCGCCGTCTTCGAACAGCGCGTTGTGGAATTTCAATCCGCCGACGGCAACCGCGGCAGGCCCAGCTCTTTCAGGAATGCGTTGTGTTGCGCCGTCGCTTGTCGGATGGCTTGCTCGATGTCCACCAGGCCCGCATGCGTCGCCGCAAGGTCGATCTCTTCCTCGGCCACCGCCGTGCTGATGTAGCGCGAAATGTTCAGGTTGAAATCGTTCTTCTCGATCTCCGCCATGTCCACGCGGCGGGCGTAGCGCGGTTCTTCCTTGCGGGATCGCTGTAGGCCATGGCCACGCCGATCAGGGTGAAGCGCCCCGCATCGGCGCGCGCGAGGTGCTCGAGCTGCGGCAACTCGGCCACGCAGGGCGCGCAGTCGGGCGCCCAGAAGTCGATCAGCACCAGGCGCCCACGCAACTGCGCGAGATCGATGTTGCCGCCGCCCAGCAACGGCATCACCAGTGCCGGCGCCAGTGTGCCGGCGCGATGCCGCCACGCGGGTACCAGTGTCCACCACAGCGCCGCCCCGGCCGCGATGGCCAGGGCGAGCGCGAATACCGCCTTGCGCGCAAGCATCAGCGCGTCAGCGGCAGGCTCCAGATATGCCCGTTCACCGACACCAGTTGCAGCGTGTATGGCCCATTGGGCAGGCTGAGGTCACTCTGGGTCGGGCGCAGCTCGACCATGGCCTGCGAGCCCACCGGACCGATCAGCCCGAACTTGCCGGCGTGGATTTTCTGATAGGCGAAGTCGTTCTTGAACGCCGCTTTGGGCGTGCGCGCCAACAGCATGCCGTCCCATTCCTCGACGATCTGGCCGCCGTCGCTGATCAGGGATGCGCGCAGCACGTTGGACGGCTCGGCTGGCGTGCCGGCATCGACGTAGGCGTGGAACTGCACCGTGCCATTGGCGGAGAGCTGGCCCTGGCTGAGCGTCCAGTGGTGCTTGGCCGGGCTGGTGGGGCCGCCGTGGAAAGGCGTGATGATCGAGCCGCGGTAGTAGTTGTAGGTGAGCACGATGAAGGCCACCGCGATCCAGAACAACACCAGCGCCAGACGCTTGAATGCGCGTTCGGAGATCGGCAGCAGACTGGCGCCACCGATCCAGTTGAACCAGCCGCTGCCGGCCAGCCTGGGCTTGCGCTTGGCCAGCCAGCTATCCACCGAGTAGGCGCCGCCGCCGGCGAGGAACAGGGTGATGCCCATGGCGAAGTTGGCCGCGGCCATGGTCCATTCGTCGATGCAGGTCGCGCCCTGCCAGCCGAACAGCAGCATCAGCACGATCGACAGGCCGATCGTGGCGACCGCGGCGATGCGCGTGAACAGGCCGATGATGAGCATGAAGCCAGCGATCATCTCCACCGCGCTGAAGATCACCACGCCGGCGAATAGCAGGTGGAAATGCTGCAGCAGCCAGGCGACCAGATGATCGGTGCCGAGCAGCGCGCCGGGCATCGCGGTCTGGAACTTGTAGGCCATCCAGTGGCCGGCGGTGTCGAGTTTGGACGGCGCGTAGATGAAGCGGCGCGTGCCGCCGCCCCAGTAGATCCAGCCCTGCACGAAGCGCACGGCGAGCAGGGCGATCGCGGCCATGCGCCAGCCGCGCGCGGCGTCCGGGCTGGCCAGGGTTTGCGTGGTACTCATCGGGTGAACTCCTTCGGGGTTGCGTTGGGCTTGGGAAAACTGTGCGGGCGCTCAGTCATGTTGCGGTGGCGCCAGCCTGGCGCGCGGCGCGGCTTCGCGGGCGACGGTGCTGCCACCGCTCACGCCGACGCCCGCACCGAGCAGATGGCCCCGCACGATGCGGCCATAGGTTTCGTAGGGGCCGGCGTGGAATTTCGCGCGTGTGGCCTCGATCGAGCCCATGTAGCGCGGATCCTGCGGGCGCTCGTGACCATCGATGTAATAGGCCACGTCCCAAGCCTGCTGGTCGCTGAGACTGTTGCCGTTGCCCAGCGGCATGTTGGCCTTGATGAAACCGGCGGCGAGATCCAGGCGCGACATGCCGGCGCCCCAGTTGTACGACTGCGGCCCCCACAGCGGCGGAAACCAGGCCTTGCCATCCACCATCAGGCCCTGGCCGTCGGCGGCATGGCACAGCGCGCAGTGCGACGCATAGACCTGCTTGCCGCGCGCGTAATCCCAGCCCTGCGCCGGCTTGGGCAGCTTGGGATAACCCGCACCGGCCAGCTTGGTGCCGGTGGGCGCGCCCTGCGCCATCCAGTACGAATAGGCCTCGAGCGCCACCAGCTCGGGTGCACCCAGCGGCGGCGCCTTGCCGTTCATGCTGAACTTGAAGCAGCCCTGCAGGCGCTCCTCGAAGGTGTTGACGCGCTGGTTCTTGCTGCGATACGCGGGATAGCTGACCCATGCCGCCCACATCGGCGCGCTGTCGGCGAGACGCCCGGCATCGAGGTGGCAGTTCTGGCAGCTCAAGGTGTTGCCCACGTACTGCGGCGCCGTGGTGGCGGTGTGCCGGAACAGTGCTTCGCCCTTGCGCACCTCGGCGCCGAAGGCATCGTCGGGAATCGCGCGCAGCGGCGGCGGCGTGAACGCGACTGCGGCGGGCCTGCCCGGCTTGGCGGCACGGGTGGCGGCAGCGGATGCGGCCGGTTGCGGCGCGTTGGAATGTTCACAGGCTGACAACGCAAGCGTGGCCAGCGGCAACATGAGCAGGCCGTACAGGCGGGCACGAGAACGCAGGACGGCGCTCATGGCCTGGTCTCCGTGGCGTTGGCCGCGACCAGCGTCGGCTGCGCGGCGAAGTAGAGACTCACCGCGCGGATGTCGGCCGCGCTGAGGTGCTTGGCGATGGCGCCCATCAGGCCATCCGGCCCGGGCGGTCGCTGGCCCTGCTGCCACGCCTTGAGCTGGCGCTCGATGTAGACCGCCGGCTGTCCGGCGATCGGCGGGAAGGCCGCGCTGAGCGCGCCGCCGAGGCCGCGCCCGCCGGGACCATGACAGGTGATGCAGGCCGGCACCGCATCGCGACCCTGCAGGGCCAGCTCGGCACCCAGCGCCGGCGGCGGCGTGGCCGGCAGCATGATCGGCGGCGGCACCTGGCTGGAAAAGTACGTGGCCAGCGCGTCGATCTGATCGAGCGTCAGCTTGTGCGCGATCGCCTGCATGCTGGGATTGTCGCGCGCCAACACGTCGAAGTGCTGCAACTGGCGCACGAGGTAGGCGCGCGGCAAACCGGCCAGATGCGGAAACGCGGCCTTGATCTGACCCTGGCCCTCGACGCCATGACAGGTGGCGCACTCGTGCGCGCCCTGCGGGCTGCCGTGCAGCACGATCTGCCGCGCCAGCGTCAGTTGCGCGGCGACGCTGGCGGCCGTGGCGGGTGGCGCGGTTGTCTGCGTGGCTTGGGCCGTGGCCACCCCCGCGGCCAGCAGCAGCAGGCAACCGGACCATGCGATGTGCTTGATGTTCATCCCCTCATGCTCCCGGCGCCGTTTGCCAGCCCCACTGTTCGAAGATCGCGCGCCCCTGCGCGCCGCCGAGAAACGCCACGAAGGCGCGCGCCGTGGCGCTGGCCTTGCCGCGCACCGTCAATCCTACGCCGCAATCGCGGTACAGGCGGTAGTGCGGTTCCAGTGGCACCACCTGCGCCACGCCCGGATGCGCCACGGCCCATATGTTGTAGATCAGCCAAGCCTGCACGGAAGCATCGTCCTGCCAGCGCTTCAGCGCCAGTGCGCTGTTGGGCGCGGCATACACGATATTGCGCCGGAACGCGCGCAGCGTGGCGATGCGGCCGTCACGCCCGGCGATGTCCTCCCACAGCCCCACCTGCCCGGCGCCGTTGACCACCATCACCTTCATGCCGGGCCGCAGCAGGCTGCGGAACCCGGTGATGTGATCGGGATTGCCGGGGCGCACCAGGATCACCGCCGGGCGCAGGTACAGCGGCGCGATCGTGTCCGCATCGAGCACGCCGGCGAGCTCGCGCTGGAAGTCGGCCATCATGGCTTCGGAACCGCTGTAGATGACGTCGCCATCGGCGCGCGCGGCGGCGATCCATTGCGGCGTCGGTCCGGCCGTGACCTGGACGCTGACGCCCGGGTGCAGCTTCTCGAACGCCACCGCCGCGGCTTTCATCGCCGGGGCCGG
This sequence comes from Rhodanobacter sp., assembly GCA_022730075.1. Classification (GTDB taxonomy): domain Bacteria; phylum Pseudomonadota; class Gammaproteobacteria; order Xanthomonadales; family Rhodanobacteraceae; genus Metallibacterium. The sequence goes on along the minus strand of DZBX01000126.1, from coordinate 1,776 downwards.
GCCGCCGGGGCCGAACACATGCACGACCGCGGCGGCCATGCTGCTGCCGCTGAGCAGGATCAGGCTCAACAACAGCAGTGACCGCCACGGGCGCATGCGCTTACTCCTTGGTGGCGTCAGCCGGCGCCGCCTTGAAGCCGTAACGCTCGAAGATCTTCAGCGCCGTCGGCGAACGCAGGAACTGCAGCCACAGCTTGCCGGCTTCGGGATGCGGCGCGCCCTTCACCAGCGCCGCGCCATACACCGCCGTGGTGTTGTACTTGGCCGGGATGTCGACGTGGCTGATCGGATGCCCCGCCTGCTCCTGGAAGATCGCCTCGGACTTCCAGGTGATACCCGCCACGCCCAGACCCTGCATCAGGAACAGCGGTGTCTGCCGATGGTGGATGTGGGTGAGGATGGTCTGGCCGTCCTGCACCTTGGTGCCATACACCATCTTTTCGAGCGCCGGGCCGCCGGCCTTGCGCAGGCTGGCTTCGATCTGCCGCGCCACGCCTTCCCACGCCGGATTCGGCATCACCAGACGCACGCCGGGCTTGCCCAGATCGGCGAGGCCCGTGATGTGCCCGGGATTGCCCTTGGGCACCATGATGGTCAGGTCGTTGGTGACGTAGGGCACCGCCGGGGCCACCAGCTTGCCGGCCGCGATCTGCTCGTTGACCTTCTTCAGGCCCGCCGCGAACACATCCGGCGGCACGGTGAAGGTCATGTTGCCCGAGGTGAAGGTATTGCCCTGCTCCATGGCCTTGATCAGCAGGCCCGGCGGGATGGTCACGTAGAAGAGCTTGCCGCGCAGTTCGGGATGTTCGGCCTCGAAGGCCTGCACCAGCGGCGCCATGGCGAAGTAGTAATTGCCGCCGACGTAGATCACCAGCCTGGGATCATTGATGCTGCCGTGGAAATCGGGCATCGAATCGACTTCGGGAATGGTGAACTCCAGCCCCTTGTGCAGGGCCGGGTTGTTCGCGCCATGCGACCACGGCGGGTACAGGGTTTCGTTGTATTTGGGCGGCGTCACCGGATGACCGGTAGCGGCGGCCTGGGCGGCGCCGAAGCTCAGCGCGCCCAGCACGCACAGCGCCGCGGCTAGCAGGGATTTGCGATGCAGACTCATGCGGGATTCCTCATCAGGCGATCGAATGACTCGGCGCGTTGCGCGCATGCCGCAAACGCGACCACGCCCGAGAGCGCGGTCGCGCGGTTCACGGGATCACATGCGCATCAGCGCGTAACCCTGGTTCTGCTGGATGATCAGCGTGGACAGTGCCGACAGCGCCACCTTGATGTCCGGGTTGACCTCGGCCGGGGTGAACTCCATGTCGCCCAGCGCATTGCCGCACACCATCACGTTGACGCCGGCCTTCTTCAGATCCGCGATCACCGCGAGATTGGGATTGGCGTGGCCGAACTTGGCCATGTAGGCCTTCTCGTTCAGCGCGATCGGCGTGGCCGGCCCGTGGATGATCACGTCGAACTTGAGATGGCTCAGCGGCACGCCCGCCGCCACGAAGGTGTTGACCGCGCGCGCGATGTGGTCGAGGCCCGGGTTGACCTGGTCGGCAGCCGGTTTGCCCTGGGTCACGTCGAACAGCGCCTTGTAGGTCTTTTTCGGGCTGGGACGATCGATCGCCTCGGGCCAGACGTGCACCGGACCGTAGGCAGAAATCGCAGGCTTGACCCAGAAACCGGCCGGCTGCGCGGCGAACGCCGAAGCGGACAGCGCCATGGCCGCGGCCAGGGCGATCAAACGGGTATGCATTTTCATAACAGCCTCCG
>DZBX01000025.1 GCA_022730075.1 Rhodanobacter sp. | reverse complement strand
TAAAGAGTTTCCATTGTGTCCTTACTGCACTCCAAATCAAAACGGATTTTGCTGGGCGTGCTCATGACGCTGGGGTGGTTGTGCGCGCCGGCAATGCCCGCACACGCGGCGCAAGTGATGCTGCACGGCGCCTGGATGATGGCACCCGCGCAGCCCGGGACTCCAATGCGGCCGCCCGATGCGTCCGCAGCGCGTGTCTTGCGGACATTCAACACCACAGCTCTGGTTCACTTGCCACGCGGCATCCACGGCACCTGGGTGCGCCTGCAGCCGGGCGCGGGCGCGTGGCCTGTCGGTCATTGGATGCTGGCCATCGACCAGCCTGGACTGGGCGTGGTCAGGCTGTACGCACAGGGTCAGGAGCCACAGCAACAAGCCCTGGAAAATATCGACCCCGATGAGTTGCATACGCCTGGGCAGCTGGCCTTTCGACTCGAAAATCTGCGCGGTGACACGCCGCTATGGCTGTTTTTCGAACCCAATGCCTGGCTGGGCAGTTCCATGCACTTCGCAATGCGCTCGCCGCAGGACTGGGCGGCGCAGTCCAGCGGCTGGCTGGCATTCGTCACCAGCGTGCTTACCGTACTGTCGGTGATGAGCTTCATGGGCTTGTGGTTCGGCATGTTGCTGCGGGATCGCGCCTACCTGCTCTACGCCGTGTATGTTCTGGCCTATGCGGTACTGAGCGCAGTCAGCACTGGTTATGCGTTTCATCCATTGGAACTGGGCTGGGTGGCGGATGACCCGGCCATGGTCGCGCGCGTGGCCGGTGGCATGGCGGGTGCGGCGAGCATCCTGTTTGCTACACGTTTTGCCGACCTGCCACGCTATCTGCCGTGGTCGCGGCATATTCCACAAGGATTGGCGGGACTCTTCCTCGGCATCGTGCTGCTCAGTCTGGTGCCGTGGACGGCGGCGCGCGCACTCGGTGGCTGGCTGCAGAATCCGGTGGTGGTGCTGGCCGGGCCCAGCGTATTGACCCTTCTGGTGCTGGCCTGGCTGCGCGGTAGTCGCTACGCCGGTTTCTTTCTGCTGGGCTGGTCGCCGCTGGTGGCATTGACCGTATGCGAGAGCTTGCAGTCGTTCGACCTGCTGCAATCCTGGACCTGGCTGCAGCGCGCCAGTCTGGCCGCCGCGGCATTCGAAGCACTGGTGCTCATCGCCGGGCTTGCCGATCGCACGCTGGCCACGCGCCGCGATCATCGCCAGGCGCTGCACCGGGCTGAGGTCGACGCCCTGACCGGCACGCACAATCGCGGCGCGCTGCTGAGGCATCTGCAGGACATGCTGGACACGGAGACCGGACCGCTGAGCGTTCTGTTCGTCGATCTGGATCACTTCAAGCGCCTGAACGATCATGCCGGGCATCAGGCGGGCGATCAGGCGCTGGTCGCACTGGTCCGCACTTTGCGGCTGGAACTGCGCGAACGGGATGTGCTGGGCCGCTACGGCGGCGAGGAATTCATGGTGCTGCTGCCCGGACAAAGCCTGTCACAGGCCTTGGGCGTGGCCGAACGCCTGCTGCAGGCAGTGCGCAATCGCCGCTTGTCCATCAGTGCCGATCTACCCAGCCTGACGATCAGCATCGGCGCGGCCGAAGCACAGCCCGGCGAGTCCATGCAGCAATTGCTGAAACGCGCCGATCAGGCCATGTACGCGGCCAAGCACAATGGCCGCGACCAGGTTCAGGCCGACACGCGATCACCGATACGCGCACCCGCCGGCTGAAATGCAACGGCCGGTTTCGCGGCCGAGCGCACAACAAAAAGGCCGGCTTGCGCCGGCCTTTTGCTGCACCCAACCCGGCAGGGCCGGGTACAAAGGCCTCAAACGGCCTGAACCTCATCGGCCTGCAGACCTTTCTGGCCCTGCACAACCTTGAAGCTGACCTGCTGGCCTTCCTTGAGCGACTTGAAACCGTTGCCCTGGATGGCGCGGAAATGCACGAACACATCCGGGCCGTCGTCGCGGCTGATGAAGCCGAAACCCTTGGCATCGTTGAACCATTTGACGGTGCCGACCTGACGATCTGACATGAAACACTCCTGATGAAAAAAATGAGGCGAGGCGCACTGCAACGCCGGCTTACTGGGTTATGCATGGAACAGGAGCGTAGCGATGGAGCAGATCGTTGGAGCAAACCGTTGGATCAACCAGCATCGGGCCCGCGCTTGAGGACCTTGCAAACACAGTGTCGGCAACAATAGCAGAATTTTCACCACCGCGCCGCAAGACTTGCGCACAATCAAGTCCCCGCTGTCAGCACGCGGGTCAACCTGTTGCAGGGAACCGAGACTAGAATCAGCCGCGCAACGGCGTGATGCACGCGCCTATTGCGCTTCGGTTATTTCGCGGCATCATCGATTCGAGCGCCGCTCCCGTGACGCCTCCAGTTTCAGCATCATCCAACCCGAGGGAAACACCATGAACAAGGCATTGATCGCACTCACCGGAACCGCCCTGATCGCCAGCGCCCTGGCGATGGCCATGCCCGCGCAGGCGCAAAGCGTGATCACCCGCAATGGCGCGTACTACGTGCGCTGCTACGACTGCGGACGTGTCATCCAGGTCGAAACCAATATCACCCAGGGCGACAACCATCAGGTCGCCGGAACCATCCTCGGCGGCGTGGTGGGCGGCTTGCTGGGTCACCAGGTCGGCGGCGGTCGCGGCCGCACACTGGCCACGGTCGCCGGAGCAGTCGGCGGCGGCTACGCCGGCAATCGCATCGGCCAAGGCGGCCAGAACACGTCCTATGTGATCCGCATCCGCATGGCCGACGGCAATATCCAGCGTGTCCAGGTACAGGACGCGCAGGGCATCCGCGACGGCGACATCGTGCGTGTCGACAACAAGGGCAATATCACCGTGGTCAGCCAGCGCTGACGATTCGCGACCAGCCGCGATCGCACCCGCGTCGCGGTTGGCTGCCCCACGCAACGGCACATCGCCAGCCGCGCGAAATCGACCGACGCGATTGATGGCTATCGCGAGTATCGTTCGCCGCATGACGTCAGGCCACGAGAATCACGATGCCCCTGTCCAGCTGCCATCCATCCGCTCCGCACCACAAGCTGCATGCGCCCGACTGGTTCGTGTCGAGCCTGATGATGGAGCGCGCGCTGGATGCGATCCTGCGCCGCGTGAAAAAGCTTGATCGCAGCCATGACATACCCTATCTCGCCGGCTACAGCCTGGATGGCAAGACCATCTACATCGACCGCCACCTGCCGAAGAGTTTTCGCTACCGCGGTCGTGACATCGAGGTGGATCGTTATCTGATTTTGCACGAAGAGGTCGAGAAAACCCTGATCGACCAGCTTGACCTGCACTACCTGCATGCGCATCAGATCGCGACCCGCGCCGAGGAAGCCGCCGTGCATGCGGACCGGGTCGCGTGGCGCGCCTACGACCGTTTCATGCAGAAATACGTCAAGTCGATCGGCGATGAACGCCTGAAGAAAATCCCCGATGATCTCGACCTCAAGCCCTATCGTGATTACCACGACTATGACTTGCTGCAGCGCATGGACCGCGCACTGACGCGCAGCAGCACGCCGCGCACCATGGCCAGCAAGGCGTTTCGCCAGGAACTGGCCGACTACATGACCGCATTTCGCGACCAACACCGGCTCGATCTGCGCCACGGCAAAAGCGCCGCGCGCGCACGCGCGGCGAACCAGCCTGCGCCACGCGCGACGGCAACGAGAAAACCGGCGGCAGGCAGCATTACCATCAGCAGCAAGCCGGTGACGCGCGCGCGTACCGCGCCAGCCCCCCGCGCGCGTGGCGGAAAAACCACCGCCTGATGAGCCGTGCTCAGCGCGGATTGCAAACCCGCGGCGCCTCGCGCCCGATCGCGATCCGCGCCACGCCTGCGGCATCCATGCTGCCGCGATACATACCCGCGGTATTGAACGGCAACGCGAAGCGACCGTCCGCCGCGAGCACGATGGCGCCCCCACTGCCACCCAGCGCAGGAATCTGCTGCATGATCACGGCATCGGCCGCGACATCAGGCGCTGCGCCGGCCGCGATCCGCGTGCATATTCCATGCGCCGCGCAGGTGCGCAGATAAAACTCGCCCCAGCCAGTGCACGACACCGCAGCGCATGAATCGGCATAAGTACCAGCACCGATCACCGGCGTATCGCCGATGCGTCCCCAGCGCTTGCCGGTCATGCCGCCGGTCGAGGTCGCCGCGGCCAGTCGGCCGCACGCATCCAGCGCGACCGCGCCGACCGTGCCGAAATAATTCGCTTGGGACAAAGGCGCATGCTCCTGCGCCGCGCGCAGATGATCACGCCATTCCTGGTATCGCTTCGGCGTATCGAAATAGGCCGGCTCGACCATTGCCACGCCCGCCACGCGCGCGAAATCCTCGGCGCCCGCGCCGATCAGCATCACGTGGGGGGAATGCTCCATCACCGCGCGCGCCAACTGCACCGGATTGCGCACATGGCGCAGTCCCGCCACGCTGCCAGCACGCAATGTGGCGCCATCCATTGCCGCGGCGTCGAGCTCATGTCGACCATCGTGCGCATAAACCGCGCCATGGCCGGCGTTGAACCAGGGCGCATCCTCGAGCACCGTGACCGCGGCGACCACCGCATCCAGCGCCGACCCACCTGCGGCAAGCAGTGCATGGCCCGCGCCCAGCGCCTGCGCCAATGCCGCGCGAATGGCATGCGCATCGCAATCACTCAACGCTTCCGCGATGGCACCCGCGCCACCGTGGATCAACAGGGTCGGTTCGGGGCTGGCGACCATCGACATCACCGGATGCGGGAATGAAATCCGCGACGCCGAGCATCATGCCCGACAAAGGCACCGCGCGACATCTCATGCTGCGCACTCGGCCGCGCGGGCGGGCCGCTCGTCATCGTCGCGGGTCTGCGCCCGCGCGCCGGCCAGGATCGTCGCGAAACCGTCCTCTTCCGGCACCGGTACACCACCCACGTCGAGGTAATGCACCAGCGCGCCGATGCCCGCGATGCCCGCGATGCCCGGATCATTGTCGAGGCCGAAGCTCGTCGCCAGTACCTCGAAGCTGACGCGCGCGCCGACATGGCTGAACTCGGCGCCGTCGAAATCGAAGCCGATGGCCTTGCGCGGGCACTTGCCGACGTCCCGCAGCCAGACGAAGCGACATTGCGGATCGATGAAACGGCGGATCAGCCAGGCCGAAGCGACCCGGTCCACGCGCAGGTGCGCGCGGCCTTTACACGCGGAGGCCTGGATTGCGGCCAGCCGATCGCGGCGATCAGTTCCCGCGCGCTGTCGCCGGATCGCCCACACCCCGCCGCTCCGCGGCCTTGACCGCATCCCACAGCGCATCCTGCGCGGCGAGATCAAGCCGCGCCATGTCCAGACCACGCTCGACCGCGAGACGTTCCATGGCGCGGAAACGGCGCTCGAACTTGGCGTTGGCGTGGCGCAGGGCGCGCGCCGGATCGATGCGCGCGTGGCGTGCCAGATTGACCGCGACGAACAACAGGTCGCCCAGCTCATCCTCGATGCGCGCGACGTCGGCCGGGACCGCCACAGCACGGCCGAACTCGGCGCGCAGCTCGGCCATTTCCTCGTCGAGCTTGTCCAGCACCGGCCCGGGTCCGGGCCAGTCGAAGCCGACCGTTGCGGCGAGTTCCTGCAGCTTCAGTGCGCGCTGCCATTCGGAATGTCCGCGCGAGGCGCCATCGAGCACGCTGTCCGACAGCACATCGCCGCGCGCACGACGCTCCTCGGCCTTGATTGCCTCCCAGGCGCGCGTCTGTTCGGCGGCATCGCGATAACGCGCATCACCGAACACATGCGGATGGCGACGCACCAGCTTGCCAGCGATGGCCTGCACCACATCGGCGTAGGCGAAATGCCCGGCCTCTTCGGCCATGCGTGCGTGGAACACCACCTGAAACAGCAGGTCGCCAAGCTCGTCGCGGATATCATCGAAGTCACGGCGCTCGATGGCATCGACGAGCTCATGGGCCTCTTCCAGCGTGTAGCGCGCGATGGAATCGAAGTCCTGCCGCACGTCCCATGGGCAGCCGCGCTGCGGATCGCGCAGGCGCGCCATGATCGCCAGCAGGGCATTGGTGTCGTAGCGCGATTCATCGGTCATGGTCAGTGCGCTCCGGCGTGAGGCCAAGTTGACCCAGCCAGTCGCGCGCGGGATCGGCAACGGCGATGAAACTGGGGTTGAGCAGCGAGTCCTTGCGGTTGTAGCCGAGTGCGTTCCCGCGCAGGTCAAGCACCGCGCCACCGGCCTGTTCGAGTATGCATTGCGCGGCGGCGGTGTCCCATTCCGAGGTCGGCCCGATGCGCAGGTAGACATCGGCAGTGCCGTCGGCCAGGCGCAGAAACTTCAGCGACGAACCCAGCTCCAGGCGCTGGTGCGGCCCCAGTCGCGCCAGCATCTGCGCCTCCTCGGCGCTGCCATGCGAGCGGCTGCAGGCCAGCAGTGGGCGCACCGGTGCGGCGCGCACGCGCAACGGCCGCGGCATCTGCGTCGGCGTGTCCTGCAGCCACGCACCCTCGCCTGCCACCGCCCAGGCCAGCTCGCCGCTGACCGGCGCATGCACCACGCCGAGCACGCTGCGGTGGTCCTCGATCAGCGCCACGTTGACGGTGAATTCGCCGTTGCGCTTGACGAATTCGCGCGTGCCATCCAGCGGATCGACCAGCCAGTAACGCGACCATGCTTGCCGCTGCGACCATGGCGCCGCGGCCGCTTCTTCGCTGAGCACCGGCACACCGGGCGCCAGCCGTGCCAGGCCGTGCAGAAGGATGCGTTGCGCGGCCAGATCGGCGGCGGTCAGCGGCGAGGTGTCGGCCTTGTGCTGCACGCTGAAACTGCCGGCATAAATCTCGAGAATCGCCTTGCCCGCGTCGCGTGCGCAGGCGCTAACCGCACGCGCCAGGTCCAGATCGGTCATGGTGAATAGCGTCCGGCCAGATGCTCGCGTGCCATGAACAGCGCCGCGATCGAACGACCTTCGCTGACCTCGGCATGGCCAAGGAGGGTGTGCAGCTCGGCGAGCTTCCACGGCACCACTTCGAGCGGCTCCGGCTCATCGCCAGGCAAGCGTTGCGGGTACAGATCCTGCGCCAATACCACGTGCGTGCGATGCGTCATGTAGGCCGGCGAGAGGGTCAGCGTGGTCAGCCGCAGCAGGCGCCGCGCGCCGTAGCCGACTTCCTCCTGCATCTCGCGCCCGGCACCGGCCTCGATGCTCTCGCCCGGCTCGATGCGTCCCTTGGGCAGGCCCAGCTCGTAACGTTCCACGCCCACCGCATATTCGCGCACCAGCAATACGGTTTCGGCATCTAGCATCGGCACGATCATCACCGCGCCCAGACCGGATGGCAGCATGCGCTCGAAGGTGCAGCGCACGCCGTTGGAGAATTCCAGATCGACCTGTTCGATGCGCAGGAATGACGTGGCGGGCGCGGGACGGGTGGCGAGAATGCGCGGCGGCTTGGGCATGATGCGTGATTGTACCCGCGGCAACCGGGCCTGGGCCGCACGCCGCGCTTGAGCCGCGCACGCGCAGCCGCGATCATGCCGGGATGAACTCTGTTGATGATTTCATCCGCCGCGATCTCGCCGCGATCTGGCATCCATGCACGCAGATGCACGATCACGAAACCGTGCCCATGCTGGCGATCGCGCGCGGCGAAGGCGCCTGGTTGATCGGCATGGATGGCCAGCGCTATCTGGACGCGATCAGCTCGTGGTGGACCAATCTGTTCGGTCACGCCGAGCCGCGCATCGCAGCCGCCATCGCCGCGCAGGCGCAAAAGCTGGAGCAGGTGATCTTCGCCGGCTTCACGCATGCACCCGCCGTCGAACTGGCCGAACGCCTGCTCGCGCTGGCGCCGCCGGGACTGGCGCGCGTGTTCTACGCCGACAACGGCTCCAGCGCGGTGGAAGTGGCGCTGAAGATGAGCTTCCACTACTGGCGCAATCAGGGCCATGGCCAGCGCCGGCGTTTCATCGCACTCAGCGGCGGCTACCACGGCGAGACGCTGGGCGCGCTGGCGGTCAGCGATACCGGTCTGTATCGCGAAGCCTATGCGCCGCTGCTGATGCAGCGCATCGTCGCGCCATCGCCGGATGCCTACGAGGCCGCACCGGGTGAAAGCGCCGAGCAGGTGGCGCTGCGTCGGCTCGACGATCTGCGCGCCCTGCTCGAAAGCCACGCGCACGAGGTATGCGCGCTCATCGTCGAGCCGCTGGTGCAGTGCGCGGGCGGCATGCGCATGTACCACCCGCGCTATCTCAGCGGACTGCGCGCGCTGTGCGATCGGTTCGACGTGCACCTGATCGCGGATGAAATCGCGGTGGGCTTCGGTCGCACCGGCACGCTGTTCGCCTGCGAACAGGCACCGCCACTGCATGCGGGCGCGGCCCCCGGCATCACGCCCGATTTCATGTGCCTGTCCAAGGGCCTGACCGGAGGCTTCATGCCGCTGGCCGCGGTGTTGACCACGCAGCGCGTGTACGACGCCTTCTACGCCGAATACAGCGCCGGCAAGGCGTTCCTGCATTCGCACAGCTACACCGGCAATCCGCTGGCCTGCCGCGCGGCGCTGGCCACGCTGGATATCTTCCGCGACGAACCGGTACTGCAGCGCAACCGTACCCTGGCCGCCTATCTGGCCGCGCGCCTGGCCCCGCTGGTCGATCATCCACACGTGGCCGAGGTGCGCCAGACCGGGCTGATCGCCGCGGTCGAGCTGGTCGCCGACAAGCGCACCCGCACGCCCTTTCCCGCGCACGAGCGCCGCGGTCTGCGCGCGCGCCTGGACGCCTTGACACACGGCGTGGTGCTGCGTCCGCTGGGCGAAGTCATCTACACCATGCCACCGTACTGCATCACGCCCGGGGAGATCGACCGGATCGTCGAGGCCATCGCCAGCGGCATCGACGTCGCGTGCCGCTGATCCGTATGCGCTGCATCCGTCTCCATGTCGACGCAGTGCTCACGCCGGGCATCGAACTGGCGCTGCCCATCGCCGCCAGCGAGCACGCCACGCGCGTGCTGCGCCTGCGTCCTGGCGATGCACTGACGTTGTTCAACGGCGATGGCCACGACTATGCCGCACGCTTGCTCGACGCCGCGCGCGGCGGCGCGCGCGTGCGCATCCTCGAACGCATGACCCCCGCGGCTGCGGAATCGCCGCTGCGTCTCACCCTGGTCCAGGGCATCGCGCGTGCCGAAAAGATGGACTGGATTCTGCAGAAGGCCACCGAGCTGGGCGTGGCCGGGATCGCCCCGGTGCTGACCGTGCGCACCGAAGTGCGCCTTGATGCACAGCGCGGCGAGAAACGCATCGCGCACTGGCGCGGTGTGATCGCCAGCGCCTGCGAGCAGTGCGGACGCGCGCGCCTGCCGCACCTGCTGTTGCCGCAATCGCTGGCGGCGTGGCTGCGCACGCGCGAACCCGACGCGGCACTGTTCACGCTCGATCCGCAGGCAACGCTGCGAATACGCGATCTGCCGGCGCTGTCCGCGGCGCAACTGGTGATCGGGCCCGAGGGTGGCCTCGATGCCACCGATCTGCTGATGTTGCGCGCAGCAGGCGCCCGGGGTCTGGCGCTGGGTCCGCGCGTGCTGCGCACCGAGACCGCCGGACTGGCCGCGCTGGCGATGCTGCAAAGCCATCTTGGCGATGCCTGAAACGCAGCGGCGACCCGCAGGCCGCCGCTTGAACTCGGACCCGTGCCGTGGCCGCTCAGCGCCCGAGCAGATGCTCCACGCCGGCGCGCTCCTCGCGCAGTTCCTTCTCGGTGGCGGCGATGCGCGCGCGAGAGAACTCATTGATCGCCAGCCCCTGCACGATGCTGTACTTGCCATCCTTGCAGGTGACTGGATAGCCAAAGATCAGCCCGGGCGCGATGCCATAGCTGCCCTCGGAAGGAATCGACATGGACACCCAGTCGCCTTCCGCCGTGCCCATCACCCAGGTGCGCATGTGGTCGATCGCGGCACTGGCGGCACTGGCGGCAGAGGATGCGCCGCGCGCCTTGATGATGGCCGCGCCGCGCTGCTGCACGACGGGAATGAAGTCCTTCTCGTACCAGGCCTGATCAACCAACGCCAGCGCTGACTTGCCGTCGACGCTGGCGTGGTGCAGATCGGGATACTGCGTGGAGCTATGGTTGCCCCACACCGTCACTTTGCGGATGTCGGTGGTATGCGTGCCGGTCTTCTCGGCCAGCAGTGACAGTGCGCGGTTGTGGTCGAGCCGCACCATCGCGGTGAAGCACTTCGGGTCGAGATCCGGCGCGTTGGCCTGCGCGATCAGCGCGTTGGTATTGGCCGGGTTGCCCACTACCAACACCTTGACGTGACGCTTGGCATGCGCGTTCAGCGCCTTGCCTTGCGGCGCAAAGATACCGCCGTTGATCTCCAGCAGATCCTTGCGCTCCATGCCGGGGCCACGCGGGCGCGAACCGACCAGCAGCGCGAAATCGACGTCCTTGAAAGCGACGTTGGCGTCATCGGTGGCGACGATGCCGCGCAGCAGCGGAAACGCGCAGTCGTTGAGTTCCATCACCACGCCCTGCAGCGCCGGCAGCGCGGGCGTGATCTCGAGCAGATGCAGGATGACGGGCTGATCCTTGCCCAGCATGTCGCCGGCGGCGATGCGAAACAACAGGGCGTAGCCGATCTGGCCGGCGGCGCCGGTGACGGCAACACGTACGGGGGTTTTCATGGGGGAGACTCCGCTTGGGGATTGTGAAAGCTTGGGTGCCGGCCACCGACGGCGGCACACGACATGGCCAGCGACCCGCTATCCGACTCAGACCAGCGTCGCGCAAAACGCGGCGATGCGCTGGAGGCCGGGCTCAAGCTGTGCCGCCGGGCAGGTGTAGGAGATGCGCAGCGCGCGCGGTTCGCCGAAGGCCGAGCCGGGCACGCACGCCACGCCCTGGTGCTCGAGCAGCGCGGCGCAAAACGCGACGTCATCGGCGATGACCTGGTCACCGCAGCGTTTGCCGAAGAACGCCGAGATATCGGGGAACGCATAGAACGCGCCCTGCGGACGCGGGCAGGACACACCGGGAATCGCGCTGAGCGCAGCGTGCACGCGGTCGCGACGCCGGGTGAAATCGGCGCATTCGCGCGCGGTCACGTCCTGCGGACCCGTGAGCGCCGCCACCGCGGCAGCGGTGACGATTTCCGGCAGATTGGTGATGTGGTTGGAATTGAGCGTGGTCACCGCCGTGGCCACGGCCTTGGGTCCGGCCATGAAGCCCACGCGCCAGCCCGGCATGCCGTAGGTTTTGGACAGTGAATCGACGAAGATCGTGCGCTCGATCAGCTCTGGTTTGAGGTGCATGAAATTGTGATAGCCAAGGCCGTCGAACACCATGCGGTGGTAGATGTCGTCGGTGATGATCCAGGTGTCCGGCTTGCGCACCAGCACCTCGGCCAGTGCGGCGATCTCGGCGCGCGTGTAGACCATGCCGGTGGGATTGGACGGGTTGTTGAACAGGAACACGCGCGTGGATGGCGTCAGTGCGGCATCGAGCTGCTGCGGCGTCAGCTTGTAACCCTGCGTGGGCGGACATGGCAGCAGCTTGACCTTGGCGCCGACGATCTCGGCGATGTCCATGTAGCTGGTCCAGTAGGGCGTCGGGAAGGCGATCTCGTCGCCTTCGTCGAGCAGCGCTTCGGCCAGGTTGTACAGCACGTGCTTGGCGCCCACGCCGGTGGACAGATTCTCGCGCGCATAGCCACTGAATCCGGCCTGCTGCAGATGCTTCAGGAAGGCATCCAGCAGTTCGTTGCTGCCGCGGTTGGAGCCGTATTGCCCGCTGTCGTGCTCCAGCGCCTTGCGCACCGCCTCGTAGACGTGCGGACCCGGCAGGAAATTGGGTACGCCGATGGAAAAACTGATCACATCACGGCCCGAGGCCTTGAGCGCCTTGGCCTTTTCTGCGATCAGCATGATCGCGCTGGGCTTGGCGCGACCCATGCGCTGGGCGAGCTGCAACATCGAAATTCCTCGCGCGTCAAAGTCGCAATTCTACCACGCGTGTTGCAGCGCCCGGCCACGCGTTGCCGCCACGACGGCGCGCCGCGTGCGTCGCGCCGCTGCCTGTCGCATCATGACGCCAGTATCGGGTGGAGGCACCATGCACTGGATCGCGGTCTTCATCATCGGCTTGATCATCGGCCTGCTGGCGCGTGCGCTCACGCCCGGCCGCGGCCCGCGCGGCATCATCCTCACCGCGCTGCTCGGCATCGCCGGATCCATCGTCGGCACCTGGGCCGGGCAGACGCTGGGCTGGTACGCGCCCGGCCAGCCTGCCGGCTTCATTGCCTCGGTGGTCGGCGCGATGCTGCTGCTGTTACTGCACCGGATCCTGACGCGGCAATCCTGAGCGTGCGGACGCGCTCAACGCGCGTCGAGCACCTTGTTCCACTCGGCGACGCGCGCGGCCTGCGCGGCAAGCACCGCGTCGGCATCGCCTTCCAGGGTGATGCGTTCCAGCTTGTCATCGGCGCGGATGGCATCAACCGTTTTCTGATCGTCGGCACCAAGCACTGCGCCGAAGACGGTGTGCTTGCCATCCAGCCACGGCGTGGCCACGTGGGTAATGAAGAACTGGCTGCCGTTGGTGCCAGGACCCGCATTGGCCATCGACAGGATGCCGGGTCTGTCATGGCGCAGGTCACTGCGGCACTCGTCCTCGAAGCGGTAACCCGGACCACCACGCCCGTCGCCGTTGGGGCAACCGCCCTGGATCATGAAATCGGCGATGACGCGGTGGAAATTCAAGCCGTCGTAATAGCCACGCCGCGCCAGATTGACGAAGTTGGCCACGGTCAGCGGTGCCTTGTCGGCGAACAGTTCGACGCGGATCGGCCCGCGAGCGGTGTGGAAGGTTGCGATCAGGGACATGGTTGGCCTCGCGGATGGGAATGATGGGCGCGCCGAGGTCGGCGCGGGGCGCACACGATACCCGAGATCGCCGCGGACACTGCGGGCCAGCGCATGCGTGCATGCATGCTGCGGTGCACCCAATGGCGCTGCGAACGGCTACACTAGGCGGCTATTCCACCACCGGCAGGGTCCGCGGCGTATCCGCGGGCGTTCTCGCATGTCCATCGAAAATCTGCGCAACATCGCCATCGTCGCCCACGTCGATCATGGCAAGACCACGCTCGTCGACCAGCTGCTGAAGCAGTCCGGCACGCTCAGCGAGCGCGCCGTGGTGCCGGACCGCGTCATGGACAGCAACGACCAGGAACGCGAGCGCGGCATCACCATCCTGGCCAAGAACACCGCCATCACCTGGCGCGGGAACCGCATCAACATCGTCGACACGCCGGGGCACGCCGATTTCGGCGGCGAGGTCGAACGCGTGCTGTCGATGGTCGATTCGGTGCTGATCTTGGTCGATGCCATGGATGGGCCGATGCCGCAGACCCGCTTCGTCACGCAGAAAGCCTTCAACATGGGCTTCAAGCCGATCGTGGTGATCAACAAGATCGACCGCCCCGGCGCGCGCCCGGATTGGGTACTGAACGCCACGTTCGATCTGTTCGACCGCCTCGGCGCGAGCAACGAGCAGCTCGATTTTCCGGTGGTCTACGCCTCGGCCCTGCACGGCTACGCCAGCGATGATCCGGAGGCGCGCGACGGCGACATGACGCCGCTGTTTGAAGCGATCATGCGTCATGTGGCGCCGCCGCAGGTGGACCCGGAAGGCCCGTTCCAGATGCGCATCAGCCAGCTCGATTATTCGAGCTATGTCGGCCTGATCGGCATCGGCCGCATCCAGCGCGGACGCATACGCACCAACACCGCGGTGACGGTGGTCGACCGCGAAGGCAAGCGCCGCAACGGACGCGTGCTGCAGGTACTGGGCTTTCTCGGCCTGGATCGGCGCGAGGTGCCGGAAGCCTCGGCCGGTGACATTGTCGCGATCTCGGGCCTCGAGGGCCTGAGCATTTCCGATACGGTGTGCGACCCGTCCGCACCCGAGGCGCTGCCAGCGCTGACCGTGGACGAGCCGACCATCAGCATGACCTTCCAGGTCAACACCTCGCCGTTCGCCGGCAACAAGGAACACGGTGGCGGCAAATACCTCACCAGCCGCCAGTTGCGCGAGCGCCTGGCGCGCGAAACACTGCACAACGTCGCGCTGCGCGTGGAGGAAACCGAGGACGCCGACAAGTTCAAGGTATCCGGTCGCGGCGAGCTGCACCTCTCGGTGCTGATCGAGAACATGCGCCGCGAGAGCTACGAGCTGGCGGTGTCGCGTCCCGAGGTCATCATCAAGGAAGTCGACGGCCAGATGATGGAGCCATACGAGCAACTGGTGGTCGATCTGGAAGAGTCCTACCAGGGCGGTGTGATGGAGCGCCTGGGCATGCGCCGCGGCCAGTTGAAGAACATGGTGCCGGACGGCAAGGGCCGCGTGCGCATCGATTACGTCATCCCGGCGCGCGGGCTGATCGGCTTCCAGACCGAGTTCCGCACGCTCACTGCGGGCACCGGACTCCTGTTTCACGTGTTCGACCACTACGGACCACGCAACGAGGGCAGCATCGCCAAGCGTCCCAACGGCGTGATGATTTCCAACGGCACCGGCCGTGCCCCGCCCTACGCGCTGATGGCGCTGCAGGAGCGCGGGCGCCTGCTGGTGGGTGGCGGCGAGGAAATCTACGAAGGCCAGCTGGTGGGCATCCACGCCAAGGACAACGACCTCACCGTGAACGCGCTGCGCGAGAAGCAGATGACCAACATCCGCGCCGCCGGCAAGGACGAAAATGTCTCGCTGACGCCGCCGGTGAAGATGTCGCTGGAACAGGCGCTGGAGTTCATCGAGGAGGATGAGCTGGTCGAGGTCACGCCCAAGGGCATCCGCCTGCGCAAGAAAAACCTCACCGAAAACGACCGCAAGCGCGCTTCGCGCACGGGTTGAATACGGCATCGCGCCTTGCCGCCACGCATCCGCGGCACTCGCATGAGCCCGGCCCTGCCGGGCTTTCATGCCTCGAGACCTACTGCGGGCAACAGCCTGCGTCACGCTGGACGGAATCGTAGCCTGCGCACTTGACACAATTGTTCACAAACATGGTATAGCTCGCTTGCATCCACCCCTGAGGAGCGAGCAATGAACGACGAGTTTGTGCGTACCGGTGCCCTGAAGGATCTGCGCAGCTATCCGCTGTGGGCACAAGAAATCATGGAGAGCTGCGAACCGGCCAAGCGTGCGGTTCTGGAACACCCGATCTGGGCCATGATGCGCGAGGGCAGCCTGTCCGACGCGGCCATGCAGCGTTTCATCCTCAGCGCCTGGCCGGTGATCGAGCAATTCCCTCAGTACATGGCGATGAATCTGCTCAAGGCCCGCTATGGCCGCAGCCGTGGCGAAAACATGGCGCGGCGCTGGCTGGTGCGCAATATCCGTGTAGAGCAAAACCACGCCGATTACTGGCTGGACTGGTCCGATGCCGTTGGTGCGCCACGCGAAGTGGTGCTCGGCGACAATGCCGCCGCGCCCGAGGCCGGCATCCTCAGCCACTGGTGCTGGCAGGTCAGCGCCAGCGACACCCTGGCTGCTGGCATGCTCGCGACCAACTATGCGGTGGAAGGCATCACCGGCGAATGGGCTCTCCTGGTGACCCAGGACGACATTTATGCCTATGGATTCGAGGCGCGCATTCGCGCCAAGGCGATGCGCTGGCTCAAGTTGCACGCCGAGTATGACGATACCCATCCTTGGGAAGCATTGGAAATCGTCAGCACGCTGGTTGGCCCGCACCCCAGCCCGGAAACGACCGATCACCTACGACGCTGCGTACTCAATACCTATGTCTACAAACGCATCGCCCTGGAACATTGCATGCAGGCGCAACACCACAAAGCCAGTGTCGAGGCCGTTGCGGCCTGAGACCCTGCTTTGCCATCATCTCCGCCGCGGCGCAATCCGGTACCGTGGCGGCGTTGGTGGAGAATGATGGGCATGCGCAAGATCGACCCGGACCCGGACCCGCGACCGCTGCCGTTGGAGCGGCAGTTGCGTCCGTTGCTGGTCAGCATGATCGCGATCGTGATGCTGGTGCTGCTGTTGACCTGGTTTGCCCTGCAGGTGCAGGTTGCCGTCGCCGGGTTCCTCAATGGCGAGAGCATCTGGTCGAAGGCGCAGAAGCAGGCCATCATCGAGTTGTATGCCTACGCCACGCATGGCGATGCCAGGAATTTGCGCGGGTATCAGGAAAACATGAGGGTCGTCATGGCTGACCGCGCCGGGCGCGATGCCGTGGCCGGCGCGCACCCGCAACCCGCGCTGGCCCGACGTGCATTCGCCAGTACCGGTGCCCTGCCGCAATCCATCCCGCTGCTGGTCTTTGCCATGCAGCACCTCGCCACAGCGCCGTATATCAGCACGGCGTTGCGCAGCTGGCGCGCCAGTGACCCCGCCATGGATGAATTGCCGGGCATCGCGCAGCACCTGCAGACGCTGTACGCGCAGCCGCATCCCTCGCCCATCGAAACCAGCGTCGAGGCCGCGCGCATCCTGCGGATCAATGCCACCGTGGCGCCGCTGGCCGATACATTTTCTAGAAGCATCGCCCTCGGCGCAGCCTGGTTGGCGCGCGTCCTGTTCTGGTCGATGTGCAGCGCCACGCTGCTGATGCTGGCGATCTGGTTGTACTTCGCGCGGCGCACCCTGCGCGCATTACGCGGTTCCGAATCGCGCTATCGCACCCTGCTGGACGGCGCGCACGACGCCATCGCCGTGGTCGATGCCGGCAGCGGCCGCATTCTCGAAATCAACCAGGCCGCCGAGCACATGATCGGCGGCAGCCGCCAGCAAATCAGTGGCCGCCTCTTCGCCAGCCTGTTCCCGGAGGGCCTGCCCAGGCTTGACGACGCGGCCGCACCCAGCGCGTATGCCGACGTGGCGCTGGCCGGCAACGGCGATCGCGTGCGCCATGTCGCCATCAGCCTCAGCCGCAACCAGTGGGGAGAGCGCGCCGTGCAACTGGCCATCATGCGCGACATGACCGAGCGCCTGCGCATGGAGGAAGACCGTCGTGTCGCCGCGGAAGCGCTGGCCAACATCGCCGAAGGCGTGTTGATCGCCGATGCCGAGCGCCGCATCATCAGTGGCAACGCCGCCGCCGAGGCGCTGACCGGGTACAGCGTCAGCGAACTGATCGGCACGCCGCTGGACGCGCTGCGCAGCCAGTCGACTGGTGCTGCGCTGGATGTCGCGTTGTGGCAGGAAGTCGCCTATGTCGGTCACTGGCAAGGCCGCGTGCAGAGCCGGCGCAAGGACGGGCGCACGTATCCGGAACGGCTCAGCCTGAGCGCGATCCGTGCCAGCGACGGCACGCCGCACCGTTATGTCGCGGTGTTCGACGACATTTCCGAATCCGAAGCCTATCAGCGCCAGCTTGAACACCTCGCCCTGCACGATCCCCTGACCGGGTTGCTGAATCGCGCCGCATTCGAGCAGGAGGCCGCGCGCCTGCTGATCGATATGCGCCGCCATGGACGTGGCGCAGTTATGCTGTTCCTTGATCTGGATGGCTTCAAGGCGGTCAACGACGGCTACGGGCACGCCTTCGGCGATCAGTTGTTGCAGCAGGTCGGACAGCGTCTGCAAAACCAGATCGCCGGGCAGAATCGCGCCGGTCGCATCGGCGGCGACGAGTTCACTTTGCTGCTCTGCGATCCCGGCTCGCGCGACGAGGCCCTGCCCGTCGTGCGCAAGCTGCTGCTGTTGCTCAGCGAACCTTTTCATGTGCTCGAACACGAGATTTTCCTGTCCGCCAGCATTGGCGTCTCCAGCTTCCCCGAGGATGGCGACGACCCCGCCACGCTGATCGCCAATGCCGATGCGGCGATGTACTCGGTCAAGGCCGACGAGCGCAACAGCTATCGCGTCTATACCAAGGTCATGCAGGCGTCGACGCGCACGCGCCTGACTCTGGCCGGGGAATTGCGTCAAGCCATCGCGCGCGGCGAGTTTCATCTCGTCTACCAGCCCAGCCTCGATTTGCGTACGCGCAAGCTGATCGCGGTGGAAGCATTGCTGCGCTGGCAGCACCCCGAGCGCGGCGAAATCTCGCCGGCCGAGTTCATTCCGCTCGCCGAAAGCCTGGGCATGGTGCGCGCGGTCGGCGAATGGGTGCTCAGCGAAGCCTGCCGGCAGATTCGCGCCTGGCTGGATGCAGGCCTGCCGGCGCTGCGCGTGGCGGTGAACATCTCGGCCAGCCATCTGCGGCATCCACAGTTCGTCGAGGATCTGCGCACCACGCTGCAGCAGCACCGCTGCCCGCCCGAGGCGCTGATGATCGAACTGACCGAGAGCGCGATTCTGCACATCGGCGAGCGCTCACGGCACACGCTGGCGGCGTTGCACGAGCTGGGCATCGGCGTGGCCGTGGACGATTTCGGCACGGGTTACTCGTCGCTGGCCTATCTCAAACTGCCGGCGATCCGCACCATCAAGATCGACCAGTCCTTCGTCAATGGTCTGCCCGATGACGCCAACGACGCCGCGATCACGCGGGCCATTCTGGCGCTGGCGCAAAGTCTCGGCCTGGAAGCCATCGCCGAGGGCATCGAGACCGAACCGCAGCTTGCCTTCCTGCTCGCGGCAGGCTGCCTGGAAGGCCAGGGCTACCTGTTCGCACGCCCGCTGCTGCCGGATGCCATCGCGACCCGGTTGCAGCAATCCCAGACGCCGCCTACATCAGGCGCTGCGCCGAACGCCGCAATGCCAGGGTGAACATCAGGCCGCTGATGCCATTGACGATCAACACCGCGCCCAGCAGCGTACCCAGCGCCCACGCGCTGCTGGCCGGCCAGCCCAGGCCGATCATCAATCCCAACACGATGCTGACGACACCATCGATCAACAACCAGCGCGCGCCCTGCGCCGGTCGATGTCGATACCAAGCCAGCAGGCGCAGCACGCCGCTGGTGAAAAACACCACCGCCAGCACCAGGGTCATGCTCACCAGCGCCATGCCCGGCACATACACCAGATACAGTCCGGCAGCGACATACAGCAATCCCAGCGCGGCGTGCACCGCGCGACTCTTGGCGCGATGTGCGTGGAAGGCGGCGGCGACATGGAACATGCCGCCGATGACCAGCAGCCACGCAATCACCAGCGCGGAAATGAATCCGGCCGCCAGCGGCAGCGCGAAGGCCAATACCCCGACGATGATCATCGCCAGCCACAACACGATCCAGCCAATGCCGCGCATGCCATGTCCTCCAAGGATCAACCCGGTAGACATGCTGCGGCACGCCATGCGCGCGCGTCAATGCGATTGCGCACCAAGCGGCTTGCGATGAGCGCGCCGCGTCCCGTCCTGCTGGCGTGGAGCGGCGGCAAGGATTGCCTGATGGCACTGCAGCGCCTGCGCGCCGATCCCGCCTGGCGCGTGTGCGGCCTGCTGACCACGGTGACAGGCGCGTTTGATCGCGTCGCCATGCACGGCATCCGCCGCAGCGTGCTGCACGCGCAGGCCGCCGCGCTGGCTCTGCCACTGCTCGAATCGGTATTGGACTGGCCGGCCAGCAACACCAGCTACGCACAAACCTTCGCCGCCAGCCTCGATCAGGCGCGCATGGCCACGCCCGATTTGGCGCATATCGCCTTCGGCGATCTGTTTCTGGCCGATGTGCGCGCGTGGCGCGAAGAACTGCTGGCCGACCTGGGCTGGAAGGGTGTCTTCCCGCTGTGGGGGTCGGATACCGCGGCGCTGGCGCGCAGCTTCATTGCTGCCGGGCACCAGGCGGTGCTCACCTGCGTGGACACCACCCAGCTCGATGCCGGTTTCAGCGGCCATGGCTTCGATGCCGAGCTGCTCGATGCCCTGCCTGCCACCGTCGACCCTTGTGGCGAGCACGGCGAGTTCCACACGCTGTGCCACGCGGGCCCACTGTTCGCGCAGGCCCTGCCGATCCGGCGCGGCGCATCGCTGCTGCGCGAGGAGCGCTTCCAGTACACCGACTTTCTGCTCGACGGCGATCCCGCGTCCTGATGCGCGTGCGCAGCGATCGCACGGGCCATGCCGCGCAGAGCCGCGCGCCGCGTCCGGAACTTCAGCCCCTCGCTCGTCATGCCCGCGAACGCGGGCATCCAGTTTGAAGCAATCCGGCAGAACACTGGGTCCCCGGCTCGCGCTGCGCGCGCCCGGGGATGACACTGCGGGGTTGAGGCACCACGCCGGCTTCGTCCAGCATCCCGCGTCCCGACTACCGACTACTGGTTACCAGCTCCCGGCTCTCAAAGAATGCTGCCGATCAAGTCGTCGCCGATCCCGAAGCCCGCGCCCATCTCGATG
Source organism: Rhodanobacter sp. (assembly GCA_022730075.1). Taxonomy (GTDB): domain Bacteria; phylum Pseudomonadota; class Gammaproteobacteria; order Xanthomonadales; family Rhodanobacteraceae; genus Metallibacterium. Next base: position 5,439 of record DZBX01000025.1, on the reverse strand, counting down.
GCGCGGCCGAAACCCGAGTTGAGAAACCCGCCCAGCGCGCCCATCAGGCCACCCTGTTGCGGATGAACGCCACCGCCGGACGTGCCGCCGAAGCCAGCCATCATCGGATTCGCGGCCACCTGCTGCGCCTGGTTCTGCCACATGCCATGAATGGCCTGCAGCAAGGCCGTGGTTTGCTGTTGCTCGGCCTGGATGCTCAGCGCCATCTCGCGCAAGTCCAGCAACCACTCGCGCGCGCCGTTGTCGCCACCCTGCGCGGCGGTCTGCAACTTGCCGGCGAGGGTCTGCAGCGCCTGCGCCACCTGCTGATCCTGGGTCTGCAACTGCTGGTACTGCTGATCGATGGTCTGGATGTCCATGCACATGTTCCGGTGATTGTCTGGAAAAAGAGAGAAAGACTCAGCCAGCCAACGCCGAGAGCACCTGCTGACGCTGTGCCAGGCCGCGCTCCATGCCCGACTGCGCGAGCAAATCCGGCATCTGCATCGCCAGCGTGGCGGCATCGCCCTGCGCCAGCGCGGCATCGCTGAAACCCTTGGCGGCCAGCACCAGCTCGCCATCCACGCCGACCAATTGCTCGAGTGTGTCGCGCTCGTTGCGGTGACGCTGGTTGATGCGATCCATCTCGGGCACGCCAACGGTACGCACGCGCAGCTCCAGCGCCTCGATCAGTTGCTGCGCGCGCTGCATCTGCTGCGCGCTGGCCACCGCCGCGACATCCGCATAGGGGTGCTCACGCGTCGGCTCCGGCAGGTGCTCGCGGCGCCATGCCCGCTCCAGATCGGCCAGATGCGCGCGCGCGGCAACCAGCATCTCGCTGATCTTGGCGCGCACCAGCAAATCGTCTGCGCGCAGCTGGTTTTCCTTGCGATAAAAATTGTAACCCCAGCCGTAGAACAGGTTCGACAGAAACTGCTTGGTCGAACCCGCGCTGTCGATGGGATTGGCGACGGCCTTGAAATCGGTCACGGTGAACGCTCCTTGGATGCCGTGTGCGGACCGCGGCGCAAGGCCGCAGCCCGTTTCGCCCGCGACTCAGGCTTTCCCGGTCAGCGGCGCGGATGCATCGCCCGATGGAATCGGGTAGGTGCCCATGGTGGCACCACCGATCTGGAACGGCGTGCCGCAGGCCGCATTCGGCGCCGACACCAGGCCCTTCTCGGCCATCTTCAAGGCCGTGTAGTAACGCACCGCCTCGATCTCGCTGAGGCCGAAGGCACGCAGCGAGATCAGCTCGCGCATGCGCTCGTCCTTGGGCAGCACCAGTACCTTGGCGTCGTTCAAGGTGATGCCGTACACCGCCAGAAACGCGCTCATGTGCTCCTTCACCAGTTCCACGATCTCGTGGATGTGCTCGTTGATGTGCTCCATCGGCGTCACCTGGATCACCTGGTTGATCGCCTGCTCCACCACCGGGCCGGCGTAGCTGGCCACTTCCTCGGCCTTGATGTAGTGCCCGCCGAAAGGCATGTGCGTGGTCAGTTTGAGCGCATCGTCCTTGTTGTCCACGTGGATGTAGTAGTCCACCGTGTAGGTCATCTCGGCCATCTCGGCCGAAGTCGCCACGCCGGTATTGCGCACCAGCAACTTGGCGCGATTGACGTACAGAACTTCATACTGCCACGGAGAACTGCCGCCGAAGAAGCCGGTGACGAAACCACCCAGCAGCGGCTTGTCCGGGGTCTGCACCGGATATTGCCCGGTGTCGTACACGGCCAGCACCGCGCCACGCGATTTCAACACCGCGAAATGGTTGGCCTCGACCGTCAGCAGACTGCCGGAAACGATGCTGGAATCGGGATAATGAAAGCCGAGGATGTCCGGCCCCATGATGTCGGTGCCGTCGTCCTTCAATGTGGAAATCACTTGCCGCGTCAGTGCCATGTTCGGTCCTTGGGTGCGGGCCGCGCGGTGCGCGGCGTGGGAGGCCGGCAACGGCCCCGATAGCGCCCGTCCGCCAGCGCGATGTCCGCGCCGGTCTGCGACGGGCGTGGCATGTGACCGGATGAAACGCGCGGAGTTCAACCGTTCTCGAGACCCCGTGCACTGCGCGTTGACGCCATGGCAATCACGATCGGGATACGCACACCACGTTGCGCAGCCGCAGCGCATGCATGACGCCCATGCAGCCGAGACCATTCATGAAAAATCAACAACCCAGGGGCTGGACTCGCAGTCCGGCCCCGGTTCATATTTCACACGATGCAACCGGGCCAGACCATCGCCGCGTCGAGGCGCGGGTCACACCGCCCGCTCTGCAAGAGGGGCGGCATCGCGATCAAGCCTTGACGCGAAACGCCTGCGCCAGCGTCGTGGCCTCGAAACCGTCGCCGGCGCTGCCGACGGTGGCATAACGGTACAGCGCGGCGGAATAGATGCCCTGCAGCGCGCTCTGGATCAGTCCAAGCAGGATGAAGGCCAGCACGAACACCGCCGCCACGACCCCGTTCACTGCGAGTGAATGCGAGCCGCTCGCCAGAAACATCGCACCGCCCAGTAGCGCGATGGCCGCGAACAACACGCCGAAGGCCATGCTGATCCCGGCATTGCCGATCAGGTTCTCGCCCCAGGTGCGGCGCAGCAGCCTGGCGCTTTCCTTGACCGCTTGGGCAGGTCCGAGATCGGTCGCTGCCAGGATCGGCACCACCAGAAAAGTGGCCACCGTCCAGGCAACGCCGAGCAGGCCGATGACCCAGCGGCCGATCAGTCCGGCGCGCTGCTCCAGCGCGCGCAACAGCATGCCCACCGTGGCGGCGATCAGCGCATAGCCGAGTATGGCGGGCAACCGGCTCCACGCCAGGCGCAGGCCATCGGCGAGGGTCGGGTTATCACCATCCAGACGCATCATCGCTGCTCCCACCAGGGCCGTGTTGAAAAAGAAGATCACCGTGTACTGGCACAGGTAGAACAGGAACAGAAGCGCATATCCGGCGACGCCAAACCCGCCGCCGGATCGCGCAGTGACATCGTGCAGATGCGCCAGTCCGCCCGTGGCCAGCAATGGCAGCGCGAAACTGGCGACCACCAGCAGCGTGGCCACACCCGACAACAGCGGGAACACGAGCAACTCGCGGTCGCTCCTGAGCACCGCAGCGCTCGCCTTGACCAGTGCCCAACTGTTTGCAAACTTGCCTGCCATGATCGTGTCCCCGATGGATTCGCCCTGGCGTTTTAGCATCGCGCGGTGACGCTTGCCAGAGGCATGTGCCCGGCGGCGCTTGCGCGTGTCATGGCTCCGACGGCTTTGCCAGAAAAATCATGCCAACGCGCACGGAACAAGCGCGGAGCCATCCACATGGACGACCCCGCGTGAAGCCAGCCTACTTGCCGCCCGGCGCGTCCGGGTTGCTCTTGGGCGCTGCGCTCACGCCGAGGTTGTTGGCCATGAACGCCAGAATATCGGCCGACTGGCGGATGCGCTTGTCGGTGGGCATGTAGTTGTGGCTGGTGTCGGTTTCCACGCGCAGCAGGATGGGGTTGGCGCAGGACTGGTCGTGCTGCAGGGCGGCGGCGAACTTGTACGAATGGCTCGGCACCACGCGGTCGTCGTGGTCGGCGGTGGTGATCAGCGTCGGCGGGTAACAGCTGCCCTTGCGCACGTTTTCCACCGGCGAGTACTTGATCAACCAGTCGAAGTCTTTTTTCACATCCGAGGTTCCGTACTCCGGCGCCCACAGCGCGCCGCCGGAGAACTTCTGGTAGCGCAGCATGTCCATCACGCCCGCGCCGGCATAGGCGGCACCGAACAGGCGCGGGTTCTCGGTGATGCTGGCACCGACCAGTAGCCCGCCATTGGAGTAACCCTGGATACCCAGGCGCCTGACCTCGGTATAGCGGTTCTTGACCAGCCACTTGGCGGCCCAGGCGAAATCATCAAAGACATTCTGCTTGTCGCCCAGCATGCCGGCCTTGTGCCACGCCTCACCGTATTCGCCGCCGCCGCGGATGTTGGCCACGGCGTAGATGCCGCCCAGCTCCAGCCATACCGGCAGGGTCGGAGAGAAGCTCGGCGTGATGCTGATGTTGAAGCCGCCATAGGCATACAGCAGCGTCGGGTTCATGCCATTGCGCTGCAGGCCCTTGCGGTAGGTCAGGAACATTGGCACGCGCGTGCCATCCTTGGAGTGGTAGAACACCTGTACCGTTTCGTAGTGGCTGGGGTCGAACGGCACGTCAGGCTTGAATACCGTGCGGGTTTTGCCGTCGCTCACGTCGTAGTTGAAGATCGTGGTCGGATACAGGAACGAAGTGAACGCGTAGTACACCTGCCTGCTGTCGGCGTGGCTGCTGATGCCACCGACCGAGCCCAGCGTGGGCAGCGGCAGCGTGGCGAGGTGCTTGCCATCGCTGGCGTACAACTCGACCTCGCTCTTCACGTCCTTGAGCTTGTTCACCAGCACGCGGCCATCGGCCAGGCTGGCGGACTGGATCACCGCCGCGGTCTGCGGCACCACCACGCGCCAGTCGGCCGGCGCGGGATGCGCGATGTTGAAGGCGACGATGCGCCCGCGCGGCGCATCCAGGGTGGTCTGCAGGTAGACCGTATCGCCGAGGACGCCGATGGGCTGGTACACCGCATCGTTCCTGGTGAACAGCGGCTCGATCGGCGCATCCAGATCGGGCGAGAGCGCGCCGCCCAGATCCTTGACGAACAATTCGTTGCGGTTGGCGGTGCCATTGACCAGGCTGATGAACAGGTATTTGCCATCGTGGCTTACCGCGCCGCCGACGATCCACTCGGGCAGGTCCGGGCGCTTGTAGACCAGCACGTCATCGGCCTGCGGCGTGCCGAGACGGTGGTAGTACAGCGCCTGGTTGACCACGCGGTCGCTGATCGCCTCGCCCTGGGGCGGCGCCGGATAGCGCGAGTAGAAAAAGCCCTTGCCGTCGTGCGCCCATGCGATGCCGGAAAACTTCACCCACTGCACGTCGTCGCCGAGTGTCTTGCCGGTGGCCACGTCCATCACGTGCAGCGTCTGCCAGTCGGAGCCGCCCTGCGACAGGCCATAGGCCAGGTAGTGGCCATCCTCGGACGGCTGCCAGTCCAGCAGCGCGATGTCGCCGTTGGGCGAGAGCGTGTTCGGGTCGATCAACTCGCGCGGCTTGCCGCTGGCGCCGTCCTGCACGTAGACCGGCGACTGGTTCTGCAAACCGGTGTTGCGGCTGAAGAACAGATACTTGCCGGCCTGCACCGGAACGCTTTCTTTGGCGTAGTTCCACAACTGCGTCAGGCGCTGCTCGATCCACGGCCGCGTCGGCACCTTGGCCAGGTAGGCGTGGGTGAGCGCGTTTTCCTCGCCGACCCACTTTTTCAGACCCGGCGCATTGAGGTTCTCCATCCACTGATACGGCGCCGGCACCTTGTCGCCAAAGTAGTTGTTGACGATGCTGTCGCGCTGCGCCACGGGGTAGTGCAGCGGCGCGGCGGCGAGCGCGGGC
>DZBX01000294.1 GCA_022730075.1 Rhodanobacter sp. | reverse complement strand
CTGAGCGGTGCCGCCTGCCGGCCATGCGCGGCTGTGCAACACTGCGCCGAAACGATGCAGCCGCGTGCGGCGCCGCTGGCCCGTGCGCGGCCGGCGGCCGGGGTTCAACGCAAACAGGGTTCGCGCATGAAAAACACCAAGCTGCGCCTCATCGCCATGAACTTCCTCGAGTTCTTCGTCTGGGGTTCATGGCTGACCACCTTCGGCGCGTACTGGTTCCTCACCCGGCATTGGTCGGCCAGCGAGTTCGGCGCGGTGTTCTCGACCATGGGCATCGCCTCGCTGTTCATGCCCTCGCTGATGGGCATCGTCGCCGACAAGTGGATCAATGCCGAGCGCCTGTACGGCATCCTGCACCTGCTTGGTGCCTGCATGCTGTTCATGGTGCCGTTGATCGACAGTCCCGCGATGTTGTTCTGGGTGATGCTGCTCAACGTGTGCTTCTACATGCCGACGATCTCGCTGTCGATCACGGTGTCCTACAACGCGCTCAAGGACGAGGGCGCGGACGTGGTCAGGGATTTCCCGCCGATCCGCGTCTGGGGCACGATCGGTTTCATCGTCGCCATGTGGACCATCAGCCTGCTGCATATCGAGAAGAGCGCCAGCCAGTTCTACGTGGCCGGCGCATCCGCCGTGGTCCTCGGCCTGTACGCATTCACCCTGCCGCGCTGCCCGCCGCGCTACGTGCGCCATGACTCGCTGATCGATGCCTTGGGCCTGCGCGCGTTCGCGTTGCTGAAAAACTACAACATGGCCGTGTTCTTCCTGTTCGCCATGGCGCTGGGGGCCTCGCTGCAACTGACCAACGCCTACGGCGACACTTTCCTGCACAGCTTCGCCAACGTACCCGCCTATCGCGACCTGCTCACCGTGCGCTACCCGAACATCGTGCTGTCCATCTCGCAGATGTCGGAGACCGCGTTCATCCTCGCCATCCCCTTCGTGCTCCGGCGCTTCGGCATCAAGACCGTGATGCTGGTCAGCATGTTCGCCTGGGTGCTGCGTTTCGGCCTGTTCGGCTATGGCAATCCCGACGGGCTGCTGTGGATGATCATCCTGTCCAATCTGGTGTACGGCATGGCCTTCGATTTCTTCAACATCTCCGGCTCGCTGTTCGTCGAAGGGCAGGCGGACCCCAGCATCCGCGCCAGCGCGCAGGGGCTCTTCATGATGATGACCAACGGCTTCGGCGCGGTGCTGGGCAGCTCGATCAGCGGCGTGCTCATCAACGATTACTACACGCGAGCCGATGGCAGCATCGCGTGGCACGGCGTCTGGCTGATGTTCGCCGCCTATTCGCTGGTCGTGGCGGTGCTGTTCGCGATCCTGTTCCGCTACAAGCATGTGCGTGC
>DZBX01000293.1 GCA_022730075.1 Rhodanobacter sp. | reverse complement strand
ACCATCACGTAGTCTCATGCGTGCGTCGTGAGGAGGTCATCGCCGTGTATTGACGCCGTTGCAGTCAATGACCAATCTGCAATCGAGCGGTTTGCAAAACCGCTCCGGCACAGGGGCGCAGTGGGCATTGCCCGCTGCGCGCCAGAGCCATGGATGGCGCAGGCAGGGCTTTGGCAGCGAAGCTGGATGCGTAGCTGCCAAAGTGCCGCCGCGACGAGCACGCAAGTGCTTGTCGCGACAAAGGTGGCGCGGCTCTGCCGCGCCCGTTTGTTTGCAAACCGCGGCAGGATGCCCGGTTTTGCAGACTGATCTGACGAGGCATCGCCATGGCGACCATGACCATCCGCAACATCGACGATAGCCTGAAACAGCGCTTGCGCGTACGCGCCGCCCAACACGGCCGCTCGATGGAGGACGAGGCGCGCGACATTCTGCGCAGCTCGCTGTCGTCGCTGCCGGCACGCCGTGCAGGACTGGTGCAATCCATCCGTGCGCGCATCGAGCCCTTGGGCGGCGTCGAACTGGATCTGCCTCGCCGCGAGCTGACGCGAGTCCCGCCCGGCATGGGCACATGATCGTGTTGGACACCAACGTGCTTTCGGAAACCCTGCGCCCGCAGCCCGACAGGCAGGTCATGGCAAGATTGGAGGCGCAATCCGCCACGGCTCTGTTCACGACCACGATGACTGAAGCGGAAATCCTGTACGGGGTACGGCTGCTCCCGAAGGGGCGCCATCGCGACAAGTTGCAGAGCGTGGTGGGTGCCGTCTTCGACGAGGATTTCGCCGGGCGGGTGCTGGTGTTCGACGACCCGGCTGCGGTGCTGTTCGCGGAAATTGCGGCGGAGCGCAAGACACTCGGCCGGCCAATCAGTCAGTTCGACGCCATGATCGCCGCCGTTGCGCGCTCGCGCGGTGCGGCTCTGGCAACGCGCAACACCCGCGATTTCACGGATTGCGGCATTGCGCTGATCGATCCATGGATGGCGTAGACGCCAAGCTGCGAGCCTGATCGCACGGCGATTCGCATGCCCACCGGCCACACTCACGCGCTCAACCGCTCGATGCGGTAGATAGCGTCGGGATGATGCGCTTCAGCGGCGCCAGAGCGGCATCCGGCATGGCCCGCAGCAGCCGCGCGCCGACGGAATGCGGCCGTTCGATCTCGAATGTCTCGCGCCACGCATCGATGCAGAGGTTGCGGTAGCCGAGACCCGAAGCAGCGAGCATGTGTTCCAGTTGACGCACCTGCAGGGGCTCGCAGTCGTAAAAATCCCCCTTGCGCATCAGGCGCAGGTAAGGCGTGCGCCACGCGCGCGGCCACCAGCTCAGGAACTTCAATTGGTAGTGCGGCTC
>DZBX01000292.1 GCA_022730075.1 Rhodanobacter sp. | reverse complement strand
AGCGTCACCACCTCCAGCCGAAACGGGATGCTCTCAGCGTCGGCACCGTCCTTGCTCTTGGCAATGCGCCATTCACGGGCGTCACCATCGCGGCGCACCTCGATAGCGGCATCGAGGGCAGCGTGCAGGCTGGAATGGCCTCGCATGCCCTTGGTGGAGTCTTTGCCAGCGTGATGCACCAGCAGCACCAGGCCACCGATGCGGCGCTGCAAATCGGCGGCGGCTTCGATGATGCGGCCCATGTCCTGGCTACTGTTTTCGTCAACACCGGGCGCGGCGCGGTTCAGGGTGTCGAGCACCACCAGGCCAGCGCCACGGCACGCCTTGGCAAGCTCTGCCACATCGTCCGGCTGGAGCATGTCGAATGGCTGCGCCACCACAAAGCGCAAGCCTTCGGGCGCTGGCCTGCCGTGGTGTTTGTCCCAGGCCTGCACGCGCTGCGATAACCCGGCCTCGCCCTCAAGTCCCACATACACCACGGGCGCAGCGTTCACGCGATACCCGAACCATCGGCGGCCCTCGGCAATCGCGGCGGCAGCGTCCATAGCAAGAAACGTCTTGCCGCTGCCCGATGCACCGAACAGCGCGGCCAGCCCCTCGGCAGGCAACACACCTCGCACCAGCCAAACCAGCGGCGGCAGTGCGGCCAGCTCGGCAGCCGTGCGCAGCTTGTAGCGGCGCTCAGGTTCTGCGGGCCTCGATAGCAGCACGTCCAGCGCATCGGCCCCGAACTCTGCGGCGTAGTCGTTCGCGTCATAGTTTGCGGGCTTGTCGGCTGGCAGGCGCACCACTTGGCACCCGTGTTCGCGGGCGATGGCCTCGGCCTGCGCTTCCTTGCTGGTATCGGGAATCAGCACCAGCGGCAACGTTGACGCATGCGCCCTGATGGCTTTCACCACGCAACCCATGCGGCCCGCTCCAAAGCACACGGCGGCGGGTTGCCCGGTGGCTTGCCAGCAGGCCCAGCCTTGGCCGATGCCCTCCACCACATAGCAGCGTGCGGCGTCGGCAAGCTCGCCCACGATGTGCAGGCCGTCGCCAAAGCTCGCACCGGCAAGGTTCAGCTTCTTGGCAGTGCCCGGCACCGGGATGAATTGCAGCGTCTGGAGTTCACCGGCCAAGGTGCGGCAGGGCACCACAAGCCAGCCGGTGACGTCATGTCCGGCGATGCGCAGGGATGAACCGGCGGGCACCTGGCGCAAGCCTTCGGGGTTGCCACGCTTTGCCATGATGTAGCCATGCTGCGGGCTTGCGGGTTCGCATTGCTCCCAGATGGCTGCGGCGTCAGGCTGTGCCCGCTGTGGGCTGTTTTGGCGCGGCTGGCTGGGCTTGCGCGGCGTCGCTTGGCTGGGCTGGCGCTG
>DZBX01000291.1 GCA_022730075.1 Rhodanobacter sp. | reverse complement strand
GGTGTCGTAATAGTTGAAGAAAAAGCCGTGGTAGGTTTCGAGTTTTTCCAGCGTGGTGACGATCTGCCGCAGGCGGCTGGATGCGCCCTTGCTGTCGATTAAACCCAGTTCGCGCGCGGCAACCACGCTCATCATGAACAGGCCGATATTGGTCACATTGGTATAGTCGCCCACCGCCGGCGCGCCGCCGCCGGGGAAAAAGGTCACGGTATCGAAGGGCAGGCCATTTTCGCGGTCGCGCAGGCCGTCCAGCCCGCGCCAGGTGTCGCGCAGCACTTTTTGGGTGAAGGCTTGCTCGTCTTCGGGCAAGGCATCGCGCAACACCAGTGGCCCCGGAGGTAGCTCGACGGCGCGAGCACGTATCGCCTTGCGCGCGGCGACTTCACCGCCGTGCTGCATTTCCCAGGTCTTTTTCTGTGCGGCCACGGCGCGATCTTCATACGCGCCGACGTGCTGGCCGACGCGCACCAGTTCAATGTCGTCCACTTCAAGCGTGCCCTTGGCGGGCGCGTTTTGAGTGGTCATAAGCATCAGGTTCAGGTGCGTCGGCATCACGCCCGGATACACGCCGGAGAGTTCATTTAATGGAACCAGCACCTGCCGCCATGTGGTGTTCAAGCCGATGATGTTGAAGCCGTCGCCCGAGGCACGTGCAGGGATGGTGTCCAGCGTAGGTTCGGGGGCGGGGTTAAAGCGCACGCGCAGCTTGGGCGCGGTGCCTTGGGTTTCAAGTCGCAGCCAGAGGCGCAGATGATCGTAGTCGCCCATGCTGAGCGTGGGTAGTTTCAGACGCAGGCCGTAGGCGGTCGCCGTGGCATCGTTGCTCGGGGGGCTTAGGCGGTATTGCAGGCGCAACACCTGTTCCTTGTGCCCGGCGCGGGAACTGAGCGCGCTTTCCATGCGGATGGACGCGGCGGCATTCGGCTTGGCAGGGCAGGCTTGCAGGAGTGCAGTCAAATGCTTGGGCTGGTTGAAGTCGGCCAGGACAACATGCGGCAACTCGAACTCGGCGGGGGAGGCGGGCGCTGCCCAGGCGACGGGAGCCAAGGAGAAACACGTTAGCGTGAGTGCGGCCGCCGCTAGCAGCCAGTCGGATTTTAGGAATCTCATTCTTGGAGTCGCGTAGCCTGGATGGAGCGGGCTGGCGCCAGCTGCGCGTTCAGCGCAATCCGGGAGCAGCCGCGCCCGTTGTGAGGGCTGCCCCGGATTATCATCCGGGCGACTTAATTTCATCAGGCTGTGCCACCAAGCAGCGAAATGTCCGCGATTTTGAGGAACAGTGCGCGCATCCGGTTGAGTAGCGCGAGGCGGTTGTCGCGCAAGGCAGTATCCTCGGCCATGACCATCACGCCATCAAAGAA
>DZBX01000002.1 GCA_022730075.1 Rhodanobacter sp. | reverse complement strand
TTTTTGAAGTTGCGCACCGCCGCGCCGATGTCGGAGCCCGCGTTGCGCAGCTTGGACGTGCCGAAGATCAGCAGCACGACCAGCAGCACGATCAGCCAGTGCCAGATATCGTCTAAACCCATGTCTTGCTCCCGCGCTTGCGCGCCCAACGGCGTCGCAGCTGCGAGCGCCAGCGGCCGATGAGTTTACTCCCCGTGTCGGCATGCAAGAAGGCGATCACCCGAGAATGCTGAATCACCGTCGCGCGAATGCGGCGCGAGCCGCCGCGTCATTGTGCCGCGCACGCGTGCCTGCAAGAAAAATCCGTCTTGATCTCGATCAAGAACACGCAGCGCTGCTTCCGCCACGCTGCGCGCGCATCGTTAAAGATGCGTTACCGGAGATTGCGATGAGCACCTCAATCGGCGCGCCGCGGGTACTGCGCTGGCTGCGTGGCGCCGCCCTGCTGGGCGTGACCGCGCTGGCCCTGCTGCTGGCACTGCCGGCGCAGGCCGTGCCGATGTTCGCGCGCGAGACCGGGCAACCCTGCTCGGCGTGCCATATCGGTGGCTTCGGGCCGCAACTGACGCCGTTCGGTCGCCAGTTCAAGCTGGATGGTTACCGGCTGGACGTGCGCAAAGGCTGGGACACACACCTCTCGGCGATGGCCATCGAGTCGTTCACCCACACGCAACAGGCACAGGCCGCGCCGCCTGCCCCCAATTACGGATTGAACAACAACACCGAGCTGCAACAGGCCTCGATCTTCTACGGCGGCAAGCTGGCCGACCATTGGGGCATGCTGGGCCAGATTACCTACCAGCAGGCCACCGGCCAATGGGGCTGGGACAACACCGACGTGCGCTATGCGCACAATTACGTGCTGGGCGGCAAGGGCGGCGTGTTCGGCGTTTCCTTCAACAACAATCCGACGGTCTCGGATGTGTTCCAGACCTCGCCAGCCTGGATGTATCCCTACACCGCCACCGACCTGGTGCCGGGTCCGCCGGCGTCTCCGGCGATCATGGGCGCCTTCGCGCAGCAAGTCGTGGGCGCTACCGCCTACACCATGTTCGATTCGAACTGGTATGGCGAAGCCGGCATGTACCGCACGCTGTCCTCGAGCTTGTTGCAACAGCGGCCATTCAACGCCGGCTTCAACGGTCGCATCGTCGGGGCCGCGCCCTACGCGCGCATCGCCTATACGCGCAATATCGGTGCGGGTGACATCGAAGTGGGCGGGATGTTCTTCGATGCGCGCCAGGGCCAGGTCGGTACCAACAACAATGGCACCGTCATCGCCGTGCCCGGACCGTACAACCAGTACAAGGACTATGGCGTCGATGCCAGTTACCAGTATCTCGGCACCGGCAAGCACATCTTCACCGCCGACGCGCTGTACGTGACCGAACGCCAGACCTTGACCGGTACCTACAGCCAGGGCGGATCCAGCAACCTGCGCAACACGGTCAACTCGCTCGATCTCAACGGCTCGTACTGGTACGACAATACCTACGGCATCACCCTGGCCGGCTTCCGCAACAACGGCACCGCCGACCCGATCCTGTATGCCAACCGCACCGGCTCGCCGCTGACCCAGGGCTACATGGTGGAGTTCAACATCAACCCGTTCGGCAACTACAACTCGTTCGACCGACCCTGGGTGAACCTGCGCTTCGGCCTGCAGTACACCCTCTATACCCTGTTCGACGGCGCGGCCACCAACTTCGATGACGCCGGCACCAATGCCCACGCCAACAACACGCTGTACGCCTACGTCTGGACCGCGTTCTGATGCGAACACCCAGCTGACGCAGGCAAACACGGTCGCGCTCGCTGCATTGCGGGCGCGGCCGTCGGCCTGCGGTTGTCTGGACGTTGCCAGCATCCCGCGAATCTGATCCAGATCAAGACCAGCGCGCGGCGGCCACGGCAGACTGCGGCCATGACTTCGCAAGCACCCCAGGCACCGCGCTTCGACGCCGAGCTGATCCGGCGCTACGACGTGGCCGGACCGCGCTACACCAGCTACCCGACCGCGCCGCAGTTCCACGCCGGTTTCGGCGAGGCCGCGCTGCGCGCCGAGGCGCACGCCAGCAACGACGACCCGATCCCGCGCGATCTGTCGGTGTACGTGCACGTGCCGTTCTGCCTGAGCCCGTGCTTCTACTGCGGCTGCACGCGCCTGATCACGCGCGATCACGCCAAGGGCGAGCAGTACCTGCAGCACCTGTATGCCGAGATCGAGCGTACCGCGCCGCTGTTCGACCGCGACCGCAGCGTGGTGCAACTGCACTTTGGTGGCGGCACGCCCAATTTTCTCGATGCGCGGCAGATGCAGGACCTGCTGCAGGTCCTGGGCCGGCACTTCAACTTGAGCAACGCGGCCAGCCGCGAGTTCGGCATCGAGCTGGACCCGCGCAGCGCCGACCCGGATTACGTGCGCGCGCTGGCCGCGCTGGGTTTCAACCGGCTCTCGGTGGGCATCCAGGACTTCGACCCGGCGGTGCAGGCCGCGGTCAACCGCGTGCAGAGCATGCAGGACACCGCCGCGCTGCTGCAGGCCGCGCGTGCGGCCGGCTTCCGCTCGACCAGCGTGGACCTGATCTACGGCCTGCCGCTGCAGACGCCGGCGCGTTTCGCGCACACGCTGGAGCAGGTCATCGCGCTGGCGCCGGACCGCATCGCCGCCTACAGCTACGCGCACCTGCCGCAGCTGTTCAAGGCGCAGCGCCGGATCGAAGCCAGCCAGTTGCCGGACGCAGCGACCAAGCTGGCCTTGCTGGGTCTGACCGTGGACCGGCTCACCGCGGCCGGCTATGTCTACATCGGCATGGACCACTTCGCCAAGCCGCTGGACGAGCTGGCACGGGCGCAGCGCGCGGGCACGCTGCAGCGCAATTTCCAGGGTTACTCGACGCACGCCGAGTGCGACATCATCGGCCTGGGCATGAGCTCGATCAGCCGCGTGGGCAATGCCTATTACCAGAACGCCAAGGACCTCCCGGGCTATTACGCGGCGCTGGAGGCCGGGCGCCTGCCGGTGGCGCGCGGGCTGGTGCTGAGCGCGGACGACCGCCTGCGGCGCCAGCTGATCAACGCGCTGATGTGCCAGGGCGAGATCGACATCGACGCCTTTGGCGCGCGCCACGGCATCGACTTCCGGCGCTACTTCGCCGACGCGCTGGACGCGTTGCGGGCGTTCGAGGCCGATGGTCTGGTGCAGTGGCAGGGCGCGCGCCTGCGCATCAGCGCGCGCGGCCGCCTGCTGACGCGCCAGGTGGCGATGCGCTTCGATGCCTACCTCGGCACCGCGCAAAACGCGCGCTACTCGCGCGCGATTTGACCCAGCCAGCGATTTGCGGGTCCGTGCGCGCTAGAATCGCGCGCTCGAGTGCTGCAGTCGCGACGGAGGCTGTGATGACCGCCAAGCCGAAACTCTGCGCGCTGGCCGTACCCGGCATGGCCTGCGCCGAGCCACGCGATGCAAGGGTCTCCTGTGATCGCTGCGGATTGGTGCACGCTTGCGGCATGTCCGGCAACGGCAGCGTGGCCTTCGCCGACATGCGCAAGCTGGTCGAGGACATCGGACCGTTTCGCAGCAATGACCACGTATTCAAATCCGGCGAGCCGTTCCGCACGCTGTTCGCGGTGAAGTCCGGCATGGTCAAGACCGTGCAAGTCGACGCCGAGGGCCGCGCCCAGGTGCTGGGCTTTTATCTGCCCGGCGAGGTCGTGGGACTGGAGGCGGTCGACCCCGGCGTGTATCCATGCGATGGCGTGGCGCTGGAAAGCACACGCCTGTGCAAGCTGCCGTTCGATGCGGTCAGCCACGTGGCGCAACGTGAACCGGAAGTGCAGCAGCACCTGTTCCGCATGTTCAGCCACGCCATTGCGCAGCACGAGGCACGCAGCTGGGACATGGGTGCCGATCAGCGCGTGGCAGCGTTCCTGCTCGATCTGTCGGCGCGCTATGCACTGCGTGGTTTGTCGCCGGAGCATTTCCATCTGCCCATGCCGCGCAGCGACATCGCCAACTTTTTGCACCTCGCCGCCGAAACCGTCAGCCGCGTGCTGGCGCGCTTCCGCGAACAGGGCATGGTCGAGATCACCGGCCGCGAGGTGCATTTGCAGCAGCCCGCCGCGCTGCGCGCGCTACTGCAGGACGACGACGCCTGAGCATGCCTCCGTCTCGCCCTGCATCGGCCTGCCGGGCACGGCGGCGGTGATCGGCGTGACGCTGCGGTCCGGCACGTTTTCGTCACGCGCATGATGTGATGCGTTGACTGCCGATTGAGTACGGCACATGCGCTGCTTTTTAGCGCAGCGCTGGCATCCTTGCGCGATGACGCCGCATGCTGCAATGTATGCACGTTGATGTGTATACATAGGAGCAGGCCTGATGACAACCGCCAGAGTCTTCATGTCCGGCAACAGCCAGGCCGTGCGACTGCCGAAAGAGTTCCGCGTGCGCAGCGCCGAGCTCGAGATTTTCCGGCGCGGTGATGAACTCGTGTTGCGCGAACCTTCCGGCGGGCTCGCGCGCGCGTTCGACCTGCTCACGCAATTGCCGGATGACTTTCTGCCCGATGGCCGCGATGACACGCCGCCGCAGCGGCGCGAGGGGCTGTAATGGCGGCACGCTATCTGATCGACACCAACATCTGCATCTACATCCAGCGGCAACGGCCGCCTGCGGTGCTGGAACGATTCCGCAAGCTCAAGTCTGGCGAGGCGGTGATCTCGGTGATCACCTGGGGCGAGTTGTCCTATGGCGCGGAGAAGAGCCGCCAACGCGACAAGGTGCTTGCGCTGCTCGAAGAATTGGTGACGATGCTGCCGGTCATGCCGCTACCGGAAGCGGCGGGGCGGACCTATGGTGCGATCCGTGCCGCACTCGAAGCGAAAGGCGAGCCGATCGGCAACAACGATCTGTGGATCGCCGCGCACGCCAAGGCGGCGGGGCTCATCGTGGTGACCAACAACGAGCGCGAGTTCAGGCGCGTACCGGGGCTGCAGGTGCGCAACTGGGCATGAGCACCGGCACAAGCGAAGTGGGGTCGATGTCGCGACTAGGATTTTCAACGCCCAGTTCCGGGCGCTCTGAGGATTCCAACGATAAACAGCGATTTGCCTCGACACGCAAGGCAACCGCAAACATTGCGACTTGTGTAGGTGATTGATTTAATGGTGGCCAGGGACGGAATCGAACCGCCGACACGAGGATTTTCAGTCCTCTGCTCTACCAACTGAGCTACCTGGCCGGAACACCGCAGCCTTGCGTTGCGGGCCGCGTATTACAGCGGCTGCGGGCACTTTGCGTCAAGCCCGAGTCTGGCGCGCGTGCCGCCATGAACGCGGCACGAACACGGGTGCGGCGCGCGCGGCGGCGCTTTGGCGCGGGACTATGATCGTCGCGAAACCGCGGCCAACCGGTCGGGTCGGGCACGCGGTACGTGAAGGAGATTCCCATGCGCAGCAAAATCGTGTTGTCGGGCCTCATGGCGTCGGTGCTGGTGCTGTTCGCGGGCACGGCGCTGGCCGATACCGCCAAAGTGATGGCGAACAACCTCGCCCGTTTCGAGCATTACGCCGGCAAGCCGCAGGGCGCGGTCACCGTGTTCCAGTTGCAGGGCTGGCAGCCGCTGGGCGATGACCACATCGCGATCTGGACGGGGGTCAACGATGTGTACCTGATCAAGGTCGCCAAGCCCTGCATCAACCTGAGCTGGACCAACAGCGTCGGCATCAATCCGCACATGAATCAGTTGCAGGCGCGCTTCGATTCGATCCACGTGCGCGGCATGCCGTGCCAGATCGAGACCATCCGCAAGGTTGATTATCGCGCGCTGCGCAAGTCCGAGAGCACGCAGGGCAAGGTGCTCGATCCCAAGCCGATGACGGCGGAGACCAGCGCCCATCAGCCGGCAGCGGCATCCTCGGGCGGCTGATAACCGGGTGGTGGCGCGGCGCCACCACCGAACAGGAACTTTTCCATCTCCGCGGCGAGCAGCACCCGCGCTTTTGGATCGAGCGGGCTGAGGCGGTTTTCATTGATCAGCATGGTCTGCTGCTGCTGCCACTTGCCCCAGGCTTCGCGCGAAATTCCGGCGTAAATGCGCTGGCCGAGCGCGCCGGGCCAGGGCGCGTAGGGCAGGCCCTCGGCCTCGCGTTTGAGGTATTGGCAGAACACCATGCGCGTCATCGGTTGATCTCCGGAAGTTGCTTGAGCAGGCGCCGCACTGGCGCAGGCAGGGCCAGCGCCAGTGCGGCCTGCGGCGTGCACCAGCGCCATGCCGGCTGATCGCGGACCGCATCATGCGCGCGCACGCCGTCGAACAACAACGGCTGCGCCTCGAGCCGAAAGTGCGTGAAGCTGTGCCGCAAAGGCGGCAGCGCGCGCGGCGCGGCGTGCAGCTGCGCGAAGCTGGCAGCGTGCGCCTCGGGTGCTTGCTCGGTCTCGGGCAGACTCCACAAGCGCGGCCAGATGCCATCGCCATCGCGCTGCACGAGCAGGATGCGACCCTGCGCGTCGCGCAGCAGCAACCAGTGCAGATGGCGCCGCGGCAGCACGCGCCGCGGGCGTGGCGTGGGCAGGCTGGTACTCAGCCCGCGCGCGTGCGCCGCGCACGACGTGCGCAGCGGGCAGCTTGGGCAGTCGGGTTGCTGCGGCGTGCACAGCGTGGCGCCGAGATCCATGATCGCCTGCGCATAGTCGCCGGCGCGCCGGCGCGGTGTGTGCGCGGCGGCAAGGCTCCAGAGCTCGCGCGTGAGCGCCGGCTGGCCCGGCCAGCCGCTGATGGCGTGGTAGCGGGCCAGCACGCGCTTGACGTTGCCATCGAGGATGGCGAAGGGCAGATCCCAGGCCTGCGCGAGGATCGCCCCGGCGGTGGAACGACCGATGCCTGGCAGCGCCGCCAGCGCGTCGAAGTCGCGCGGCAAATCACCCGCATGCTCTGTCATGCAACGCCGCGCGGCGGCATGCAGATGACGTGCGCGCCGGTAATAGCCAAGACCCGACCACAACGCCAGCACACGGTCCTCGCGGGCCGCGGCCAGCGCCGGCAGATCCGGCAACGCGCGCAAAAAACGCGTGTAATAGGGAATCGCCGTGACAACCTGGGTCTGCTGCAGCATGACTTCCGCCAGCCAGATGCGGTAGGCGCTGCGCGGCGCCTGTTGCCAGGGCAGATCGTGGCGGCCGTGGCGCGCATGCCAATGCAGCAGCGCCGGCGCCAGCGCGCTCATCGCTTGACCGGCGCAGCGGGCCGTTTCGGCGCGGTGGCGCTGGTGGCGGGCGCGGCACTGGCATCGATGCGCACGCTGAGACCCTCGATGTGCACACCGGCGGCGTCGAGTTGCGCCACGCTGGCACTGGCGGCCAGCGGCGGCGGTGTCAGCGGCGGCAGGTCGCGGCCGCTGGCCAACACCCCGTGCCACCATGCCAGCAGCGCGGATGGATCGAAACTGGCCTGCAGCCGCTGGCCCGGGCGCGTGGCGCTGACGTGCATGCGCGCCGTGCCGCTGGTACTGGTGAATGCCAGTCGCAACTGCGCGGCAGGCTGGCCGACGCTGCCCTGCAGGGTCGATTGCAATCGGCTGCCGCCGAACCAGCGCGCCAGTCCGGTGAATTTGAAATCGCCATAGCCAGGCAGCGTGCCCACGAGCTCGAGCGGATCCAGTGCCACCATGCTGGCGCTGCTGCGCGGCGTGCCCTGCAAGCGGCATTGCAGGATCTGCGCCTGCGCGTTGCGCGCGCTCAGCGTGAGCACGAACGGGCGCCCTGGCTCGAGCTGGCCGGCACTCACGTTGATGGCGCTGAACAAGGTCTGGCCGCTGCTGATCAGCGCGCCATCGTTGATATTGACCCCGGCGCTGATGCGCGGCAGCCATGGCGCCTTGCCGGCGGGCACGCTGGCGATGTACGCATCGAGTTCATCGAGGTCGATCCGTGCGCCATCGAGTTGCAGGCGCGTGATCACCGGCACGCCGCCGAACAGCGCGCGCCACGGCACGAAAATCTTGCCGCCACTGGCGCTGAGTATCGGCGTGGTGTGCGTGGGCACGCTCAGGCTCAGGCTTTGCAGCACCAGGCCGAGCCTTGGAAACAGTTCGGCGCTGGCCGGCTGCGCCAGTTGCAGGCGCAGGCCGGCGCTGGCGGCGGCGCTTTCCAGCAATTGCGTGAAACGCTGCGGTTGCAGCAGCAGATGCACCGCCAGCAGCGCGCCCAGCAGCAGCGCCAGCAGCACGCCGCCCATGCTCAGCAACAGGATGCGTGTACGCCGGCGCAGGCTCATCGCACGGGCTCAGGCCGGAGCCTGCAAACGCTCGGGCAGCAGGCCGTCGACAAAGGCGGCGGCATCGAAAACTTCAAGATCGTGCAGGCGTTCGCCCAGCCCGACATAGCGGATCGGCAAACCGAACTCCCTTGCCAGCGCGAACACCACGCCGCCCTTGGCACTGCCATCGAGCTTGGTCACCACCAGGCCGGTGACCCCGGCGCTGTCGCGGAACTGGCGCACCTGGTTGATCGCATTCTGGCCCGTGGTGCCGTCGATCACCATCAGCACCTCGTGCGGCGCGTTGCCATCGAGTTTGCCCAGCACGCGCCGGATCTTGGCCAGCTCATCCATCAGTCCGCCCTGCGTGTGCAAGCGTCCGGCGGTGTCGGCGATCAGCACGTCGCTGTCGCGCGCGATCGCGGCCTGCAATGCATCGAAGATCACGCTGGCCGAATCGGAACCCTGCGCCTGCGCGATCACCGGCACCTGATTGCGTTCACCCCAGGTCCTGAGCTGCTCGACCGCGGCGGCACGAAAGGTATCGCCCGCAGCCAGCATCACGCTGCGGCCTTCGTGGCGGTAGCGCTGCGCCAATTTGCCGATGGTGGTGGTCTTGCCGGCGCCGTTGACGCCGACCATCAGCACGACGAAAGGATGCGCCCCGGCGATGCGCAGCGGTTGCGCGATCGGCTGCAACAACGTCAGCAACGCCGCGCGCAACGCGCTCAGCAGCGCATCGGCATCGGCGAACTCGCGCGCGCGCATGCGCTTGCGCAGGTCCGCGATCAGCGCGGTGGCGGCGGCGATGCCGACGTCGGCACCCAGCAGCTGGGTTTCCAGCTCATCGAGCAGATCGTCATCCAGGCGCGGATGACGACCGAACATGCCGGCCAGGCCGCGCGCCAGCGCGCTGCCCGCCAGGCGCTCGCGCCAATTGCGCGCAGGCGACGCTTCGGTGACTTCATCTGCGGCTGTGGCGTCGGCGGCAACCGGCGCCGGGCCCTGTTTGCGGAACAGCTTGATCATGCAGACGGCAATACGGCGAGAATGCACGCATGCTAACACCGCGAAATAAAGCCCTTGCTGAGCGCGCGCGGCGATCCGTTGCGGCGCGGGTGCGCACGTGAGCCGCGCGCGTCCTGGCGCCGCGCGCGTGGCGCCGCCCGGACGCGTGCGCATCATCGCCGGCAGCCTGCGTGGCTCGCGCCTGGCGGTGCCCGCGCTGCCCGGGCTGCGGCCCACGCCGGACCGCGTGCGCGAAACCCTGTTCAACTGGCTGCAGCCGCTGCTGCCGGGTGCGCGCTGTCTGGATCTGTACGCCGGCAGCGGCGCGCTGGGCATCGAGGCGCTGTCGCGCGGCGCGCAATCGGTGTGCCTGGTCGAACGCGAACCGGTGCTGGCCGCCGCGCTGCGCGCCAATCTCGAGCGCCTCAAGCAACACGCCGGCACGGTCGTGCAAGCCGCGGCATTGGATTATCTGGCGCGCGCGCCACAAGCCTTCGACGTGGTGTTTCTCGATCCGCCCTACGCCGCGGATGCGTGGTCGCAGGCGGCGCTGGCGCTGCGACCGTGGCTGGCGCCGCGGGCGCGCGTGTACCTCGAGCATCCCTCTGCCGCGCCCGCGCCGCGGTTGCCGCCGCATTGGCAGGCATTGCGCAGCGCGCGCGCCGGCGCGGTGGACTACGCGTTGTATCGCGTCGATGCGCCGGGCTAGCTGCTAAAGTAACCACGATCTGAACCGGATGCAGCCATGACCGAGACCCCGGACGCGCATGCCAGGCAACGCATCGCGGTTTATCCCGGTACGTTCGACCCGATCACCAACGGCCACGCCGATCTGGTGGCGCGCGCCGCCCCGCTGTTCGAGCGCGTGGTCGTGGCGGTCGCGGAAAGCTCCGGCAAGTCGCCTGGCTTCAGTCTCGACGACCGCATCGCGCTGGCGCGGCTGGCACTGGCGGGTTTGCGCAATGTCGAGGTGCGCGGTTTCGATTGCCTGCTGGCCGATTTCGTGCGCGAGGCCGGCGCCGGTGTGATCCTGCGCGGCTTGCGCGCGGTGTCGGATTTCGAATACGAGTTCCAGCTCGCCAGCATGAACCGCTACCTGATCCCCGACGCGGAAACGCTGTTCCTCACGCCGGCCGAGCAGTACAGCTTCCTTTCGTCCTCGCTGGTGCGTGAAATCGCGCGTCTCGGCGGCGACGTCTCCAATTTCGTCCACCCAGCCGTGCAACAGGCCCTGCGGCAACGCTGGCGCCTGCGCCGCACGTCTGCATCACACTAGAAATCACCGAGAGGAGAACGCACATGCGCAAGATTCTGATTGTCGCGGCACTGGGCCTCGGCATGGCACTGTCACTGGCTGCCTGCCACGACAAGCAAGCGGCTGTCACGCAACAGGTGGCCACCGTGCAGAAGCCCACCAGCGCCAACGACATCCCGGGCTGGCAGGCCTACCTGAGCCAGGTCGTGCAAGACAACATGCAGGGCGTCAGCGCCAGCAGCCCGTATGTGTACTTCGTGCCCGCGGGCAGCGATCCCACCGCGGTCGCCGAGCGTCAGCGCCAGCTCGAGCAGGTGCAAGGCGTGGTCGCGCGCACCGTGCTGCCGGGCAACATGCTGGCCTTTGGTGGCCCGGATTCGGCATTGACCGCGAAGATGATCGAGGACTCCTTCATGGGCGCGGCGGCAGGATCGTTCAAGGGCGTGACCGTGCTGTTCATCGGCGACAAGGCCGATGACGCCGCCGTGCAAAAGGCGGTGGCACCGACCAGCGCCACCTACAAATTCGTGCAGATGTGAGGACTTTCGCGGCGGGCTGCGTGCCCGCCGCCGTTCGCCATGGCCCTGAAGATCACCGACGCCTGCGTCAATTGCGATGTGTGCGAGCCAGTCTGCCCCAACCGCGCGATCAGCATGGGCCCGGAGTTTTATCTGATCGACGCGGCGCTGTGCACCGAGTGCGTCGGTCACCACGATGAGCCGCAATGCGTGGTGGTGTGCCCGGTCGAGTGCATCGAGCCGGATCCGCTGCACGCCGAATCGCATGCCGAGCTTGAACGCAAATACCGCGCCCTGACGCAGGGCAAGGACGATGCCGCATGAAACTGTGGTCGCTGGCCGGCAATTCGCAGAAACTCGATGGTGGCGCCATGTTCGGCAATGCGCCACGCGCGCTGTGGTCGCAATGGCTGACGCCGGATGCCGAGAACCGCGTGCCGCTGGCCTGCCGTTGCCTGCTGGCGCAGGACCTCGATGGCCGCACCGTGCTGTTCGAAACCGGCATCGGCGCGTTCTTCGAGCCGAAACTGCGCGAACGCTACGGCGTGCAGGAAGACCGCCATGTGCTGCTGGATGAGCTGGCCAGGACCGGATTCTCCGAGCACGACATCGACGCCGTGGTGCTCTCGCACCTGCACTTCGATCACGCCGGCGGGCTGCTGGCGGCGTGGACCGATGGCGCCGCGCCGCGCCTGCTGTTTCCGCGCGCACGCTACCTGGTCGGCGCGGCGCACTGGCAACGCGCGCTCAAGCCGCATGCGCGCGATCGTGCTTCATTCATCCCCGAACTGCCCGCGTTGTTGCAAGCCAGCGGACGCCTGGAACTGGTCTCCGGCACGCACTCGGAGTGGCTGGGCCCGCGCGTGCGCTTTCATTTTTCCGATGGCCACACGCCGGGGCTGATGCTGGCCGAGATCCAGCCCGCGGCCGGTGCTGGCGGCGGCGTGCTGTTTTGCGCCGATCTGATTCCGGGCACGCCCTGGGTGCACGTGCCGATCACCATGGGCTACGACCGCTACCCCGAGCGCCTGATCGATGAAAAGCAGGCGCTGCTGGATGACGCGCTGGCGCGCGGCGTGCGCCTGTTCTTCACCCACGACAGCAGTACCGCCATGGCCGAGGTGGCGCGCGATGCGCGTGGACGCTATGCCGCGCGGGCACCACTTGCGGCGCTGGCCGGCGTGAGTTTGTGAAGCCCGCCACACGCCGCATCCGCAAGCAATTGCAGCAACAGCGCAGGGCCGCACGCGCGCCGCGCGACTGGCGCAGCTCGGCGTGGTCGTGGCGCGCTGCCGGGGCCGTGCTGGTGCTGGTGGCGCTGTTGTTGTCGTGGCGCGTCGAATCGAGTGCGCTGCGCTATCAGCAGGGTCTGCGCAAGATTGCCGGCGCCGGTGCCGAAGTGGTCGATCTGGGCCGCAACGCGCTGCCATCGAAGCGCTTGCAGGGCGACTTGGTGCGCGTGGTCGGCATGCCGCGGGTCATCGAGTCGCCGCGCGATCCCGATTTCAACCAGAGCTCCAATGCACTGCTGTTGCGGCGCGAGGTCGCCATGTTCCAGTGGCAGCAGGTCAATGTGGGCTACCCCATCTACGAACTGGAATGGGTGCATGGCCATGTCGATTCCAGCGCCTTCACGCGTCCCGCGGGCCATGCCAATCCGCCGCTGCCGATCGCATCCATGGACTTCCCGGCACCGCGCGTGCGTCTGCATGGCTTCATCCTCGCAGCCGCGCTGGTGAAGCTGATCCCGGGCCATGACCCCCACCCGGTCGACGCCGCGGCGTTGCCGCCCAATCTGGCCGCGACGTTCAGCGCTTACGAAGGCGACTTGTACAGCGGCAATCCAACGCAACCGCGCCTCGGCGAGGTGCGCCTGCGCTGGAGCACGGTACCGCCGCAGGAAATCACCGTGCTGGCGCGCGTCGACGACGGGCGTTTGCTGCCCGCGCCCGGTGCCAGCGTGCAACTGGGTGATCGCAGCCTCGGCGACTTGCTGCCACAGCTGCCGCCGCAGCCGTATGGCCTGTGGGTCGGCCGCATCATCGGCTGGCTGCTGGCGGCGCTGGGCGTTGCCTTGCTGCTGCGCGCGCAGCGGCGCGACTTGGACCCGCTGCTGACACTGGCTGCCGGCGCGGTGCCGATGCTGTTGCTGCCCACGGTGCTGTGGATGACATTCTCCATCCGGCTCGGCTTGTGTCTGCTGGCCGCATCGCTGATTGCGCTGGGCATCGCGTGGTGGCGTTGGCGTGGCGGAACCATCATGCTGCGCCGCGCGCGATAGGCGGCGACGGACGACGGCCATTCGGCAACTGTGGCCGGCAAAGCGTTGGCGCCGCTTGCGCGCGGCCCATGGCTTTCCCCAATCCAGGGATCATCAACCAAGGAATCCGCATGCCCCTGATCGCCGGTTTCTACGCCGCGCTCGCCACCCTGCTGGTACTGGTGCTCGCGGCCCGCATCGTGTGGCTGCGCAACGTGCGCAAGATCGGCCTCGGCGATGGCGGCGACCGACAACTGGCGCGCGCCATCCGCGCGCACGCCAACGCCGTCGAATATCTGCCACTGGCCTTGCTGCTGCTGCTGATCCTCGAGCTGCAACACATCGCGGCAGCGTGGCTGAACGTGTTCGGCGTTGCCTTGCTCGTGGCGCGCGTGCTGCATGCAATGGGTCTTTCGCGCGCGTCCGGCTATTCGTTCGGACGCGGTGTCGGCACCGTGCTTACCTGGCTGGTGATGCTGGCCATGCTGGGCCTGACGTTGTGGCACGGCCTCGCCGCGTGGCTCCTGCTGGCGCGCTGAATGCGGCGCGATCAGCCCGCGCCGTGGTGCAGAAACCACAGCCCGGCGAACAGTTTCGGATCGATCGAATAGCCCGCACTGGCCTGCGTCAGCAACCATGCGTGCGCGTTGCCACGCGGCACCGCGTGCACACGGATGTTCTCGGTGGCGTCGCCGCCACCGGCACCGACTTTGCGCAGGTCATGCGCGCGCACGAAGCTGATGATCTCGTTGCTCATGCCGGCCGATGACGGCCCGGCGTGCAGAAACTCGATGCGTGCCGCGCGCCAGCCGGTCTCTTCCTCGAGTTCGCGCGCGGCGGCCAGCAGCACGCTTTCGTCGTGGGCATCGGCCAGATCGCCGACCAGTCCGGCCGGCATCTCGATGGTCCACTGTGCCAGCGCGACGCGGAATTGCTCGACGAACAGCACCTGATCGTCGGGCGTGAGCGCGACGATGATCACCGCGCCGCTGGCGCGCGTGCGTTCGGCGTATTCCCAGCGGCCACGGACTTGCAGACGCAGCCAATTGCCCGTGAACAAGGTACTGACGGCGGGCAGGTCGGCAGGGATCGGCGGCGTGGTGCTCATGTCGGCAAGGGCTCCTCGATCAAGGTCAGCGCACGGCTGCGCGTATGCGGGCCGAAGCGGTGTTGCTGCAGCAAGGCATCCAGTGCGGCGCCATCGCCGCGGCCGCGCACGAGGCAATCCGCCGGCAACGGCACGTCGCATGCGATCGTGGCCAGCCGCTTGCACAGGCGTGCGGCGTCGGCGTGTTCGCGCAAGCGCCGCGCCAGCAACGCCGCGCCACGCAGGGTCTTGCTCGCGGCCAGTTCGGCGGTGCCCGCCAGCAGCGTGTCCAGATCGCCGAATTGCGCCAGCAGGCGCGCGGCGGTACGCGCGCCGATGCCGGGCACGCCTGGAATGTTGTCCACGGCGTCGCCGCACAGGCCCAGGTAATCGCTGATCTGCCGCGGCCACACGCCGAAGCGCTGGTGCACGCCCGCCGGTCCCCAGCGCGTCGCGCGCGCCCAGTCCCACTGTTCGTCGCGCGCATCCAGCAGCTGGCCGAAATCCTTGTCGGCGGAGACGATCACGCAATCCAGATCCAGCGCGCGTGCGCGTACGCTGGCGCTGCCGATCAGATCGTCGGCCTCGTAGCTGGCATGCGCGTGCGTGCTCAGCCCGAAGGCCCGGGCGAACGCGCGGCAGGCGTCGAACTGGCGCAGCAACTCGGCGGGCGCCGGCTCGCGGTTGGCCTTGTAGGCCGGGTACAGCAGGTTGCGGAACGAGCCGCCGAGGGCGATGTCGAAACCCAGCATCACCTGCGCCGGTCGCACGCGCTGCAGGAAATCCAGCAGAAAGCGCACAAAGCCATAAGTGGCGTTGGCCGGCTGACCGTCGGCATCGAGGAATGCGGCGGCCGGGTACGCAAACCAGCCGCGGAATACATACATGCTGGCATCGACCAGATAGGCCTTGCCGCGTGGATTCAACCCGTCCACGCACTGACCTTGGCTGCGTGCGCCGGGCGCGCGCGCGCGGCGGTTTCGCTGGTCACGCTGCCGATGTGCACGAAGCCGATCACGCGCTCATCCGCGGCCAGTCCGAGCAGCGCGGCGACCCGCGCATCGTATGCCGCCCAGCCGGTCAGCCATTGCGCGCCGAAACCCAGCGCCTGCGCACCGAGCAGCAGGTTGTAGGCCACGCAGCCAGCCGACAGCAGCTGCTCCTGCGCCGGAATCTTCGCGTGCGCCGCGTCGATGCGCGCCACCACCACCAGCACCCAGGGCGCGTGCGTGTAGCGCAGGCGTTCCTTGTCGCGCTTGTCTTGCGGCAACGCCGCATCCCGGGCCAGCGCCAGCGCCGCGAGGTGCTCGCCAAAGCGCAGCTTGGCCGCACCTTCCAGACTGATCAGCCGCCACGGCGTCAGCGCACCGTGGTCCGGCACGCGCAACGCGTGTTCGAGCAGCCACGCGCGCTGCGCGGCATCGGGGCCAGGCATCGACAGAAGACGGGCCGGGATCGAGCGCCGTGCGTCAAGGAACTGCTGTACGGCCGCATCGGCCTGACGGGATTCGGACATGACGCGCAGTCTAGTGGACACGCGCGCAGATCTGCCGAACCGGCGCGGCGATCCGCATCCGCCGCGCATGCAGCCTGCTAGCATTCGGCAACGATCCGGGGAGAGCCAGCATGCCGATCACCATCGCAGCCTTGCGCGAAACCGCCGCCGGCGAGCGGCGCGTGGCGATCACGCCGGAAACCGCGAAAAAGTACGCCGCGCGCGGTCTGCGCGTGCTGCTCGAGCACGGCGCCGGCGACAGCGCAAGCTTTCCCGACGCCAGTTACTCCGGAATTGAATGGGGCGATGCCGCAAACGTGGCCGCCGCCGCCGACATCCTGCTGTGCGTGCTGCCGCCCAGCGACGCGACGGTTGCCGCCATGCGTCCCGGCGCCACGCTGGTCGGGCAACTGCGCCCCTACGGCGCCGCCACACGCCTGGCCGCGCTGGCGCAGCGCCAGATCACCGCATTCGCGCTGGAGCGATTGCCGCGCAGCACGCGCGCGCAGGCCATGGATACGCTGTCCTCGCAGGCGGCGGTGGCCGGTTACCGTGCCGTGCTGCTGGCGGCCGAAGCCGCGCCGCGGTTTTTCCCGATGCTGACCACGGCGGCCGGCACCATCCGCCCCAGTCGGGTGCTGGTAATCGGCGCCGGTGTCGCTGGCCTGCAGGCTCTGGCCACGGCGCGGCGGCTGGGGGCGCAGGTCGAGGGTTTCGACGTGCGCCCGGAAACGCGCGAGCAGGTGCAGTCACTGGGCGCCAAGTTTCTCGAACTCGGCGTCAGCGCCAGCGGCAGCGGCGGTTATGCGCGCGAGCTGTCCACCGAGGAGCGCGCGCGTCAGCAGCAGGCACTAAGCGAACACCTGCGCAATATCGACGCGCTGATCACCACCGCGGCGGTACCCGGCCGCGCCGCGCCGCGCATCGTCACCGCGGCCATGGTCGCCGGCATGAAGCCGGGCGCGATCATCGTTGACCTGGCCGCCGAGAGCGGCGGCAATTGCGAGCTGACGCGACCCGGCGAGCGCGTCGAGCACAATGGCATCAGCATACTCGGACCGCTGAACATGGCGGCGGGGCATCCGCTGCACGCCAGCGAGATGATCGCGCGCAACTTCGCGCATTTCGTCGAGCTGCTGGTGAACAAGGACGGCGCGCTGGCGCCGGATTTCAGCGACGAGCTGCTGGCGCAGAGCTGCGTGGTGCAGGACGCGGCGGTGAAGTTCACTGAGTGATTCGACACCGCGATGCGCGTGCGCTGCGCTCAGAGCCTGTGAAAATTCACAGCCTCTCAGCCCGGGCCGTCGCGGCGGCGGCCGCCAGCGCGCGGCGGCGACGCGCGCTCATGCAGCCACTGCGCGCGCTGCGCGGGACTCATATGCTGCCAGCGCTGGCGCAATGCCTGGCGCTCTTCCGGACTCATGCGCTGGAACCGCGCATAGGCCTCGCGCAGCCGCTGGCGTTGCTGCGGGCTCATCTCGCGCAGGCGCTGCAGATTTTCGCGCAGGCGCAGGCGCTGCTCGGGGCTCATGTGCTGCCAGTGTTCGATGCGCTGGTCGATCTGCCGCTGGCGCTGCGGCGGCAGGTGCTGCCAGTTGTGCTCACGCAGCAGCAGTTGCTGGCGGCGCGCCGGCGGCATGCGGTCCCAGTGCTCGCGGAACGGCGCCAGCAGGCGCTGCTGCTCGGCATCGAGCTGCCGCCATTGCGGCGCGGGCGCGGGCTGCGCGCTGACCAGCGCCGGTACCAGCGCGACGACCCCGGTCAGTATTGCTGCAGCGATCAGCCGTGCATGCGGTTTCATTGCACGCTCGTGGCCTGCGCGGCCTGTGCGGGTTGCGGCTGGCTGGCAAGCCAGCCGTAAAAGTCGAGATTCTGCGCCATGTCGACCTCGCTGCTGTTGGCGCTGGCCAGCAAGGCGCCAGTCCCTGCAACCGCCGGCGCACTGCCTGGCGCGCGCAGCGGATGCCAGACCACGGCCAGCGCCAGCGCAGCGGCAGCCAGTGCGCCCGCGGGCACCAGCACCGGCAGCAGATTGCGCCGGCGCGGCGTGCCGAGCGCGGTCACGCGCGCGGCGCGCAGCCGGCGCAGCGTGTCGCCGTCGATGTGTTCGCTGGCACTGCCGAACAGTGCGTGCGCGCGCGCGGCTAGATCGGCCTCGGTGCGGCGTGGATGGTTTTTGTCCAGGTCAGCGGTCGTGTCTGGTTTCATCTCCAGTCCTCCAGTTTGTGCCGCAGCGCCTCCATGGCGCGCGATAAATGGGTTTTCACGCTGCCGTCCGAGCAGCCCATGGCCTGCGCGGTGGCCGCAACATCGAGGCCCTCGAGCACGCGCAGCATGAAGGCCTCGCGCTGGCGCCGCGGCAGCGCCCGCACCGCGCGCGACAGATCCGCGTAGGCGGCGCGACCGGCGATCGCGCGGGCCGGATCGGCCAGCGCATCAGCGGGTTCCCACACCGGCCCGTCCTCGCCATCCTCGCCTGCCGTGCCCAGCCAGCCGACCACGATGCTGCGCACCTTGCGCCGCCGCTGCAGGTCGGTGATGCGGCGGCGCAGGATGCCCCAGAACAGCGGCGACCATTCCTGTGCCGGGTGCTGCCGGTAATGCTGGTGCAGGCGCAACATGGCGTCCTGCACTGCATCGAGCGCGTCATCGGCATTGCCCAGGCCCATCTCGGCGACGCGAAACGCACGCCGCTGCACCTGCGCCAGAAACGCCTCCATGGTCGCCGGCAGTTCGACAGCGCGCGGCACGGCCAAGCCTTCGGGGTGCAGCGCGGCGGCGAGGTTCATGTCATCCATTCCCGGCTCCGGCGCGTGCTGTTGCCATGGCCCGCGCCTGCTTCGACAGTATCGACAACGCGCCAGCTTCCCCGCGGTTGACCGGCCTGCGTATGATGCAGCGGATTCCTGGCGCGCGGGGGATGTGGGATGGATGGTTTTCTGGTGCTGTACGTGTTCATGCTGGCGGCCTTCACCGGCTACGAGATCATCGCGCGCGTACCGGTGATCCTGCACACACCGCTGATGTCCGGCTCCAACTTCATCCACGGCATCGTGCTGGTCGGCGCGATGGTGGCCCTGGGCCACGCGCATACGCCGCTGGAGCAGGCTATCGGCTTCATCGCGGTGCTGCTGGGCGCGGGCAACGCCGCCGGCGGCTACGTGGTGACCGAACGCATGCTGGAGATGTTCAAGTCGAGCAAGCGCGAGGAGGGCAAGTGATGACCGGCGCCTGGCTCACGCATCTGATCAGCGCCAGCTATTTCATCGCGGCGCTGCTGTTCATCCTCGGCCTCAAGCGCATGAGTTCGCCGCGCACCGCGCGCGGCGGCATCCTGTGGGCGGGCGTCGGCATGCTGCTGGCGGTGCTGGTCACGTTTTTCCTGCCCGGCATGCAGAACCTGGCGCTGATCGGTCTGGCGCTGGTCATCGGCGTGGCCGCCGCGTGGGTGTCGGGCAAGCGCGTGGCGATGACCAACATGCCGCAGATGGTGGCCCTGTACAACGGCATGGGTGGCGGCGCGGCGGCGGCGATCGGCGCCACCGAACTGCTGCGCTTCAGCGGCGGCGGCGAGGTGGTGCTGGCGGCGTTGCATTTCGGCGGCGCGCCGGTGCTGGCGATCAGGACGCTGCCGCCCGCACCGCCACTGCCGCAGCTGGTGCTGGCGGTGGTCGGGGCGCTGATCGGCGCGGTGTCGTTTTCAGGCTCGCTGATCGCCTTCGCCAAATTGCAGGGCTGGATGGACCGGCGCTTCGTGTTCGCCGGGCAACAAGGCATCAACCTGCTGGCCCTGCTCGGCGCGCTGCTGGCAGGCGCGCTGCTGATCGCGATGCCGCACAGCGCGGGCACCACCATGGTGGTGGTGTTCTTCGCGCTGGCGCTGGCCTTTGGCTTGCTGATGACGCTGCCCATCGGCGGCGCCGACATGCCGGTGGTGATCTCGCTGTACAACGCCTTCACCGGGCTGGCCGTGGCCTTCGAAGGCTTCGTGCTGCACAACGAGCTGATGATCATCGCCGGCATGGTGGTGGGCGCGGCCGGCACCCTGCTCACCCAGCTCATGGCCAAGGCCATGAACCGCTCGATCGGCAATGTGCTGTTCGGCAGTTTCGGCGCTGGCACGGCGGGATCCGATGCACAGGCCATCGCCGGCGCGCAGAAACCCATCGAGGCGGCTGATGCCGCGGTGATGATGGCCTACGCCGAACGCGTGGTGATCGTGCCCGGCTACGGCATGGCCGTGGCGCAGGCGCAGCACAAGGTGTGGGAGTTCGCGCAGGCGCTGATCGCGCGCAGGGTCAAGGTGAAGTTCGCCATCCACCCGGTGGCCGGACGCATGCCCGGGCACATGAATGTGCTGCTGGCCGAAGCCGGCGTGCCCTACGATCTGATCGCCGACATGGACGACATCAACCCCGAGTTTCCCGCCACCGATGTGGTGCTGGTGATCGGCGCCAACGACGTGGTCAATCCGGTGGCCAGGACCGACCCCGCCTCGCCGATCTACGGCATGCCGATTCTGGATGTGGCCAATGCGAAGAACGTGATCGTGATCAAGCGCGGGCGCGGCACCGGCTTCGCCGGCATCGAGAACGCGCTGTTCTACGCCGACAACGCGCGCATGCTGTACGGCGATGGGCAAAGCGTGGCCGCCAGGCTGGTCAGCGAGATCAAGAACCTCGACGATTGAACGGCCATGCGGCCAGCGCGGCCAGCGCCATGCCGGCGCCGATCCAGGCCAGCAAGGAGCTGCTCATCGCCATGCGCGCCAGCAGCGCGAGCATGCCCAGCCCGCTCTCGCGCAGCGCCGCGAGCAGCGGCACGCCGAGCGTGCCGGCGATGCGCACCGCCGCCATCAGGATCTGCTGGTAATACGCTGCGGCGAACGTGGCCGCGAGTGCCAACAACGCCGCGTAGCGTCGCGCCTGCGGCAACGACGCGCGCGCAAGCAAACCCGTACCCAATCCCAGCAGCAAGGCTGCCGGCGCCAGCGTGCGTTGGCTGAACATCGCCGCGAACGCCCACACCGCCGCCAGCGCCAGCGCGCCGAGCACCACGTTGAGCGTGCCGAAGGCCAGATTCAACCACGCTACTGCCTTGCTGCCTTGGGTCATGCACGCCTCCGCCACAAAGGGGACGAGCATAGCAGTGGGGTAGAGGCGCGGATGCGCTGCTTCGCGTCGCGCGCAAGCCCGGCCCAAGGCATCCTGCCTCGGGCGTGATGCGCGTCGTCCATGGCGCTTACCCTGCGGGCCGCCTGCGGCGTTCGTGCGTTGCTCCTGCACGCACGTCGCACTGGCGCGATCTGCCGCTGGCAGATCGCAAACGCCAGTGCTCACCCACCGCCGATGGCGTGGACGATCTCGACGCGATCGCCTTCGGCGAGCAGGTGTGTGGCGTGTTCGGAGCGCGGCACGATGCATCGATTGACCTCGACCGCGACACGGCGCTGCGCGTAACCGGCGTCTTCGAGCAATTTCGCAACGTTGCAGGGCGCGGCACAGTGATGCGGCTGGCCATTGAGCAGCAGATTCATGGCGCTATTCTAGGCGTTGATGCGGGTGGCCCGCACAAGGGGGATCTCATGGAGATGCAATTCGCGGTCACGCTCACGGGGCGCGTGCAAAGCGGTGCGGACGTCGATCAGGTCTGGACACGTGCGGCGGGTTTGCTGCGCAAATCGCCCGAGGTTTTCCTCGCGGAGGTGCAGCGCCGCATGCCGCTGAGCCTGAAGCCGGTTGACGAGTCGCAAGCACGGCGTCAAGCCGATGCCCTGCAACAGGCTGGCCTTGAAGTGGCGCTACTGCCCGAGCAGGGCGAGCGCGTGTGGTTACATCATGAGGATCGGGTATGCGGGCCTTTGAGTGCACGCTGGCTCGAGCAGGCACTGGACGCCGGCAGCGTTCCGGCGCAGGACAAGGTGCGCGCGCTGGCTGCGAATGCAGCGTGGATCGCAGCCAGCGACTGGCGCGCCGGCAAGGATCTGGACCTTGCGCTGGACACCGGCGATCCCAGCCCCGCTGTGGCACCGGTAACACCCGATGCCGCGCCAGCCGCAGCCGTTGACGGGTGGGCGGTCAGCGCAGATAGCACGATGCCCGCCGCGGGCACTCCGGTCGCCGCGGCTGCGTCTCTTGGCTCCGGCTGGCTGCCAACGCACCATGAGCGCCGCGATCTGTATGGCGGCTTCTGGCTGCGCTTGATCGCGGCGATACTGGACGGGCTGATTCTGTCCGCGGGCAGCATGTTCGTGGTCGCGCTGGCGAGTGCGGCAGCAGGAGCGCCGTTTGCGGTGCTGGCGGGTTGGGATTTTGCCTGGAGCGGATATGCCGGTCTGCATGTACTGATGTTTTTCATCAACATCAGTGTTGCCTGGCTGTACGCATCCCTGTTCCAGAGTTCCAGGCTGCAAGCCTCGCCCGGCATGCTGGCGCTGGGCTTGCATGTGACTGCGCTGGATGGCGCGCGCATTGGTTTCGGACGTGCCACGGGGCGTTTTTTCGCCTCTTATCTTTCGGCGATGATCTTGTTTTTCGGTTATTTCATGATCGGCTGGACGCAGCGCAAGCAGGCATTGCACGACATGATCGCCGGCACGCTTGTGGTGCGCAGGGAGGGCCTGGCGGGGTATCGCAGCGCGTTGCGCAGCGGCACCGTGGCAAGTAGCGGCTATCGTCCGGGGCTCTCGGCCGGCGCCATTGTCGGCATCGTGTTCGCGGGTGTGTTCGCGTTTCTGATCGTTCCGATCCTGGCCGCAATCGCGATTCCGGCGTATCAGAATTACATTGTGCGCGCGCAAGTGACCGAGGGCCTGACCCTGGCTGGCGGCGCCAGAACTGACGTGGCGCGGTTCTATGCGAACACCCATCGCTATCCTGCCGACAACGCCAGCGCGGGCTTGCCGGCGGCGAGCAGCATCAGCGGCAGGTATGTCGCCGCGGTCGCGGTGCGTGACGGCAATATCCTGGTGCAGTACGGCAACACCGCGAACGTGCAGATCAGCGGCAAGATGCTGATGCTGGCGCCGCGCGCGCGGGACGGCACGCTCGCCTGGACTTGCCAGGGGCTGGATTTGCCGCGGCGCTACCTGCCGAGCAGTTGCCGGCAGTAATCCGGCACGCGTGCCGATCGTCGCGCCACCTGCGACCGTCACGCCGCATGCCGCCGCGGCGTGACGCTTTGACTTGCCCTCAGTCGCGCCCGCCGCCGTGTGGCGGATGCGGTTCTTCCGCGCGCGCGCGCGGTGGCGGCGCTTCGCGCGGTGCAGGCATCGGCCTCGCCTGGGGCGGTGCGCGAAACTGCTGTGGCGGCGGCTGGTACTGCGGCATGCGCGGTGGCGGCATGGGCGCGCGCTGACCATAGGCCGGTTCGCGCGGACGTGCCGCGCGGAAATTCTCGCGCGGTGCGTTGTTGCCGCTGCGCGGTGCTTCGATCACCTGGACGCCTTGGCCATAGGCCGGTTCGCGCGGACGCGCCTCGCGCATGCCATTGCGCGGCGCATTGAAATCCGCTCGCGGTGCCTGCGGATAGCCGCCCTGGCGTGACACGTCATAACCTGGGCGGCCACCTGCCTGCGCAGGCGGTGCATTGCGGTTGCCCGGCATCACGCTGAAGCTGCCGCCACCGCTCTGCGGACGACCCTCGATGATCTGCGCGCCATGCTCGCGCCGGATCTGCGTGCGCGCGCCCGGCGCGACCATCGGCGCCGGTTCGAGGCGCGTGGCACGCGGCAAGATCTCCGGTTGCCAGCGATGCGGTACGAAATTCGCCGATGGCATCGCGTCCCGCCGCTGCATGGGGGAACGCGCCATCGGCGCGGCGGCGGGCCCACCTTGCGCGCGCTCGATGCGCGGTGCCTGCGGCAGGGCAACATCGCCGCGCGCCGGACGCATGCCAGGCTGCGCGCGCGCACCGATCACCTGCACGTTACTGGCGATGCGCACCGGCTGCGCCGGCAACATCGGCCGCGCCTGGTCACCGCGCGCCAGGCGATAGCCATCGGCGCGCTGCGGCAGCGCGTAGACCTTTTGCGGCGGCAGCCGGTGCGCCATCACGTTGCGCGCGAAAATCGGCCGCGGCACCTCGGGTCGAAGCCCGTGGTTGGGCGCCATCAGGCTGCCGCGCCCTGGAACCGGCGGCGCACCTAGCGCCAGCGGCCCACGCAAAACCGTGCCGTGCGGGCGTTGCACCAGTCTGTGCGGGCCGATCTGGTGCGCGCCGGTGAACACATCATGCGGCACCAGGGTCAGCGCGCGCGGCGGGATGCGATGATCGCCGATCTGCGTGAGATTGAGATGGCCACCGCGGCGGTAGATGTTGTAGGTGTTGTTGATGTTGTTGATCGTGGTGTTGTTGACCACGCGGATATTGGTGACATTGACGTTGCGGAAGTAGCGCGGCCCGCAGCGGTACCACGGCACGAATACCGCGCCCGGCCATAGCGGATACCAGCCCACCGGGCCGCCGACGCCGACGTTCCAGCCGATGCCGCCGCCAAATCCGCCGACGAAAGCCACCAGCGCCGGCGCATAGACCGGGCGCATCGCCAGCGGGCCTGGGACCCAGCCCCAGCGGTTGCCGATGTAGGCCCAACGCCCGTAGTGGAACGGCGCGAAACCCCATGGCGCGTTGTCGATCCAGGTCCAGCCCCAGGGCGCGATCCACGCCCAGTGGCCGTAGCGATAAGGCGCCCAACCCACCGGCACCGCGGTCGGGAACCACATCGGGCCGTACTCGGTCTCGTTCTGCCAGGTGCCGTAATTGGTCAGATCCTGATAACCGATCACTTCGCGGGAGACGTATTCACGCGAGCTGCCGTAGTCGCGCTGATAGCGCGCGTCGCGCGCGAAACACCAGCGATCGAAGCTGTCCGGCGCGGGCACGGCGAACACCTCGACCTGCGCCAGGCTCGAGTCGAGAAAACGATACGAATTGCCCGCGGTGACGCGGCGCTCGGCGCCGCCTTGCCCGTACACCGTGGCCTCGCCGCTGAACACCGTGACCTGGGTGCCCTTGCCATCCGGCGCGATGTCGAGGCGGTACTGGCCACGCTGGCGCGTGACCAAGGCCAGCGTGGGCGTGTCGATCTCGTAATCCTGTCCCGAGTACAGGTGGCGCACGTTGAGATTGAGCGTGCCCGAGGTCAGTTGCGCCTGCGCGGTGTCGTTGCCCAGATGCAGAAGACCGAAGCCGCTGTCGCCATCGAGGCGCATCTCAGTGCCGCCCAGCTCCAGCGACACACGGCTGCCTTCCGGGATCCATAGCTTGTCACCGGTGCCCAGCGGACGATTGATCGAAGCGTTGCCCCAATCCTGGCTGCCGACCGGCAGCAGGCTGGCACTGCCATCGATCACCGCCAGGCGCGCCACGCGATCCGGCGGCGCTTCCTCGGCGGACTGCGCCTGCGCCGCTGTCACGGCGGTCCACAGCCCGCAGCCCATGGCGACCAGCACCCAAAGCTTGCGCATGTTCATGCCTGTTCCCTCGCTGCCGCCACGGCGGCCAACTGGATTCGGAGCCTACTTTCGCGCATGCGCCTGAACGCGTCCTGCACGATTTCATGCACGCTGCTGCGCCTGTCAACCAAAACGCGCAAGACCGTGCAAGTACCCGGCGCAGCTTGCCGCAATTCGGTCGCCTGCGTAAGCTTCACGGGCAGCGCGGGTGTAGCTCAATGGCAGAGCTGTAGCTTCCCAAGCTACTGACGAGGGTTCGATTCCCTTCACCCGCTCCAGTCTTCCGCGTGGCTTGCGCCTGGCAGCCCGCTCCCGGTGCAGGATCGATCCGCGCTTGAAGCTCGCCATCCTCTCGCGCAACACCAAGCTGTATTCGACGCGGCGCTTGCTCGAGGCCGCGCGCGCGCGCGGCCACCAGGTGCGCGTGCTCGATCCGCTGCGCTGCTACATGCGCATCGCGCCGGATGATTTTGCCCTGCACTACCGCGGTCGCGCGCTGCGCGGCATCGACGCGGTGATCCCGCGCATCGGCACCACGGTCACGTTCTATGGCACCGCGGTACTGCGCCAGATGGAATTGATGGGCGCGTATACACCCAACGGCGCCGATGCCATCCTCAAGGCGCGCGACAAGCTGCGCTGCCTGCAATTGCTGGCGGTCGCGGGGCTGCCGCTGCCGTGCACCGTCTTTGGCGACAACCCCGACGACACCGCCGACCTGCTCTCGCTGCTGGGCGAGCCGCCGCATGTGATCAAGCTCAACGAGGGTTCGCAGGGGCAGGGCGTGGTGCTGGCGGAAAAGCGCGCGTCCTCGCAGAGCGTGATCGAGGCGTTCCGCGGCCTGTACGCCAATTTTCTGGTGCAGGAATTCGTCGCCGAAGCGAACGGCTGCGACCTGCGCTGTTTCGTGGTCGGCGGGCGCGTGCTCGCCGCCATGCAACGCTGCGCGCAACCCGGAGAGTTTCGCGCCAATCTGCATCGCGGCGGCAATGCGGTGGCGGTGAAGTTGAGCGCGACCGAACGCAAGCTGGCGTTGCAAGCCGCCGCGACCCTGGGACTGGAGGTGGCCGGGGTCGATCTGATCCGTTCGGCACGTGGCCCGCTGGTGCTGGAGGTCAATGCCTCGCCCGGGCTGGAGGGGATCGAGGCCGCATCGGGCGTCGATGTGGCCAGCGCGATCATCGCCTTGATCGAGCGCCGCCTGCGCCGAGCGGCTTAACGCGCCACTGCAGCACGGTTAACGCGGTCTTAAAGGCCACGCGTCTATAAAAGCCGCACTGTAGTGCGAGCGGGCCCAAGTCTCGGGCTGTTGCGGATTACGGTAATCGGGGCAGTAGCTTGGGCCCGATGAGGCGGGTTTCCCCCAACGGCGCCTCGTCGGGCCTTTTTCTTTGCGTTGCTTGCACGCGGCGCGCATTCGCGCTTGCCGGTATCCGCGGCAACCCCGGCGACGATCGCGGTAAGCTCTTGTCCGCGCGGCAGCGGCCGCGTGGCGGAGGATGTTTCATGCGCGTGCTGGTCATCGAAGACAACAACGATATCGCCACCAATATCGGCGACTACCTGGAAGATCGCGGCCATGTGGTCGATTTCGCCGGCGATGGCGTGACCGGACTGCATCTGGCCGTGGTGCACGATTTCGATGTGATCGTGCTGGACTTGACCCTGCCCGGCATGGACGGGCTGGAGCTATGCCGCAAGCTGCGCCACGAGGCGCACAAGCAGACCCCGGTGCTGATGCTGACCGCGCGCGACGCGCTGGAGCAGAAGCTCACCGGCTTCGAATCCGGCGCCGACGACTACATGACCAAACCCTTCGCGCTGCAGGAGCTGGGTGTGCGCCTGGAGGTGCTGGCGCGGCGCGGCAAGGGCCCCAGAAGCCGCGTGCTCAAGGTTGCCGATCTCACCTACAACCTCGACACGCTGATCGTCACCCGCGCCGGCAAGGACATCCCGCTCAATCCGATCGGATTGAAGCTGCTGCAGGCGCTGATGGAAGCCAGCCCCTCGGTGGTCACGCGGCACGAGCTCGAGCATCACGTGTGGGGCGAGGAACTGCCCGATTCCGATTCACTGCGCGTGCACATTCACGGCCTGCGCCAGCTGATCGACAAACCCTTCCCCAAGCCGCTGATCCACACGCGACACGGCATCGGCTACCGCATGGGCGAGACGGATGCTCAAGTCACGGCGTAGGCTGCGCAGCCGCATCTTCATCTCGTTCGTTATTTTCGGGCTGGCGCTGACTTCGTTGTTCGCGGTGGCGACGATCTACATGCGCGCACGGCTGGAAGACCAGCTGATCAACAACACGCTGCAGAAGCAGGTCGATCGATTCGTCGAGTTCAAGCGCGAGAACCCCTCGCCCGAAGCACCGTTTTTCTATCCCCTGGTGCGCATGAACATCTTCTCGCGCCAGCACTTTGCCAACGTGCCGTTCGAGTGGCAGCCCTACGCCAAAACCGGCGTCTACGACATCACCGAGCGCGATGCCGGCGGCAAGCTGGTGCCGTACAAGCTGGCCGTGTATCGCAGCCACCATTACTGGGCATTCCTGCGCTACGACATCAGCAGTCAGCGCGAAGGCGAACAGCAATTGCTGATGGCGCTGATCGTCGCGGTGCTGCTGTTTGGCGCGCTGTCGGTGGTCATCGGGCTGTGGATGTCGCGGCGCGTGATGCATCCGGTAACCGAACTGGCCGGACGCCTGCGCGCTTCGCGCCGTGCCGGCACTTTGCAGAAACTGGCACCGCACTTCGCCGACGACGAGGTAGGCGAACTGGCGCGCGCGCTGGACGAATACGCCGAGCGCCTGACCAGCATGGTGCGCCGCGACCACGAGTTCAATGCCGAT
Source organism: Rhodanobacter sp. (assembly GCA_022730075.1). Lineage (GTDB taxonomy): Bacteria > Pseudomonadota > Gammaproteobacteria > Xanthomonadales > Rhodanobacteraceae > Metallibacterium. The sequence goes on along the minus strand of DZBX01000002.1, from coordinate 39,150 downwards.
GTCAGCCACGAGCTGCGCACGCCGCTGGCGGTGATCGCCAGCACCACCGAGCTGATGCTGGCGGCGCCGGAAATGAGCGAAAAGCTGCGCGAGCGGCTCAAGCGCATCGAGCGTGCCAGCCGCCAGGCCGCCGAGATCATCGACGCGCTGCTGCTGCTTTCGCGCGCCGAGCGCCAGGGGCCGGCCGATGGCGAGAGCACCGACGTGGCCAAGGCCGTCGCCGATGTGCTGGAACTGCAGCGCCCGCAGTTGCGCAACAAGCCGGTCAGCGTGTCCTTGCAGGTGGAGGCGGCGCTGGTCGTCAACGCGCCGGCCTCGGTGGTGTCGGTGGCGCTGTCGAACCTGGTCGGCAATGCCTTCAAGTACACGCAGCAGGGTGACGTGCTGGTGCGTGTGCAGGAAGGCCGCGTACTGGTCGAGGATTCCGGTCCCGGCATCAAGCCCGAGGACGCCGAGCATCTGTTCGAACGCGGCGTGCGCGGCGAAGGCGTGACAGGTGGTGGTGCGGGCCTGGGGCTGGCGATCGTGCGCCGGCTGTGCGATCTGTATGGCTGGCGCGTGCGCCTGGCGCCACGCCCGCAGGGCGGCGCGGTGGCGATTCTGGAATTCGATGCCGCGCTGCGCCCTGCTGTCGCAGCAGGGGCTTGAGGCTGCCATCGTCCGGCGCCACGTCGGATAATGCCGCGCTTTGACCGGATGCAGGCACGAGACGCGGATGATCGAGACCGATGTAGTGATCGTGGGCGCGGGCCCGGTGGGCCTGTTCCAGGTATTCGAGCTGGGCCTGCTCGGCCTCAAGGCGCATGTGGTCGATGCCATGCCGCATATCGGCGGCCAGTGCGTCGAGCTGTATCCGGACAAGCCCATTTACGACATACCGGCGTTGCCGGTGTGCGGTGCGCGCGAGCTGATCGAGCGCCTGCACGAGCAGATCCGCCCGTTCGCGCCGCAGTTTCATCTTGGCCATACGGTGACGGCATTGCAGCCGCAGGCTGGTGGCGGCTTCGTGCTGGACACCAGCGCCGGCACGCGCCTGCGTTGCGGTGCGGTGGTGATCGCCGCGGGTCTGGGCGCTTTCGAACCGCGCCGGCTGGCATTGCCGCAAGCCGCCGCACTGGAGGGCCACGCGCTGCATTATCTGGTACGCGACGCGAAAGCGTTTGCCGGGCAGGACATCGTCGTCGCCGGCGGCGGCGACTCGGCACTGGACTGGGCGCTGGAGCTGGTCGAGCACGCCCGCAGCGTGGTGCTGCTGCACCGCTCACCGCGCTTCAAGGCCGCGCCGGCCAGCGTGGCGCGCATGCATGCCCTGTGCGATGCGTTGCGCATGCAATTTCTGGAAGGCGATATCGTCGGCCTCGATGCCGCGGACACCGCGGACACCGCGCTGCAGGCCGTGCGCGTGCGCACCCGCGCCGGCCTGACGGTGCGCGTCGAGGCTGCGCAATTGCTGGTGTTCTGGGGCCTGCACCCCAAGCTGGGACCGATCGCCGACTGGGGCATGGCGCTGGATCGGCACCAACTGCAGGTGGACAGCGCGCACTTCCAGACCAGCCAGCCCGGTGTGTATGCCGTGGGCGACATCAACACCTACCCGGGCAAGAAGAAACTGATCCTGTCCGGCTTCCACGAGGCCGCGCTGGCTGCCTTCGCCATCAAGGAACAGCTCACGCCCGGCGAGAAAGTGCACCTGCAATACACCACCACCAGCCCGCTGATGCACAAACGCCTGCACGTCGAGCCGGACTTGTCCGGGCTCGACGATGTGGTGTGAGGCCGCCGCAGGATTCAGCCCGCGACCGGCTCCAGCCAGCCCCACTGGTCCGCGGTGCTGCCATCGAACAGGCCGAAGTAGAGCTGCTGCATGCGCCGCGTGATCGGGCCCATGCCGCCGTTGCCGATGCTGCGGCCATCGACGCTGCGGATCGGCGTGATCTCGGCCGCGGTGCCGCACATGAATACCTCGTCGGCCAGATACAGATACTCGCGCGGCAGATCGCGCTCGACCACCTTGATGCCGGCCTGCTCGGCCAGCGTGATCAGCGTGTGCCGGGTGATGCCGTTGAGCAGGCTGGCGGCCACCGGCGGCGTGTGCAGCGCGCCATCCATCACCAGGAACAGGTTTTCGCCGGCGCCCTCGCTGAGCAGGCCGTTGTGCGCCAGCGCGATGCCCTCGCCGAAACCCAGCCGCCGCGCCTCGCGCGCGATCAACTGGCCGGACAGGTAATTGCCGCCAGCCTTGGCGCCGGCCGGAATGGTGTTGGGCGCGAAACGCTGCCAGCTCGACACGCAGGCATCGATGCCCTGCTCGAGCACGCCCTCGCCCAGATACGCGCCCATCGGCCGTGCCGCGATGGCGACATCGGTGGGGCAATCCGCGGCCAGGCCGAAACCGCCCAGACCGAGATAAGCCACCGGGCGCAGATAGGCTGCCTCCAGCTTGTTGGCTTGCATCACCGCGCGACACGCAGCGGTCAATTGCGCCTGATCATAGGGCATGGCCATCGCGTAGATGCGCGCCGAATTGAACAGGCGCCTGAGGTGATCCTGCAGGCGAAAAATCATCGCGCCGCGTGGCGTCTTGTAGCTGCGGATGCCTTCGAACACCGATGAGCCATAGTGCACCGCGTGCGCCATGACATGCGTGGTGGCCGCGGCCCAGGGCTTGATTGCGCCGTTGTGCCAGATGAACTCGGGATAGGTCTGCGTCATGGCGAACTCCGCTTGGGGAACGCGACATGATAACGGAGCCGGTACCGCGACTGAGTCGCCCATTGCGGGCAAGACGATGCGGCAAGGGCACCCGAAGCAGCAAGCTCATCCCGCGCTGGGCGCACTCAGGGCAACAGCCACCAACAGCCGTGGTCGCTTTCGATGGCGAACCCCAGCTCATGCCCGCCGTCGAGGCGGATGCGCAGGCGCGTGGGCGCCGGCGCGTCATTGTCGGCATGGGCCAGGCTGTCGCCCGACAGCGCCATGCTCGCAGTGGTGCCGAACGCTGCGTCAGGCGCGGCAAAAGGCGCGAGTGGCGAGGGCGGGCCATGCAGTTCGATGCGCAGCAGCCCTTCGCGCATGGCACTGCTCAGCGTCTGCATGCGCGCGATCGCGGCGCGCTTGCCGTAGCCCTGCCACAACATCAGTCCGGCGAGGCGGTTGATGTCATGCGCCAGGAATGCATCCGCGACACGCGCGCGCAGCTCGTCCGGATCGAGCGGACACAGGTGCAGCGGCGTACGGTCGCCGATCGCGGCGACCTCGGGCAATGCGCCCTGCGCGAGACTGTCTTGGTTGCACGGCGTGCCGCTGAACATGGTGCTGCCGTCCGGACCCAGACACCGATAGATGGGTTGCGGCGCGATGGAATCACCACGCGCCCAGGCGCGGCGCACTTGCAGTGGCGCGCACAGCACGAGGCCGACGAACACGATCAGCAAAGCCTGGCGCATCATGCGCGACAGTCTAACGGAGCGCCTGACGCGCCCAGAGGCTGAAAAAATCACAGCCTCTCAGTGCAAACGCTCGAGCACGGCCTCGGTGGGCTTGGCCAGATTCAACGTGTAGAAGTGCAACTCGGGCGCACCGCCTTCGATCAGGCGCCTGCACATGCCGGCCACCACATCGGCGGCGAAGCTGCGGATCGACGCGGTGTCATCGCCATAGGCCTGCAAGCGGCGCACGATCCAGCGCGGAATCTCGGCGCCGCACTGCTCGGAGAAGCGCCGCAGTTGCGCGAAGTTGGACACCGGCATGATGCCGGGCACGATCGGCGCGGTCACGCCGGCGCGGCGCGCGTCCTCGACGAAGTGGAAATAGGCGTCGGCGTTGAAGAAATACTGGGTGATCGCAGTGTCGGCGCCGGCCTCGATCTTGGCGACGAAGTGGCGTACGTCGGCATGCGCATCCTCGGCCTGCGGATGGGTTTCCGGATAGGCCGCCACGGTGATGTGGAAATGCCGCGCGTGTTCGCTGCGGATGAAGCGCACCAGATCGGCGGCGTAGCGGAAATCGCCGCTGGTGGCCATGCCCGATGGCAAGTCACCGCGCAGCGCCACCACGCGCGTGCAGCCGATCTCGCGATACTGCGCCAGCAGCGCGGCGATCTCGCTGCGCGTGCCGCCCATGCACGACAGGTGCGGCACGGCATCCAGCCCGTGGGTCGCGCGCAGCGTGCGCACCGTGTCCGGCGTGTAGCTCAGCGTCGAGCCGCCGGCGCCGAAGGTCACCGACACGAATTGCGGGGCGTGCGCTTTCAGGCGCGCTACCGTGCGTTCGAGCTGTTCGTGCTGTTCGGGGGTCTTGGGCGGATAGAACTCGAAGGAAACGGGGACTTGCATCGCATCGCTCATGCCGGTCATCCGGTTCATGCCCTGAGGTGAATCGCACGCGCCGACAGCGGGAATCCGCGCCGCGCATCCTGACCGCGGCGCAAGGCTTGTCGTGCTGTACGGCTGGCCATTTCCGCTTGCCTGCTCGCTGCTCAGTAACGGTAATGCTCGGGCTTGTACGGCCCCTCGATCGGCACGCCGAGGTAGGCGGCCTGCGCGGCGCTGAGCGTGGTCAGCTTGACGCCGATCTTCTCCAGGTGCAGGCGCGCGACTTCCTCGTCGAGTTTCTTGGGCAGGATGTAGACCTTGGCCTGATACTGTTCGCGGTTGGCCCACAGTTCGATCTGCGCCAGCGTCTGGTTGCTGAAGCTGTTGGACATGACGAAGCTGGGGTGACCGGTGGCGCAACCCAGGTTGACCAGGCGGCCCTCGGCCAGCAGGAAGATCGAGTTGCCCTTGGCGAACGTGTACTTGTCCACCTGCGGCTTGATGTTGAGCCGGGTGGCGCCGCAGTTGTTGAGCCGGTCGACCTGGATCTCGTTGTCGAAGTGGCCGATGTTGCAGACGATGGCCTGGTCCTTCATCGCCTGCATGTGCTCCAGCGTCAGCACGTCCTTGTTGCCGGTGGTGGTGACGTAGATGTCGCCGCGGCCCAGCGTGCTTTCCACGCTGTTGACCTCGAAGCCTTCCATCGCCGCCTGCAGCGCGTTGATCGGATCGATTTCGGTGACCACCACGCGCGCGCCGTACGCGCGCAGCGAGTGCGCGCAACCCTTGCCGACGTCGCCGTAACCGCAGACCACGGCGACCTTGCCGGCCAGCATCACGTCCATGGCGCGCTTGAGGCCGTCGGCCAGCGATTCGCGGCAGCCGTACAGATTGTCGAACTTGCTCTTGGTCACCGAGTCGTTGACGTTGATCGCCGGCACCAGCAGCGTGCCGGCCTCGGCCAGCTGGTACAGACGATGCACGCCGGTGGTGGTTTCCTCGGAGACGCCCTTCCACTCGGCCACGACCTTGTGCCAATAGCCAGGGCGCTCCTTGGCGACGCGCTTGAGCAGGTTCTTGATCACCTGTTCCTCGTGGCTGGTCGATGGCGTGTTGACCCAGTCGCTGCCGTTTTCCAGATCAAAGCCCTTGTGGATCAGCAGGGTCACGTCGCCGCCGTCATCGACCACCAGCTGCGGGCCCTGCGTGCCGTGGGCAAAGCCCAGCGCATCGAGCGTGCAATCCCAGTATTCCTCCAGCGTCTCGCCTTTCCAGGCGAACACCGGCGTGCCGGTTCTGGCGATCGCCGCGGCAGCGTGGTCCTGGGTGCTGAAGATGTTGCAGCTCGCCCAGCGCACGTCGGCGCCGAGATCCTTCAGCGTCTCGATCAGCACCGCGGTCTGGATGGTCATGTGCAGCGAGCCGGTGACGCGCACGCCCTTGAGCGGTCGCGCGGCGGCGTACTTCTTGCGGATCGACATCAGCCCGGGCATTTCCTGCTCGGCGATGTCGATTTCCTTGCGGCCGAAATCAGCAAGCGCGATGTCGGCGATCTTGTAGTCAGCGCCGGCGGCGGCATGGGCGAGTGCGTTCACGATGGACTCCAATGGATGCGCGGATAAGACGGGGCCCGCACAAGCAGCATGCAAACCCGGCGGGCGCGGTTGTACTGACTGCCGCACCGAGCCTGGCCGCGTGGTCGAGTTTCGGCCAGGACACGGTCGCAGCGCCCCTCGGCGTGCAGAGGATTTAGTATATCGCTCTCTCCGGATGGAGAGATAAAGACTTTGTCAACGCGCGTATGCTGGCAGGGATACGGTCGACGCCCATGATCCGGAACTTGCATGCACGACTCGCGTGAATCCGAATTTCGCCCGCAGGACGCCCCGCTGCGCGAGGACGTGCGCCGCCTTGGCGCCCTCGTCGGCACCATGCTTGGCGAGCAGATGGGCGCCGAATTCCTCGCCATGGTCGAGGCGATCCGCGCCGCGGCCATCCAGCGCCGCGAGTCGGCGGCCGCGGTCGATGCGCTGGGCGCGCGCTTGCAGAGTCTGGCGCCGGCCTTGGCCGATGCGCTGACGCGCGCGTTCTCCACGTATTTCCACGTGGTCAATGTCGCCGAGCGCGTGCACCGCATTCGCCGTCGACGCGCCTGGCAACGCGCGCTGGCTACGCCGCAACCCGATGGCCTGCACGACGTGCTGATGCGCCTGCGCGAGCTCGGCATCGGCGCCGATGCGCTGCGCGAGATGCTGGGGCGGCTGCGCATCGAACCGGTGTTCACCGCGCATCCCACCGAGTCGGTGCGGCGCTCGCTGCTGGAAAAGGAACAGGTGATCGTGCGCTGTCTGGTCGCCGATCTCGATGGCGAGCAGACGCCGGGCGAGCGCGCCGCCGGCATCGCGCAGATGCGCATGGCGCTGAGCGTGGGCTGGCAGACCGCCGAGGCCTCGGCGCTGCGCCCCAGCGTGCAGGACGAGGTCGACCACACCGGCTTTTATCTGTCCGACGTGCTGTACCGCGTGCTGCCGGTGTACTACGAGATTCTCGATGACGCGCTGCGCACCTGCACCGGGGCAACCATCGAGCTGCCCACGCTGCTGCGCTTCGGCACCTGGGTGGGTGGCGACATGGATGGCAACCCCAACGTCGGCGCCGAGACCATCGAGGCCACGCTGCGCGCGCAACGCACGCTGGTGCTGGAGCGCTATCTCGCCGAGGTGGGCCGGCTGGCGCGTCTGCTCAGCCAGTCGCAGAGTCGCGTCGGCGTGGATGCGCGCGTCATCGCGCGCATCGCCGAGTACCGACGCGCGCTGCCGCAGGCCGCGGCCCTGATCCGCCCACGTCATGCCGAGATGCCCTACCGCGTGCTGCTGACACTGATGCAGGCGCGCTTGCGTGCCTGCATCGACGAGGCCGAGCACGCATACCTCAGCGCCGATGAATTCGCCAGCGACGTGGCGCTGATCGGCGCCAGCCTGCGCGCGCACGCGGGTGAACACGCCGGCTGGTTCGGCGTGCGCCGCCTGCTGTGGCGCGTGCGCACCTTCGGTTTTCATCTGGCGCGCCTGGACGTGCGCCAGGACGCGCGCATACATGCGCAGGCGCTGGCGGCGGCGCTGGATGATGCGCAGTGGAGCGAGCGCGATGTCGCCGCGCAGGCGCGGCGTCTGGCGCCGTATGCCGCCGGCAGCGCGCGCTTGCCGGCGCCCGCGGATGCCGTCGGGCGCGCGCTCGACGCCGTGTTCGCCACGCTCGGCGCGGCGCGCGGCGCGCACGGCGCTGCCAGCATCGGGCTGTACATCATCAGCATGGCGCACAGTGTCGCCGACGTGCTGGCGGTGCTGGCACTGGCACGGCGCGGTGGCCTGCCCGGCGCGGGCGCGGTGCCGCTGGACATCGCGCCACTGCTGGAAACCATCGATGACCTGCAGCGCGGCGCCGACATGCTCGCCGCGCTGCTGGACGAGCCGGTGTACCGCGCGCATCTTGCCGCCCGCGGCGGCGTGCAGACCGTGATGCTGGGTTATTCCGACAGCGCCAAGGACGGCGGCATCGTGGCCTCGCGCTGGGCGCTGCAGCGCGCGCAAACGCAATTGCTCGCGGTGGCCGCGCAGGCCGGCGTGCGACTGACGTTTTTCCATGGCCGTGGCGGCTCGGTCAGCCGCGGCGGCGGCAAGACCACGCGCGCGGTGCTGGCCGCGCCGCCGGGCAGCGTCGACGGCCGCCTGCGCTTCACCGAACAGGGCGAGGTGGTCCATCGTAATTACGGCATCCGCGCACTGGCGCTGCGCACGCTGGAACAGCTCAGCGGCGCGGTGCTGCGCGCCAGTCTGATCACGCCGGGTGTCGATGCGCGCGAGCCGCACTGGGCCGCGGCCATGGACACCATCGCCGCCGAGGGCCAGGCCGCCTATCGCGCGCTGCTCGAGACGCCGGGGTTCGTCGCCTACTTCCGCGCCGCCACGCCGATCGACGTGATCGAGCGCATGACGCTCAGCTCGCGCCCGCCGCGCCGCGGCGTCAGTGAAGGCGGCATCGAAAGCCTGCGTGCGATTCCATGGGTGTTCGCATGGACGCAGTGCCGCGCCGGCATGACTGCGTGGTATGGCGTGGGCAGCGCGCTGCGCCGTGCCGCGGAGACCCTGGGCGAGACCGCGCTGCTGGACATGGCGCGCGACTGGCCGTTCCTGCGCACGTTGCTGGACGACGTCGAGATGGTGCTGGCCAAGTGCGACATGGATATCGCCGCGCGTTTCTCGCAGCTCGCCGATGCTGACCTGCATGCGCGTTTTTTCCCGCGCCTGCGCGACGAGTTCGCGCTCACCCGGCATTGGGTGCTGCGGCTCAAGGGCAACGACGAACTGCTGGCTGCCGATCCGCGCCTCGCGCAATCCATCCGCCTGCGCAACCCCTACATCGACCCGATGAGCCTGATCCAGCTCGACCTGCTGGCGCGCTGGCGCGCAACCGGGCGCAACGACGAGGCCTTGTTCGCCGCGCTGGTGACCACGGTCAACGGCATCGCGCAGGGTTTGCAGAACACCGGCTGAGGCAGCGCGGCCTGCACGCACGGCTTGCCGGCAACGGTTACATGTCGCATTGCGACATTTTTGTTAAATATCCGCCCGCGCATTTCAAGCTCGAATCCAGCAATAATATGGATTGATGCAACCATTTGTTTAGTATGATCTTTTATTGCAATGCAGCATGAAATCCGGCTTTTGCAAAGCCATATGGAAACGTTTACATTCCGCGCCGAATCCTCGCTTCCGGCAATTCCGGTAAGCGCTTTGCAACGAATCGGCAAGGGTGGTGGGACGTGGCAATCACGATCAGAGACGTGGCGCGCGAGGCCGAGGTGTCGGTGGCCACCGTGTCGCGTGCGCTCAATGGTCGCGAAAACGTCGCCGCGGCGGTGCGTGCGCACGTGCAGGAAGTCGCCACGCGCCTGCGTTACGTGCCGCACAGCGCGGCGCGCAGCCTGATCACGCGACGCACGCAGACCATCGGCGCGCTGCTGCCGGACATGCATGGCGAATTCTTTTCCGAGCTGATCCGCGGCATCGACCGCGCCGCGCGCGGGCAGGGCTATCACCTGCTGTTGTCCAGCTCGCATGGCGACGCCGGCGAAACCGCCGCCGCGCTGCAGGCCATGCTGGGTCGTGTCGACGGGCTGCTGATCATGTCGCCGCATGCCGATCCGGGTTTCATCGAGCGCCATCTGCCCGAGGATCTGCCCGCGATCCTGCTCAATCCGGTGCACGGACACACGCGTCTGTCGGCGCTGGCGGTGGACAATCGTGCCGGCGCCTATGCCATGACCCGGCATCTGCTGCATTGCGGCCACCGCGAGATCGCCTTCATCGGCGGTCCGCGCGGCAACCTCGATGCAGAAGAACGTCTGCAGGGCTGCCTCGAGGCGCTGCGCGAGCTGTTGCCGCAGAGCACGCCGCAGCTCGTCGCTGGCGATTTCAGCGAGGAATCCGGCTACCGCGCCGGCAGCCTGATCGCCCGGCAAAGTCCGCGTCCGCAGGCCATATTCGCGGCCAATGATTCCATGGCCATCGGTTGCCTGTTCGCGCTCACCGAGGCCGGGCTGCGTGTGCCCGATGACATCGCGCTGGCCGGCTTCGACGACATTCCCACCGCGCGCTTCACGCAGCCGCCGCTGACCACGGTGCGCGTGCGCATCGCCGATCTCGGCGGGCGCGCGCTGGATCAACTCGTCGCGGACATCGCCAACGGCGGCGTGGCGCAAACGCACAGCGTGCAGATGCTGGCGCCGGAACTGGTGCTGCGCGCGTCCTGCGGCATGCACAGCCACGCCGCCGCGGCGCCAACGCGCAACCCGGACACCGTTTCCAAGAAGCGCGCGCAGGCCGGGCCTGCCACGCAAGGCAAACCGCAACCTGCACCCAGGCACCGTTAGTCCCGCATCGCTCCAGCAACGCACGCAGTGTCGTCCCGAAACTGCGCAACTCACATACCTGACCAAGGTAGGAAATCCATGAAAACGCCGCAGAGCTTCAAAAAGAAATTGCTTGCCAGCCTGATCGCCACCTCGCTGGTGAGCGCGGGCGCCGTGCTGCCCACCTCCGCGCTGGCAGCCAGCGCCGACGCCACGCTGCGTGGCACCACCACGCCCAACACGCAGATCGTGGTACGCGAGATCGCCACTGGCCTGACGCGCAAGACCGAGTCCAACAGCAAGGGCACCTACGTGCTGCCCGGGCTGCCGCCAGGCACCTACACGGCGCAGGCGGGCAACGGACCCACACAGAAGATCCGCCTCAGCGTGGCCTCGACGATCACGCTCAACCTGCAGTCGGCCACCGAGCTGGCGGCGGTGAAGGTCAGCGCCACCGCGATCAACATGAACGCCATCGACGTGAATACCTCGCAGGTCGGCAGCTACGTGTCGCTGCACCAGATCCAGAACATGCCCGCGGCCTCGCGCAACTTCCTGCAGTTCGCCGATACCGTGCCCGGCATGGTGTTTAGCCGCAGCGCCAATGGCGATACCAAACTGCAGGCTGGCGGCCAAGCCGACAGCGGCATCAACGTGTACATCGACGGCGTCAGCCAGAAGAGCATGGTGCTCGCTGGCGGCATCGTCGGGCAGACCGCCAGTCAGGGCAATCCGTTCCCGCAGCTGGCCATCGGCGAATACCGCGTGATCACCAACAACCAGGAAGCGGAGTACGGCACGCTGTCCAGCGCCGCCATCGTCGCCTCCACCAAGTCGGGCACCAACGAGTTCAAGGGCGGCGTCTTCGCCAGCTTCAACAGTACCGGCATGCGCGCGGCCACGCCGGCCGAGAACGCCAAGCCACCCAAGACGCCTTCCACCGACAAGGACTATGGCTTCGATTTCGGCGGCCCGATCATCAAGAACAAGATGCACTTCTTCATTGCCTATGAAGGCAAGAAGTTCAACACCCCGAGCGTGGTGGTACCCAATGCGCCGCAGGTGTACGTGAGCCAGTTGCCGGCCAGCGTGCAGGCGCAGATCGGTCCGGCCAACCTGCCGTTCCTCGAGAACAACTGGTTCGGCAAGATCGACTACGAGCCCACCGATCGCGACCGCTTCGTGCTGGAAACGCATATCCGCAACGAGACCAGCATCAGCGGCGTCGGCGGCGTCAGCACGCAATCGGCGGGCCTGAATACCATCAATTACCAGAAGACCGCCGACCTGGCCTGGGAGCACAGCGGCTACGACTGGTTCAACCGTCTCGAGGCCACCTGGCAGGATGCGGCCTACCAGCCGACGCCGATCCTGCTCGGCATCGGCAACGCCTACACGGCCGCGATCAACACCAACTACCCGCTCGATCCCAACCAGACCATCCTGCAAACCGGCAATTCGCCGCTGGCACAGCAGAACAAGGGCCAGCGCGGCACCGGCATTTTCGACCACTTCACCTATGACGGGCTGGAGTGGCACGGCAGCCACGTGATCAAGGCGGGCTTCGACCTGCAGCGCGTCACGCTGACGGCGCAGGATGCGGGCGACAGCAACGCGCTGTTCTATTACAAGGTTTCGCCGACCACGGGCACCTATAGCAGCCCCTACCAGGTGCAGTTCGGTTCGCCGGTTCCCGGCCTCAGCCCGATCTCGGTGAGCAAGAACACGCTGTTCGATGCCTTCCTGCAGGACACCTGGACCTTCAACAAGCACTGGACCTTCAATGTCGGCGTGCGCGCCGACTACAACCGCACCCCGGCCTACCTGAACTATGTGACCCCGGCGCCCGTGCTGGCGGCGCTCAACACGCAAGCGCCCGGTGCGGCACCCGGGGTCACCTACGCGCAGCAGTTGGCGCAAGGCGGCATCAACATCAACGACTACATCAGCAACGGCCACAGCCGCAGCGCCAAATGGAATTTCTCGCCGCGCCTGGGCGCCTCGTACGACATCGACGGCAACCAGAAACACGTGATCTTCGGTGGCGTGGGTCGCACCTACAACCAGAACCTCTACAACCTGCTGCAGGTCGAGCAGACCAAGTACGTGCTGTCGCAGCCGACGATCTACTTCGGCACGGCGTCGCAGCCCTGCCAGACCGGGCAGACGCCTTGTTACGCCTGGAATCCGTCCTACCTGAGCATTCCGGCGCTGCAGGCACTGGTGGGCGGCTCGTTCGCCGGCAAGGAAGTGGACATGATGCCCAACGACCTGAAGACGCCGTATTCCGACCAGTTCTCGATCGGCATGCGCAACCAGATCGGCGACTGGAACACCAGCGTGGCGGTCACGCGTGTGCTCAGCTACGACGGCCTCACCGGCTTCCTGGGCAACCGCGCGCCCGGCGGTGCGTTCTGGGTCAACGAACCCTGGGGTGGTGTGGGCCAGCCCTGGACCTATCCGCTGCCCGGATTCGGCAACCTGATCCTGTGGGGCAACTCGCTGTCGACGCGCACCACGCAGTTGCTGCTGTCCGCGGAAAAACCCTACACCGAGGAATCCGGCTGGGGCCTGACCGTGGCCTACACCTATACCCACGCCAAGTGGAACATGGACAACCAGTCGCTCAACAACAACTACTCCTTCGACGCCGAGTATCCCTGGCAGTACCCGTTCATCAGCGAGCCGGTGGCCAAGTCGCGCCTCGTCGTGGCCGGCACCCTGAAGGGGCCGTGGGACATCGCCATGGGCGCGCGCCTGACCCTGGCCACGCCGATCCCCGCCGTCAACCTGGCCTGCTACAACGATCCCAACACGGCCAGCGGCTGCGTTCCGGTGGCGGCCACGCCGGAAGGCTCGCACTTCCTGGTGGGCGGGCGCATCTGGGGCTATCGCGACTTCTCGGTGCAGTTCACCAAGAACTTCAAGCTCTACGGCCTCAATGCCTACGCGCGCGCCGACATCATCAACGTGTTCAACTGGCACAACTACTCGAGCTACGTCTACAACTACGGCAGCAATGGCGTGCTCAACAAGTATCCGATCACTTATGACCCGACCGGCGACATCAGCGGTTACCCGCGTTACCTTAAGCTGACCGTGGGCGTCAATTTCTGAGCCCGAACTGGCGCGCCGGCGGGCAATCCGCCGGCGCGCGGCGACTGCGCCGGGCTTGATCCTGTGCCATGGACCGGCGCGCCGTAGTTGTGCAGACCTCCGCGAGAATTGCCTCGATGCCCACGTTACAAGCCGTGAAAAACATCGTCATCGTCGGCGGCGGCACCGCCGGCTGGATGGCGGCGGCGGCCTGCGCCAAGGTGCTGGGCGCGGGCTATGCCGTGCAACTGATCGAGTCGGAGGAGATCGGCACCATCGGCGTGGGCGAGGCCACGGTGCCGCACCTCAAGCAGTTCAACACGCTGCTGGAGATCGACGAGGTCGAGTTCGTCAAGGCCGTCAAGGGCACGTTCAAGCTGGGCATCCAGTTCAACGACTGGGGCCGGCTGGGCGACAGTTACATCCACGGTTTCGGCACGCTGGGCGCCAATGTCGGCCCGCTGCCGTTCCACCAATTCTGGATCAAGGCGCGGCAACAGGGCTGGGCCGGTCCGTTGGGCGATTATTCGATCAACACGGCGGCGGCGCCACGCGGCAGGTTCATGCCCTCGGCCAGCGACGCCCCGGCCAATTCGCCGCTGGCGGACATCCGCTACGCCTACCACTTCGACGCCAGCCTGTACGCGCGCTACCTGCGCGGCTATGCCGAGGCGCGCGGCGTGCGCCGCACCGAGGGCAAGATCAAACACGTGCAGCTGCGCGGCGCGGACGGCTACGTCGAATCGGTGATGCTGGAGAACGGCAGCGTCATCGGCGGCGACCTGTTCATCGACTGCTCCGGCTTCCGCGGCCTGCTGATCGAGCAGGCGCTGCACACCGGCTACACCGATTATTCGCAATGGCTGCGTTGCGACCGCGCCGTGGCGGTCGGCTGCGAAAAAGTCGGCCCGCCCACGCCCTATACGCGCGTCACCGCGCGCACGGCCGGCTGGCAGTGGCGCATCCCGTTGCAGCACCGCACCGGCAATGGCCACGTCTACAGCAGCGCGCTGATCAGCGACGATGAGGCCGCGGCCACCCTGCTGGCCAACCTGGATGGCAAGCCGCTGGGCGAGCCGCGTTTCCTGCGCTTCACGCCCGGCATGCGCAAGAAGTTCTGGAACAAGAACGTGGTCGCGCTGGGGCTGGCCAGCGGCTTTCTGGAGCCGCTGGAATCCACCAGCATTTTCCTCATCCAGTCCGGCATCGCACGCTTGCTCAGCCTGCTGCCGTGGAATGATTTCAGCGAGGTGGTGATCGACGAGTACAACGCCCAGCTCGGTTTCGAGCTGGAGCGCGTCCGCGATTTCCTGATCCTGCACTACCACGCCACCCAGCGCGACGACGCGCCGCTGTGGCGCGAGTGCGCCCGCATGTCGATTCCCGATGCCTTGGCGCACAAGATGCGCCTGTTCGCGGACAGCGGGCGGTGCTTCCGCGAGAGCGAGGAACTTTTCGCCGAACCCAGTTGGGTGGAGGTGATGATCGGGCAGAACATCCTGCCGCGCACCTATCACCCGCTGGTCGACCAGATGCCCGACGACCAGCTCCGGCAGTTCGTGCAGGGCGTGGCGCAGGTGATCGAAAGCTGTACCGGCATGATGCCGCCGCATCAGACCTTCATCGACCGCCGCTGCGCGGCGCCCGCATGAGCGGTCGTCACGACGTTTTTCAAGTGTGTGCGTGATTCCGCGCACCGACCGAACAGGCGGTGCGCGGTTTTTTTCCAGCCGAGGCAATCATGTTGAAACGCAATGCCATTGTCTGCGCGATCCTGCTGGCCATGCTTCCCGGTGCGCTGCTGGCGGCGCCGGCCGGCACTGCGCCGCGGCCCGCGCCGTTCGTATCCACGCTGCCGGTGGAGCACACGCTGCCGCCGTTCTTCGATCAGCTTGAAAAGCGCACCTTCGAATTTTTCTGGGATACCACCAACCCCGCCAATGGCCTCGCGCCCGATCATTATCCGGGACCGTCGTTTTCCAGCATCGCGGCGGTGGGCTTCGCGCTTACCGCGTATCCGATCGGCGTGGAGCGCGGCTGGATCACGCGCCAGCAGGCCATCGCGCGCGTACTGACCACGCTGAAGTTCTTCGAGCACGCGCCGCAGGGCAAGGCGGCATCGGGCGAGACCGGCTACAAGGGTTTCTACTACCACTTCCTCGACATGCGCACGGGCAAAC
This sequence comes from Rhodanobacter sp., assembly GCA_022730075.1. Lineage (GTDB taxonomy): Bacteria > Pseudomonadota > Gammaproteobacteria > Xanthomonadales > Rhodanobacteraceae > Metallibacterium. The sequence goes on along the minus strand of DZBX01000002.1, from coordinate 23,650 downwards.
GCTGGCCCGGCACCGAGCTTTCGAGCATCGACACCGCGCTGTTCATGGCCGGCGTGTTGTTCGACCAGAGCTATTTCGACCGCGACACGGCGCAGGAACGCGAGATCCGCGCGATCACCGGCAAACTTTACAAGCGCGTCGACTGGCCCTGGATGCAACCGCATCCGCCGTTGATCGGCATGGGCTGGACGCCCGAAGCCGGCTTCATTCCGCACAGCTATCGCGGCTATGACGAAGCGATGATCCTGTACATCGAGGCGCTGGGCTCGCCCACGCATCCGATCCACAAGGACGCCTGGGCCGCGTGGAGCGCGACCTATCCGAAGTTCTGGGGTGACTACTACGGTCGCGAACAGCTCAGCTACGGGCCGTTGTTCACCTCGCAGTATTCGCAGTCGTGGGTCGATTTCCGCGGCATCCAGGATGCCTTCATGCGCGCCCACCACAGCGACTATTTCATCAACAGTCGCCGCGCCACCGAATCGCAGCGCGACTACGCCATCGCCAACCCCATGGGCTGGACCGGTTACGGCAAGGATTTGTGGGGGCTGACCGCCTGCGACGGTCCCGGCAACTTCGTGCTCAAGGTCGATGGCAAGCGGCGGCAATTCTACGGTTATGCCGCACGCGGGGCGGGCATCGTCGGCACCTTGGACGACGGCACCATCGCGCCGACGGCGGCGCTGGGCTCGATCGCTTTCGCGCCCAAGATCGTCATCCCCATGGTCGAGGCCATGCAGGCCAGGTACGGCAAATCCATTTATGGCCGCTACGGCTATGTCGATGCCTTCAATCCCAGCTTCCACGATCGCAACGTGGCGTTGAACAGCGGAAGCGTGGTGCCGGGGGTGGGCTGGGTGGACTCCGAACGCCTCGGCATCGACCAGGGGCCGATCCTGCTGATGCTGGAGAACTACCGTTCCGGCTTCGTCTGGCGGGTGATGCGCAAGAACCCATCCATCCGCCGTGGCCTCGAGCGCGCCGGCTTCACCGGCGGCTGGCTGGACGGCAAGCCGGCCACGCAATGAGCAGCGCATGCCAGCCATGAAGCGCGCGCTGCACCTGCTGTGGTTGCTGCCCGTGCTGCTGGCCGCGCTGTTGGCCGGCTGCGCGCGGGCGCCGTCCGAGTCGCGCATCGTGCTGCGCTTCTGGACGATGGGCGAGGAAGGCCAGGCCGCCGCGCAACTGGTCAAGGGCTTCGAGACGCTGCACCCGGATATCCGCGTCGAGGTGCAGCAGCTGCCGTGGACCGCCGCGCACGCCAAGCTGCTCACCGCCTACGCCGGGGGCACCACGCCCGACATCGCGCAGATGGGCAACACCTGGATCCCGGAAATGGCCGCGCTGAGGGCGATCGTGCCGCTGGACCGTTTCATCGCCGGCTCGCACATCGTCACCCCGGCCGATTATTTCCCCGGCATCTGGAAGAGCAACGTCATCGCCGGCAAGGACTATGGCGTGCCGTGGTACGTGGATACACGGCTGATCTTCTATCGCAAGGACATCCTCGCCGCGGCCGGCTTCGACCATCCACCCACCAGTTGGGCCGGATGGACACGCATGATGGCGGCGATCAAGGCGCGCGCCCGACCCGGCGACTGGGCCGCGCTGCTGCCGCTGAACGAGTTCGAGCAGCTGGTGTCGTTTTCTCTGGAGCAGCCCGGCTCGTTCCTCAAGGGCCACGACCAGTACGGCAACTTCCAGTCGCCGCAGTTCACCGCCGCCTTGCGCTTCTACCTGAGTTTCTTCCGCGACGGCTACGCACCACGCATCGACGACACGCAGATCGCCAGCGTGCCCATCGAATTCGCGCGCGGACACTATGCGTTCTATGTTTCCGGGCCGTGGATGATCCGCGAATTCGAGACGCGCATGCCGGCCTCGGTGCAGAAGGATTGGGCCACCGCGCCACTGCCCGGGCCGACCGGCGCCGACAGCAACTCGGGCATCGCCGGCGGCGCCAGCCTGGTGATCTTCCGCAGCAGCCGGCACAAGGCGGCGGCGTGGAAACTGATCGAGTACCTCTCGCAGCCCGCGGTGCAGGACCGTTTCCACCAGCTCACCGGCGACCTGCCACCGCGGCGCAGCACCTTCGCGCGGCCGGACATCGCCAGCGATCCCTACGCCGCGGCGTTTTTCGCGCAACTTCAGCGCGCGCGCGCGGTGCCGCGCATCGCCGAATACGAGCAGATCGTGCGCGAGATGCAGACCATTGCCGCGCGTGCGGCCTGGGGCCGCCTCGATGTGGCGCAGACCACCGCCTTGCTGGATCGCAAGACCGACGCCATCCTCGCCAAGCGGCGCTGGATGATCGCGCACGGGAGGCTGGCGCCATGAAGTCCAACCAGACCCTGGCGGCATGGGTGTTCACCGGCCCGGCGCTGATCGTCATCGGCCTGTTCTTCCTGGTGCCGGTGCTGCTGGCGCTGGGCCTGAGCTTCACCGATTTCGACATCTACGCCCTGGCCAGCCTGAAGAACGTGCAGTTCGTCGGCTTCGATAATTACCTGACCGTGCTGCGCATGGGCCTGTTCTGGAAGGCGCTGGGCAACACGCTGTACTTCGTCGTGGTCGGCGTGCCGCTGTCCATCGCCGCGGCGCTGGGCGCGGCGCTGCTGGTGCATTCGCGCCTGGCGCGCTGGAAGGGATTTTTCCGCACCGCCCTGTTCACGCCCGTGGTGGCCAACATCATCGCCGTGGCGGTGATCTGGAAATACCTGTTCCAGCAACACTACGGCGTCGTCAATTACGTGCTGGGCTGGTTCGGCGTGCAGCCCATCGACTGGCTGGGCAATCCGCACATGGCCATGCCGACGATCATCTTCTTCGCGCTGTGGAAGAACTTCGGCTACGCCATGATCATCGTGCTGGCCGGGCTGCAGGCGATCCCCGACGAGCTCTACGAGGCGGCGCGGCTCGATGGCGCGAGCGCCTGGAAACAGGTGCGCCACATCACCCTGCCCATGCTCGGGCCGACGCTGATGACGGTCGGCCTGCTGACCATGGTGGGTTATTTCCAGCTGTTCGCCGAGCCCTACGTGATGACCGAGGGCGGGCCGCTGCAAAGCACGCTGTCGGTGCTGTACCTGATGTACAACCAGGGCTTCGACTGGTGGAACCTGGGCCTGGCCTCGGCCATCGCCTTCACGCTGTTCGTGTTCACGCTGGCGGCCACGTTCCTGCTGGTGCGCGTGGGCCGCCGCAAGGGCTGGGTATGAAGGCCGCGCGTGCCGCCACATGGGGGGTCAACGGACTGCTGGCGCTGGTCGCGCTGGTCGCGCTGTTTCCGCTGTTGTGGATGCTGTCGGTGTCGCTGATGCCGCTGGGTTCGGCCAGCACGTTTCCGCCGCCGCTGCTGCCGCTGCATCCGACACTGGCGAATTACCGCGCGCTGTTCGTCGGCGCCGACCTGGGCCGCTATCTGCTCAACAGCCTGATCGTCTCCGGCGGCATCACGCTGGGCTCGCTGGCCTGCAACGTGCTTGCCGGCTATGCCTTCGCCAAGCTGCGCTACGCCGGGCGCGAGCGCACCTTCAGCCTGCTGCTGGGCGCGCTGGTGATCCCCACGCAGGTGGCGATGATGCCGTTGTTCCTGCTGGCGCGCGAGATGCACATCGTCAACAGCTACGCGGGCGTGATCCTGCCTTCGCTGGCCAGCATCTTCGGTATCTATCTGGTGCGCCAGTACGCGCGCGCCATCCCCACCGAGATGCTCGAGGCCGCGCGCATCGACGGCGCCAGCGAGTTCCGCATCTTCGCGCGCGTGGTGCTGCCGCTGCTCAAGCCGATCATTCTCACGCTGACCATCCTCACCTTTCTCACCGCGTGGAACGACTTCATGTGGCCGCTGATCGTGCTGACCGGCAGCAGCCACTACACGCTGCCGATCGCGCTGGCCTCGCTGGCGCGCCAGCACAGCCAGGACGTGGAGATGCTGATGGCGGGTTCGGTCGTCACCGTGGTGCCGGTGCTGGTGCTGTTCCTGCTGCTGCAGCGTTATTACATCCAGGGGCTGCTGCTCGGCAGCGTCAAGGGCTGAAGAGAGGCTTGTGTCGATGCAGGTGCGCCACGTTGCGGTCCGCGGTTTGCTGTCGCTGCTGATGCTGGTCTGTGCTTTGCCTGCGCTGGCGGCGCAAGCACCGGGCGTGGTGATCCGCGCGCTCGAGTTTGGCAACGCCAGCGCGTGGACACTGCATGCCAGCGAGGACGTGCACGCCAGCCTGCGTGTCGCGCCGGGCGCGAACGGGCGCACGGCGCTGTGCCTCGGCTATGACTTTCCGAAAGGCGTGGCCGGCTACGTCGAGATGCAGCATCCGCTGCCGCTGGATTTTCCCGCGCACTACGCGCTGCGACTCGGCGTGCGCGGGCAGGGGCCGCGCAACGGCCTGCAGCTCAAGTTCATCAGCGCCGACGGCTGGAACGTGTGGTGGTACCAGCAACCCGAATTCGCGCCGCCCGCGACGTGGACCACACTGCACATCGCGCAGCGCGAGGTTGGCTTCGCCTGGGGCCCGCGCAAGGATCACCGCCTGCGGCGCAGCGCCGCGCTGCAGCTCACCATCGCCGCGGTGCAGGGTGGCCGCGGCGAACTGTGCTTCGATCATTTCGCGCTGCTGCACGCGCCCGCGCCGCCGGCGCAATGGCCGGTGCCGCGCGCCAGCGCCAGCAGCGCGCTGCCCGGTCACCCCGCCGCGCTGGCGCTGGCCATGCGCGCCGGGCGCACATGGCGCAGCGCCGCGGGCGGCGCGCAGACGCTGACGCTGGATCTCGGTGCCGAGCGCCCGCTCGGTGGTCTGTCCTTCGCCGTGGCCGCGAGCACCGGCACGCCCGGGGTGCGCGTGGAATCCTCACGCGACGGCAGGCACTGGCAGGCGCAGCGCAGCCTGCTGCTGCGCAGCGGCACGCAGGTTTTGCTGGGCCTGCCGCAAGATCCGGTCGCGCACTGGCTGCGCCTGGCGTTTTCCGGCAACACTCAGGGCTACGCGCTGGGCCAGTTGACGCTGCAGGCGCCGGGCTGGGGGCAACCGACGTCCTTGCTGCAGACGCTGGCGCAGCTGGCGCCGCGCGGCACGTTTCCGCGCGGGCTTTCCGGCCAGCAGAACGACTGGACCGTACTCGGCGTCGATGGCGGCAAGCAGACGGGTTTGCTCTCAACCGACGGCCGCATCGAGCCGTTCAAGGGCGGCTGGTCCATCGAACCGTTCCTGCAGACACGCGGCGGCTTGCTGGACTGGAGCGACGTGCGCATCACCCAGGCGCTGCGCGATGGCTATCTGCCGCTGCCGTCGGTCACCTGGACGAAAGGCCCGCTGCACTTGCAAGTCACCGCGTTCGGCGCCGGCACGCCGGCGGCGGCACGGTTGCTGGCGCGCTACACCGTGCGCAACGACGGCGATGCCGCACGGCACGTCACGCTGGCATTGGCCGTGCGGCCATTGCAGGTCAACCCGCCGCAGCAGTTTCTCAACACGCCGGGTGGCTTCGGGCCCATCCATGCGCTGGATTTCCGCGATGGCGTGCTGCGCGTGAATGACGCGCAGACGCTGGTGACGCTGGGAAGGCCCGCCGGTTTCGTGACGGGCGACCTCGCTCGCCAGTCGTTGCCGCAACTGCTCGCGACGATGCCGCTGGCACGGGCCGCCGTCACGCAAACCGACGGACTGGCGCAGGGCGCCCTGTTGTATCCATTGGATGTTCCCGCGCACGGCACCGCCAGCGTCGGCATCGCCATCCCGTGGACGGGCGCCGCGCCACTGTCGCTGACCAGTGCTGAAAAAGCCGCCGTGCAGTTGCAGCATGACGAAACCGCGGTGGCCGCGGCCTGGCAGGCGCGGCTGCAACGCGTGCAGGTGCAGCTGCCGCCGCAGGCGCAGGACTTCCAGCAGACGATCTACAGCGCGCTGTGGCAGATCTTGCTGGATCGCGACGGCGCCGCGCTGCAGCCCGGACCGCGCAGCTATGCGCGCAGCTGGATCCGCGACGGCGCCATGATGAGCGAGGCGCTGCTGCGCATGGGCGAGGACCGCGCCGTGCGCGACTATCTGCTGTGGTACGCGCCGCACCAGTTCAGCAACGGCAAGGTGCCGTGCTGCGTGGACTGGAAAGGCGCCGATCCCACGCCCGAGAACGACTCGCAGGGTGAGCTGATCTTCGCCATCGCCGAGTACACGCGCTACACGCACGACCTGGCGCTGGCGCGGCAACTGTGGCCGCATGTCGTCGCCGCCGTGCATTACATGAACCATCTGCGCGCCACGCAGAAAACCGCCGCCTACCGGCAGGGCGAGCGCACGCTGTACTACGGCCTGATGCCGCGCTCGATCAGCCACGAGGGCTATTCGGCCAAACCCATGCATTCGTACTGGGACGACTTCTGGTCGCTGCTCGGCTACCGCGATGCGGCCTGGCTGGCCGGACAACTCGGCAAGACACACCAGCGGCAAGCCATGACCCGCGACGCCGACGATTTCCAGCAGGACTTCTTCGCTTCCATCGCGGCCACGGCGCGCTGGCACCACATCGACTACATCGCCGGCAGTGCCGACCTCGGCGACTTCGACCCCACCTCCACCACCATCGCGCTGTCGCCCGTGGGAGTGCAGCACGCACTGCCGCAGGATCTGCTGCGCGATACCTTCGCGCGCTACTGGCGCGACTTCGAGGCGCGCGCCGATGGCCGCACGCCATGGCAGACCTACACGCCTTACGAATGGCGCAACGTCGATGCCTTCGTGCGCCTGGGCTGGCGCGCGCGCATCCCCGCGCTGCTGCGCTTCTTCTTCGCCGGGCAGCGCCCCGCCGCCTGGCACCAGTGGGCCGAAGTGGTCCGGCGCGATGCGGATGCGCCTGGCTTCATCGGCGACATGCCGCACGGCTGGGTGGCCAGCGACTTCCTGCGCAGCGCACTCGACATGCTGGCCTACCGCAGCGACCACGACCAGGCGATGGTGCTGGCCGCCGGCGTGCCCGGGTCATGGCTGGATGACGGCGGCATCCGCATCGAGGGCTTGCGCACGCCGTGGGGCAAGCTGGGTTATCACTACTGGCGCGCGCACGATGGCAGCGTGCACCTGGAAATCCCCGCCGGCAGCGCCATGCCACCCGGCGGCCTGCTGCTCACCTGGCCGTATGCCGCAGCGCCCGGCGCCACCCTGCTCGATGGCCAGCCGGTGACGTGGACGCATGGCGCGCTGCGCATCACGCACTTGCCCGCGATGCTGCGCGTGGCCGCGCCCGAATAATCCGCGCCCGCCGCTTCGTGCCTCGTCGCGCCCAATGCGCATTCGCAGCTCGATGGCTGCCGCGCAGCAAGCTGCACCACTCCGACACGCCGGCGCTATGCCACGCGTCGGGCGCGCGCGCGCCACGCATCCAGCGACCACGCGCCCGGACCCCATAGCGCCACCAGCAGCAGCAGGATGCCCCAGATGAAGTGGAACATGATCGCCGGCGTCTGCAGCGCATGCAGATAAGACAGCAACGCCACCACGTTGACCACGGACAGGCCCAGTGCGCCGAAGCGCCCAAACAGTCCCAGCGCCAGCAGCGGCGGCAACAGTATTTCGCCGGCGGTGCCGGCCACGGCCGCCGCGGCGGGTGGCAGCAGCGCCACGTGAAAGCAGTTTTCGTACAACCACAGCGTGGCCGGCCAGTCGCGCAGGCTTTGCAGCCCGGACACGAAAAACACCCAGGCCACGTACAAACGTGCCGCCAGCAGGGCCGGCGCTTGCAGGTATTCGAGACCGCGCTCCAGACCGCGCCAGGCGCGGCGCGTAGTGGTGCCGGCCAATGTGAGTGTGCTCATCGACAAGCTCCGCCGGTGGATGTGAGTGGCAAGCGCGGCCCCGGATCAGCCGCGCCAGCCCGGATGCGCATCCCACGGTCGCCGCGCCGTCGACATGGCGACGCGGCGACCGCGGGACGACAGGGTTCAGCCCTTGGCCTTCGCTTCCATCTTGGCCTCGAATGCCTTGACCTCGGCCGGGCTCTTCAGGACCTTCTCGGCCTGGGCCATGTCCAGACCCCCCATTTTTTCGCAGGTGCCGGTGGGCACCACGCGGAAATCGCCGGGGTTGTAGTTGTTCGGGGACGAGCCCTTGCACGAGTGCAGTCCGGAGATGCCCGCGCAATCGTTGTGGTGGGCCGTGGCGACGCCAAAGCACTTCTCCATGCTGGCGGCATGCGAGGCCGGCGCAGCAGCGAGGGCGCCGGCGGCGATCAGGGAAGCCGCGGTCATGCTGAGAAATTGATGCTTGTTCATGCTGGATATCCTCGATTGGAGACAGGAGTCGGGTGGGTTGAATGCGGCCGGATGACCGCTGCAGTTCGGCTTGGCGCGCGCCGATGGAATGCGCCGCCAAGCCTTGGTCGCGGCGCGCACCGGATTCCTTACACCCCGCGCAAACGGCCTGTCTACTTGCCGCACACACCATCGCGCGCCGCGCCGCGTGCGCGGGACCGCAATCTGCCAAGTCAAACTTGGAAGTCTTACTTCATATAAACTGCCCTGAATATGAGCCCGCAAGCGAGTGATCCCGAAACCGCACGCGCCGCCAGGGTCGCGGCTGCGCTGCGTGTCGTGGTCGGTCAACTCGGCCGACGGCTGCGTGAACAGGCGCATCCGGGCGCTGTCACCTGGTCGCAGATGTCCGTGCTCGGTCGCCTGGAGCGCGATGGCCCGGCCACGGTGACGCGTCTCGCGCGCGCCGAGGGTGTGCGTCCGCAATCCATGGGCGCCACGGTTTCCGTCCTGCTGGGTGCCGGTTTGCTGCGCGGCGCGGCGGATCCGACCGATGGGCGGCAAACCATTTTGTCGCTCACGCCGGCCTGCCGGGAAATGATCGAGACCAGTCGGGCGGCACGCGAGGACTGGTTGCTGCGCGCCATCCGCGCAAACTTCTCCGCCGTCGAGCAGGACCAGCTGGCGAATGCCGTGGAATTGCTCAAGCGCCTGGTCGATGCGCCAGCGGACGCCATGCTTCCGCACGCCGACCCGCGATAACCCCGATCCTCATCATCAGGAGATGCACATGGCCCCGACCACGCTTGACGCGCATACCGCGCTCATCGTCATCGACTTGCAGCAAGGCATTGTCGCGCTGCCCACCGCGCATCCGCTCGCGACGGTCGTGCAGAATGCCCGCGCCCTGGCCGATGCGTTCCGCGCCCGCGACCTGCCGGTGGTGCTGGTCAACGTCACGGGAGGTGCGCCGGGCCGGACCGAACAGTCGCGCCGCCTGGGCGAGCTTCCCGCCGACTGGGCCGATCTCGTCGCCGAGCTCGACCCGCAGCCGCAGGACCACGTGGTGACCAAGCGCACCTGGGGCGCATTCACCGGCACCGGCCTCGCCGAGTACCTGAGCCAGCGGGGCGTCACGCAGGTCGTGCTGGCCGGCGTCGCCACCAGCATCGGCGTCGAGTCCAGCGCACGCCAGGCCCACGAGCTCGGGTTCAACGTCGCCCTCGCCATCGACGCCATGACCGACATGAGCCCCGAGGCGCACGACAACAGCATCACGCGCATCTTTCCGCGGCTGGGCGAAACCGGCAGCACCCGCGCGATCATCGATCGGCTCGCGCCAGCCCATTCGCGGCACACCCCGTGACCCGACGGCACATCCCGCCACGACACGCGGCAACGGATGCCGCGGTTGCAACCACCGCCGCGGCCGACCCGGCGAGCACTTCCATGCACTACAAATGGCTGGCGCTGTCCAACACCACCATCGCGGTGCTGCTGGCGACCATCGATTCCTCGATCATGCTGATCGCCATGCCGGAGATTTTTCGCGGCATCCAGTTGAATCCGCTCGATCCGGGCAACACGTTTTACCTGCTGTGGATGATCCTGGGTTTCCTGATCGTCAGCAGCGTGCTGGTGGTGAGTCTGGGCCGCCTGGGCGACATGTTCGGGCGCGTGAAGATGTACAACCTCGGCTTCGTCGTGTTCACCGTGGCCTCGCTGCTGCTGGCGCTCGATCCGTTCACGGCACGCGCCGGAGCCGACTGGCTGATCATCGGCCGCATCTTCCAGGGCATCGGCGCGGCCTTTCTGATCGCCAATTCCGCGGCCATCCTGACCGACGCGTTCCCGCCTGGTCAGCGCGGCCTGGCGCTGGGCATCAACAACATCGCCGGCATCGCCGGCTCCTTCATCGGCCTGATCCTTGGCGGCGTGCTGGCCGCCATCGACTGGCGGCTGGTGTTCCTGGTGTCGGTGCCGTTCGGGCTGTTCGGCACCATCTGGTCGTACATGAAGCTGAAGGAACTCGGGCAACGCCACCGCGCGCGGATCGACTGGGCCGGCAACATCACCTTCGCCGCCGGGCTGATCCTGATCATGATCGGGGTCACGCTGGGCATCGAACCGGCCAACGGCCATGCCATGGGCTGGACCAGCGCGCCGGTCATCGCGTTGCTGGCGGCTGGCACCGCATCGCTGCTTGCTTTCGCCGTCGTCGAAACGCACGTGGCCGAGCCGATGTTCCGGTTCCCACTGTTCAGGATCAAGGCTTTCACCTTCGGCACCCTCTCGACTTTCCTGTCAGCCATCGGCCGCGGCGGCCTGATGTTCATGCTGATCATCTGGCTGCAGGGCATCTGGCTGCCCCTGCACGGTTACAGCTTTGAGCAGACGCCACTGTGGGCGGGGATTTTCATGCTGCCGCTGACCGCGGGATTCCTGCTTTCGGGGCCGCTCGCGGGTTACCTGTCGGATCGGCTGGGCGCGCGCTACTTCGCCACCGGCGGCATGCTCGGTGCCGCCGTGAGCTTCGCCTTGCTGATGCTGCTGCCGATCGACTTCAACTACGCGGCCTTCGCCGCGATCCTCCTGTTCAACGGGCTCTGCATGGGCGCTTTCGCGGCGCCCAACCGGGCGGCGGTCATGAACAGCCTGCCCGCGCGCGACCGCGGCGCCGGCGGCGGCATGAACTCGACCTTCCAGAACTCGGCCCAGGTGCTGTCGATCGGCATTTTCTTCACGCTGATGATCGCGGGACTCTCCTCGACCCTGTCGACGACGCTGGTGCAGGGCCTGATGCAGCACGGCGTGCCGGCAGCGGCCGCCGAACGCGTGGGGGCGTTGCCGCCGGCTTCGATCCTGTTCGCGGCCTTCCTCGGCTACAACCCGATCCGCACGCTGGTCGGCGCGGGCGTGCTGGATCATCTCTCGAGCGCCAAGCGCATGCAGTTGACCGGGCATTCATATTTTTCCGATCTGATCGCCCGGCCGTTCCATGCGGGCCTGGCCGAGGCCTTCATCTTCGCGGCTCTGATGTGCCTGATCGCCGCGGCCGCATCGTGGTCGCGCGGACAGCACTACATCCATCACGAACACTGAGGGGCTGTGAATTTTTCAGCCTCTGAGCGCCGGCATGCCTGCGGCTTGGCGCGGTAACGACACCCTCGCCCACGTGTCGGCCATCCGCCGGGGCGCACTTCACGCGCGCGGCGTTGTCCAAGCGCAGGCTTCGTACCGCGCGCATGTGCCCGCGCCATGCTTTGAGGATCGATCATGTCGAATATCCGCTTGCGTTTCAGTCTCATGCTGTGCGCCATGCTGGCGGGCCTGGCGCTGGCCGGCACCGCGTGCGCCGACACCACGCCACCGGCGCTCGCGGCGCAGTTGAACCATGCGGTCGCACCGGCGCTGATGCAGCAACTGCTGCGTGCCAGCACGGCGGGCCTGCGCATCACGCAGCGGCCGGCCGTCAGCTACATCAAGGCCATCCAGGGGCCGGCGCTGGGCAAGCCGCCGGTGCTGCTGTATATCGGCGCCGATTTCTGCCCGTATTGCGCCGCGCAGCGCTGGGGACTGGCGCTCGCGCTGTTGCGCTTCGGCCAGTTGTCCGGCGTGCGCTACATGCTCTCCTCGCCTACCGACGTGTACGCCAACACGGCGACTTTCACGTTCCAGTTCGCGCGGTTCAGCAGCCCGTATCTGCGCTTCCAGGCCATCGAAACAGCCAATCGCGCCAATCAGCGGTTGATGCCGATGACCGCGCAGGCCAAGCAGGTCTTCGGCGCTTTCGATGTGCCGCCCTACGTGCGGTTCGCCTACGGCATTCCTTTCGTCTATCTCGATGGCGCCTACCTGCTGACCCAGCCGATGATCTCGCCGGCCAGTCTGCAGGGCATGGACTGGCAGCAGATCGCCACGCAACTGGCCGCTCCGCGCAGCGCGCTGTTCGCGCAGATGATGCCGCAGGTCAATGCGTTCAGCGCCGCGATCTGCCGTGTCGACGGCAACCGGCCCACGCGTGTGTGTGCGGCCCCCGGCGTGATGGCTGCCAACGCGGGGCTGGCCGACCTCGAAGGCATCCTCCAGCCGCACCACTGACCGTCACGCCGGCGTCATGCAGCGCAGCTAACTTGCGCGAGCTGACCGAACTCTCCACGGGCCAGCATGGGGCACGACCTGGGTATTGCGGCACTTGCGGCGCGGTGGCGACACCGCGCCGTCTCTTTTGGCCGTCCTTGCGCGTGGCGCCGCGCCGGTTCAACACAGCCCGCGCTGGCTCAGCGACACCGGCGTGCCGCTGCCGATGACCAGATGATCGAGCACGCGCACACCGATCAGATCCAGCGCCTGTTTGAGTGTTTGCGTCAGCGCCACATCGGCGGCGCTGGGCTCGGCCACGCCCGAGGGATGGTTGTGCGCCAGGATCACCGCGGCGGCGTTGTGTTGCAGGCAGGCGCGCACCACCTCGCGCGGCGGCACGCTGGCGCCATCCAGCGTGCCGCGGAACAACTCGGCGAAGGCCAGCACGCGGTGGCGGTTGTCCAGGAACAGGCAGGCGAACACCTCGTAGGCGCGATCGCGCAGTTGCGCGCGCAGGAATGCGGCGCTGTCGCCGGGGCTGCTCAGCGTGGGGCGCGCAGCCAGCTCCTCGCCCAGGCTGCGCCGCGCCAGCTCCAGCGCAGCCAGCAGACGCGCGCGCTTGGCCGGGCCGAGACCGGACATGCGACAGGCTTCCGGTGCGTTGAGCAGGGCCGAGAGACTGCCGGCCCGCGCCAGCAGGCGCTGGCCCAGTTCCACCGCGCTGGCGCCGCGCACGCCGCTGCCCAGCAGCACGGCGATCAGCTCGGCAGGCGCCAGACTGCCGGCGCCGTGTTGCAGCAGGCGCTCGCGCGGACGTGAATCCTCGGGCCAATCGCGGATGCTCATGCACCCAGCATCGCGCGACCGTGATGCGATGCGCAGCGGCGGCGGCCACGGCATCCGGTAAGCTCTGCGCTTTGCTGGCTGTCGGGTTGCGCCCACATGATCCTCACTGGTCCATGCGATTCGCGCACGACACGGGCCGCGCCATGAGCGCCTGGCACGGGCCGCAGCGCGTGCTGCTGGGCGTCAGCGGCGGCATCGCCGCGTACAAAGCCTGCGAACTGGTGCGGCGCCTGCGCGAGCGTGAAGTGGAGGTGCGCGTGGTGCTCACCGCCAACGCCGAGCGCTTCGTCGGCGCGACCACGTTGCAGGCGCTGTCCGGGCAGCCGGTGCGCAACAGCTTGTGGGATGCCGCGGCCGAGGCCGCCATGGGCCATATCGAGCTGGCGCGCTGGGCCGATGTGGTGCTGATCGCGCCGGCCAGCGCCAATACCCTGGCGCGATTGGCGCATGGCCTGGCCGATGATCTGCTCGGCACGCTGTGCCTGGCCAGCGACCGCCCCCTGCTGCTGGCACCGGCAATGAACCGCTTGATGTGGGCGCACCCGGCGACGCAGGCCAATTTGGCTTTGCTGCAGGCGCGCGGCGCGCAGATTCTGGGTCCGGACAGCGGCGCGCAGGCCTGTGGCGAGGTCGGCACGGGGCGCATGCTGGAGCCGGATGCCATCGTCGCGGCGCTGGCCACGCTGGCACCCGCGGCGGCGGCCGACCTGCGCGGCTTGCGCGTGCTGGTCAGTGCCGGGCCCACCCTGGAGGATCTCGACCCGGTGCGCTATCTGGGCAATCGCAGCTCCGGGCGCATGGGTTTCGCCATCGCCGCCGCCGCCGCGCAGGCCGGTGCCACGGTCACGCTGGTGGCCGGGCCGGTCAGCCTGCCGACACCGCCGGGCGTGGCGCGGCGCGTGGATGTGCGCAGCGCGCGCCAGATGCACGCCGCGATGCTCGATGCCGCGCGTGCCGCCGACATCGTGATCGCCGCCGCAGCGGTGGCCGATTACCGACCGGCGCAGGTCAGCACGCACAAGCTCAAGAAGCACGGTGGCGCATTGACCCTGGAGCTGCTCGAGAATCCCGACATCCTCGCCGCGCTGGCCGCGCTGCGGCCCAGGCCCTTCCTGGTGGGCTTTGCCGCGGAAACCGAACAGCTCGAAACGCGCGCGCGCGCCAAACTGGTCAGCAAGGGCGCGGACCTGATCGCCGGCAATCGCGTCGGCGCCGGCTTGGGCATCGAAACCGAGGACAACGCCCTCAGCGTGTTCTGGCACGGTGGCCAGCACGAACTGGCGCGCGCCGACAAGACCACGCTGGCGCGCGAATTGCTGGCGCTGATCGCCACGCGCCGCGCCGCCGCACGCGAGGCAGCGCCATGATCGTGGTGCAGTATCGCGTGCTCGACGCGCGCCTCGGCGTCAGCATTCCGCTGCCCGCGTATGCCACGCCGGGCAGCGCGGCCATGGACCTGCGCGCCGCGCCTGAGTCCGCGCTCACGCTGGCGCCGGGCGACACCGCGCTGGTGCCCACCGGACTCGCCCTGCATATCGGCGATCCGGGCTGGTGCGCGTTGCTGCTGCCGCGTTCCGGTCTGGGCCACAAGCACGGCCTGGTGCTGGGCAATCTCACCGGTCTGATCGATGCCGATTACCAGGGTCCACTGATGATCTCGTGCTGGAACCGCAGCCAAGCCGCGTTTACCATCGCGCCGGGGGATCGCATCGCGCAGTTGCTGCTGCTGCCGGTGGCGCAGGCACAATGGGTGCCGGTGGCGGAATTCGTCCCCAGCACACGCGGAACGGGCGGTTTTGGTTCCACAGGCACAGGTTAGCGCGATGCAGAGCATCACCGCACGGATACCGGGCATGCAACTCGACCACGCGCGTCGGGCGCGGGGACCAGGCGCATGACGGCAGCCCGCGAGCAACCCGCCAGGCATCCGCCCGCGCGGCCACCGCGCGGCTGGCGCGCGGCGTTCGGAACCTTCGACTGGCGCCGCGAGCTGCCGCTGGCTGGCGCCACCGCGGCGCTGTTGTTCGGCCTGTTCGCGGCCTGGCAGACCTGGGAGTTGTGGCAGGTGCAACAGGCCGTGGCGGCGCTGACACCGACGCGCGCGCGCGCGGCGCAAGACCTGGGCGATTGGCTGGCCGGCCAGCGCAAGCAGATCGCGCAGGCGCTGCAGGACCACGCCCTGCAGTCGGATATGGCCGCTGCCGACAGCGCCGCGGCGCAAACGCGCCTGCGGGCACTGTTGCCGCAAACGCGCCGCATCGAGCTGTTCGGCCCTGATCTCCGCGAAGTGCTGCACGCCGACTACGCCCGTTTCGGTTACGCCAAGGCGGCGCAACTCATGCGCGCGCAAAGCACGGCGGCGATGGTGCCGTTCGAGGTACGCGGCGATGTCGGCAGGCAAGGCCTCGGCCTCGCGGCCCCCCTGCGCGAGGGTACCCGCCTGCTTGGCTACGCCTGGATCGACTTCCCGTTTGCGCCGCTGCGTGCGCGTTTCGATTCACTGCCCCTGCCCCAAGGCGGCGGACGTCTTGAGCTGCGCCAGTCGAGCCTGCTGCTGCTGGCGCGCGGCGGCAGCGCCCAGCCGGGTGCCGAGGACGCCGGCCTGCCGGTGCCTGGCAGCACGCTGAGCGTGCGCGTGGTGCCGCCCAACGACTATGTCGTGCTGGCCGAATCACTGCCGCTGGCCTTGCTCTGGGTGGTGCTGGGATTTGGCGCCGGCATCGTGCTGCTGTGGCTGCGCCGACGCGCGATCGGCTCGACTTCCTCACTCCTCGGAGAACCCACCTTGGCCGATGTCCTGCGCGACCAGCCACAAACCGCGCCCAGCGCCCCCGCCCCCGTCAAGGCAGCCACTGCGGCGCCCGCCGCCAGCGCCGCGCCGGTGGCGCTGGACCGCAGCATCTTCCGCGCCTACGACATCCGCGGCATCGTGGGCACGCAGTTGACCGCCGAATTCGCGCGTCTGCTCGGCCAGGCCATCGGCAACCTGATGCGCGAGAAAAACCTCGGCGAGATCGTCATCGGCCGCGACGGGCGCCTGTCCGGCGCCGAGTTGGTGGCCGCGCTGGGCGAGGGTCTGCGCGATGCCGGCTGCCATGTCGTCGACCTTGGCGCAGCGCCCACGCCGGTGGTGTATTTCGCCGCGTACCTGCTCAACACCGGCTGCGGGGTGGCCGTCACCGGCAGCCACAATCCACCCGAGTACAACGGCTTCAAGATCGTCGTCGGCGGCGAGACGCTGAGCGAGGACGCGATCCAGGATTTGTACGCGCGCATCAGCGAGGGCCGCCTCAAGCGCGCCGAGGGCGGCAGTCTGCGCCAGCAGGATGTCGGCCACGATTATCTCGAGCGCATCAGCGGCGACGTGCAACTGGAGCGCCCGCTGAAAGTCGTGGTGGATTGCGGCAACGGCATCGCCGGCGCATTCGCCCCGCAACTGCTGCAGGCGATCGGCGCCGAGGTGATCCCGCTGTACTGCGAGGTGGACGGCAGCTTTCCCAACCACCATCCCGATCCGTCCGATCCGCACAATCTCGAGGACCTGATCCTGTCGGTCAAGCGCATGGGCGCGGATCTGGGCGTGGCCTTCGACGGCGACGGCGACCGCCTCGGCGTGGTCACGCCAAGTGGTGACAACATCTTTCCCGACCGTTTGCTGATGCTGTTCGCCGCCGATGTGCTGACGCGCGATCCCGGCGCCACGGTGATTTATGACGTCAAGTGCACCGGCCATCTGGCACCGGCGATCCTGCGTCACGGCGGCGTGCCGCTGATGTGGCGCACCGGGCATTCGCTGATCAAGGCCAAGATGCGCGAGACCGAAGCCGCGCTGGCCGGCGAGATGAGCGGGCACTTCTTCTTCCGCGAGCGCTGGTATGGCTTCGACGATGGCATGTACGCCGCCTGCCGGCTGCTGGAAATCCTCGCCGCCGACCCCGAGCGGCGCGCGCCGGGCGCGATCCTCGCCGCGCTGCCGCAGGATGTGAGTACGCCGGAGCTGAAAATCGCGCTGGCCGAGGGCGCGCACTACGCCTTCATCGAGCGCTTCCGCGCCAACGCGCGCTTCGAGGGCGGTCGCACCAGCCTGCTCGACGGCGTGCGCGTGGACTGGTCGGATGGTTTCGGCCTGGTGCGCGCGTCCAACACCACGCCGGTGCTGGTGCTGCGTTTCGCCGCCGACAGCGCCGAGGCGCTCAAGCGCATCCAGGATGCATTCCGCAAGCAACTGCTGGCGCAGCAGGCGGACCTGAAGCTGCCGTTCTAGGGAACTTGGCCGTCGGCCTGCGCTTGCGCCTGCAGCTTGATCTGGCGGTAACGAGCCAACTGCGGCGCGATCGCCGCCTGCGCGGCATCGCGCTGTCGCTGCTGACGCTGCAGGGCGAGGCGCTGTTGCTCGACCACGCGGCGCTGCTGCGCGATATCGTGGGTCAGATACGGCGGCACGGGGTTTTTCTCGTGCTCGATCTCGGCGGCGCGCTGCAGCATGTCCGCCAGGCTGCTTTCCTGGCTGTGCAGGTTGATCTCGATGGCGCTCATGGATTGACTGATCGTGCTCACCTGCGCCTGCAGCGCACTGCGCAGTGCGTCTTCGGTTGGATAGGCATTGAGCAATTGCGCGTCGGCGGCCTGCTGGTGCGCGCGCTCGGCATCGAGCCTGGCCTGCGCTTGGGCGGCGACTTCCTCGGCGCGGCGCTCGGCGGGACTGGGTACGTGCTGCACGACCACGCCCTGGGCATTGACGACGTCGTAACCGTGCGCGATGGCGTCGGCGCTGAGTGTGTCGCTGAATTGCAGGACGCCGTGCGCATCGTGCCAGCGGTATTGCACCGGGCCGGTGGCGGTCGCGGACAAGGCCATGCCAGCGATCGTCAGACCGAGGATCAGCGCCAGTCCCGGCACGAGGCGGCGCATCGGTCGCGGGGAAGTCGGGATCACGGCAGGCTCCTGGACGTCGGTACGAACACGCGTGGAAGTGTAGCCGCGTTGTCGTCCGCCGGCAGTGGCGCAGCACACGGGTTCAGCATGGGCCGCGCTTGCGCAAACGCGCGTAGAACATGCCGTCGAGGCCATCCTCGCCGGGCAGGACCTGCCAGCCGGGGCCATCGGCGCGACCCGCCGGCAGCGCGATGGGCAGCGCTTCGGCATCCGCGTGCGCGGCCACGAATGCCGCGGCTTGCGCGGCGTTTTCGCTGCGCAGGACCGAGCAGGTGGCGTACAGCAAGGTGCCGCCGGGCGCCAGCAGTGGCCACAACGCGTCGAGCAGCGCGCGCTGCTGCGCGAGCAGCGCGGGCAGATCGCTGGCGCGGCGGTGCAGGCGCACGTCGGGCTGGCGACGCAGCACACCCGTGGCGGAGCATGGTGCATCCAGCAGGATATGCGTGCAGGCGACGCCATCCCACCACAGCGCCGGCTGCGTTGCGTCGCCCATGCGCAGATCGGCATGCAGATGCAGACGCGCGAGGTTGTCGCGCACGCGCGTCAGACGCGCCGGGGCCAGTTCCAGGGCAGTCAGTTGCACGGCGCTGCGTTCGAGGATGTGGCAGGCCTTGCCGCCCGGCGCGGCACAGGCATCCAGCACGCGCGCGCCGGGCGGCGCATCCAGCAGCAGCGCCGCCAGTTGCGCGGCGCCGTCCTGCACGGCGCACAGCCCCTCGCCCCAGCCCGGCAAGCGGGTGACATCGAGCGATGCCGACAGCGTCACCGCGCTGTCGATCCAGGCGTGCGGCCGCGCGTCGATGCCGGCGGCGGCCAGACGCCGCAGGTAATCCGCGCGTGACACGCGCGCCAGGTTCACGCGCAGCGTCGGCGGCACCTCGGCATTGCTGGCGCTGATGATGGCATCGGCCTGTGCGGGCCAGTCCGCGTACAGCGCCTGCAGCAACCAGGTGGGCAGGCGCGTGCGGCTGACGCTATCCGCGTCGAGTTGCGTCAGCAGCGCAGTGCGCTCGCGCAACCAGCGCCGCAGCACCGCATTGACCATGCCGCGTTGCGCGTCGTGGCCCAATGCGCGCGCCGCCTCCACCGTGGCAGCTACCGCCGCGTGCGCGGGCACGCCGAGATCCTCCAATTGCGTCAGGCCCAGCACCAGCAACGCATGCAATGCGCCAAGGCGCCGCGACAAGGGCTTTTGCAGCAGCAACGGCAGCGCCGCGTTCCAGCGCAGCCAGCCGCGCGCACCGGCGAACACCAGCGCGCTGGCGAAGGCGCGTTCGCGCGGCGCTGACAACTGCGGCAACTGCTGCGCCAGCACCTCGCGCAGGGAGCGACCGCCCAGCGCGATCTCGGCCAGCGCGCGCGCGGCGACGGCACGGGTGTCGGCGGGCGCGGCGGTACTCATCCGCGCGCGCGCAACTCGGGCCGTGCGTTGAGGTAATCGGCAGCGCTGATGCGGCGCGCACCGGCACGCTGCAGCTCAAGTACACGCAACACGCCCGCGCCGGTGGCCAGATCAATGCCTGCGCGCGTCGCATCCAGGATGCCGCCTGGCGCGGCGCCGGATACGTCGGCCGGCAGTGCCTGGGCACGCCATACCCGCACGCGCTCGCCGGCGATTTCGGCTTCGGCCACCGGCCACGGATCGAACGCGCGCACCTGGCGCTCCAGTTCGGGCGCGGGCTTGCTGAAATCGAGCATGGCTTCGGCCTTGGCCAGCTTGTGCGCGTAGCTCACGCCGGATTCGGCCTGCGCCTGCGCCACCGGCAACGTGCCGGCGCCGAGTCGCGCCAGGCCGATGCCCAGCATTTCGCCACCAAGCGCGGCGAGACGATCGTGCAGACTGCCGCCGGTGTCCGCGGCGATGATCGGGGTGCGTCGCGTCAGCAGCACCGGACCGGTGTCGAGGCCGGCCTGCATCTGCATCAGGCACACGCCGGTCTGCGCATCGCCGGCCAGCAGCGCGCGCTGGATCGGCGCCGCGCCACGCCAGCGCGGCAACAACGATGCGTGCACATTCCAGCAGCCGTGGCGCGGCAGCGCCAGCGCCGCGCGCGGCAGGATCAGCCCGTAGGCCACGACGATCAACAGATCGGGGGCCAGCGCCGCCAGCTGCGCCTGCACATCCCGGCTTTTGAGCGACTCGGGCTGCAGCACCGGCACGCCAGCCGCGAGCGCGGCCTGTTTGATCGGACTGACGGCCAGCGCACGTCCGCGCCCGGCCGGGCGCTCGGGTTGCGTATAGACGCCCACCAGACGGACGCCCGGCGCACCGCGGCATGCCGCGAAACTGGGCAAGGCGAAAGCTGGCGTTCCGGCGAACACCAGCCGCAAGGGTTCACGCTGCATGCTCAGGCCGTGGCAGCCTGACGGTGCCGCTTGTCCAGCTTGCGCCGCACCATCTCGCGCTTGAGCGGCGAGAGGTAATCGACGAACAGCTTGCCTTGCAGGTGATCCATCTCGTGCTGGATGCACACGGCAAGCAGGTCGCTGGCCTTGAGGGTGAACGTCTTGCCCTCGATATCCTCGGCCTCGACGGTCACCGTCAGCGCGCGATCGATGTCCGCAAAGATGGTGGGCACCGACAGGCAACCCTCCTGATAGGTCTGCGCGCCATCGCGCGCGAGGATGCGCGGGTTGACCAGGACCAGGGGCTGGTCGTGATCCTCGCTGACATCGCAGATCAGTACGCACCGGTGCACGTTGACCTGGGTTGCCGCCAGGCCAATGCCCGGCGCGGCATACATGGTCTCGAACATGTCGCGCACCAGTTGCGCCAGCGCGGCGTCGAACTGCGTGACCGGCTGCGCGACGGTGCGCAGACGCGGATCGGGGAATTCGAGAATTTCAAGTTTGGCCATGGCCATGCCTCCCAGGCGGAGATGCGGATCGCGGAGCCGATCTCAAGCACGCCGCCGTGGCGGTGACTATTGTAAGCACGCGGCGTGGGCCGCGTCTGATCGATCATTGCGATGGGCATGCCACGGGGCCTGGAACCGTGGTTCCTGCAAGCCGGCAATGCGCATAACGTCCAGCAGCGCGCGCTGTACGCCGACGCCAGCGGCGACACGCGGGCCGGGCGCATGCCGGGCTTGCTGTACGATTCCGCGTTTGCTCCGATCCGAAGCCGCCGTGAAAGACCTGCTGCGCAACCTGCTGGATACCGCCCTCGCCACGTTGCAGCGTGACGCGCGCCTGCCGGCGCTGGACGCGCCGCCGGATTACACGCTCGAACGCAGCAAGACACGCGCGCACGGTGATTTCGCCTGCAACGTGGCCTTGTTGTTGGCCAAGCCGGCGCGCATGAATCCGCGCGCGCTGGCCGAGGCACTGGTGGCGGCACTGCCGGCGCATGCGCTGCTGGCACGCGCCGAGGTGGCCGGACCCGGCTTCATCAATCTGTTTCTGGCACCGGCGGCATATCACGCCGAACTGCTGCGCGCGCTGCGCGAAGGCGCGCGTTATGGCCACAACGCGCAGGGTGGTGGGCGACGCGTGGGCGTGGAGTTCGTCTCCGCCAATCCGACCGGGCCGCTGCATGTCGGTCACGGCCGCGCCGCCGCGCAGGGCGATTGCATCGCGCGCCTGCTGGAGGCCAGCGGCTGGGCGGTGACGCGCGAGTTTTATTACAACGACGCCGGTGCGCAGATCATGAATCTGGCGCTGTCGGTGCAGGCGCGCGCGCGCGGCCTCGGCCCTGACTCGGACGGTTGGCCCGCCGACGGTTATCGCGGCGATTACATCAACGAACTGGCACGGCGCTACCTGGCACGCGACAGCGCCACCGTCGAGGGCCATACCGTTCACGCCAGCGCTGAGGTGGACGATCTCGACGCCATCCGTCGTTTCGCCGTGGCCGCCCTGCGCCATGAGCAGAACCTCGACCTGGAAGCCTTCGGCGTGCGCTTCGATGTGTATTTCCTGGAGTCATCGCTGTACGCCGAGGGCAAGGTCGAGGAAACCGTGCGCGCGCTGATCGCCCACGGCCACACCTACGAAGACGGTGGTGCGCTGTGGCTGCGCAGCACCGATTTCGGCGACGACAAGGACCGCGTGATGCGCAAGTCCGACGGCAGCTACACCTACTTCGTGCCGGATGTGGCCTACCACCTCAGCAAGTGGCAGCGCGGCTATGTGCGCGCGATCACCGAGCTGGGCGCCGATCACCACGGCTCGCTGGCGCGGGTGCGCGCTGGCCTGCAGGCGCTGGACTGCGGCATCCCCGCCGGCTACCCCGACTACGTGCTGCACCAGATGGTCACCGTGTTGCGCGGCGGCGAGGAGGTGAAGCTGTCCAAGCGCGCCGGCAGCTACGTGACCCTGCGCGACCTGATTGACGAGGTCGGCCGCGACGCCACGCGCTGGTTCCTGGCGGCGCGCAAGGCCGACTCGCAGCTCACCTTCGACATCGATCTGGCGCGCGCGCAGAGCAACGACAATCCGGTGTTCTACGTGCAATACGCGCACGCGCGCATTGCCAGCGTGCTGCGCCAGGCAGGCGAACGCGGCATGGCGCACGACGCGGCGCGCGGCGCGACCGCGCTGTTGCGTCTGGACAGCACGACGGCGCAGACGCTGCTGTGGGAGATCTCGCGTTATCCCGAGGTGGTGGACACCGCTGCGCGCGATCTGCAGCCGCAGCAGATCGCGCAGTTTCTGGGCGAAATCGCCTACGCTTTCCATACTTGGTACAACGCCGAACCGTTTCTGGTCGATGACACCGAGCTGCGTGATGCGCGCCTGCTGCTGGCACGCGCGACGCAGCAGGTGCTGGCCAACGGCCTCGGCCTGCTGGGCGTCTCCGCCCCGGAGCACATGTGATGGCAGACAAACGCAAGAGGCAGGCCGTGCGCAGCGGTGGCGTGCCGGCCTGGATGCTGGTCGGCATCGGCATCCTGATCGGCGCCGGCGGCATGGGCTACGTCGCGCATCGCGGCTGGATCCCCAGCCTGCGCAGCAATGCCGGCCCCGAGGCCAATCCCAACGCCACGGCACCGGGCGCCGGCGAGGGCGGCATCGCCGAAGCGGGTACCGCGAAAAAGCCCAGCTTCGATTTTTATCAGGTGCTGCCGGGCAAGGAAGTAGTGATCCCGGACGCCGAACTCAGCGCCAAGGCCAAGGCCGAGACGCAGGCTGCCGCGCCCGCCGCGGCGCCCCAACCGGTTGCGTCAGGCTCGCCCGCCGTAGCCAGCACGCGCGTCACGCCCGCCGCCGTCGGCTCGGCGACCGGCAGCGGTGCTTATGTGCTGCAGGTCGGCGCGTTCCCCGACAACGCCAAGGCACAGGCAGTGAAGGCGAAGCTGGCACTGCAGGGCTTCGTCGCGCATGTGCAGGTGGTCAGGATCGGCCAGCAGACTTGGTACCGCGTGCGCCTCGGCCCCTACGCCAATGCCGCGCGCCTGGAACAGATCAAGCAGCAGCTCAGTGGCGCCGGCATCCCGACCATCGCGCTGAAGGAAAACGGCTGAGGCGGATCAGGCTGTGGCCTGATGCAAGCTGCGCAAATCCGGCAGGAAATACGCCAGCAGGCCGATCAACGGCAGGAACGCG
>DZBX01000290.1 GCA_022730075.1 Rhodanobacter sp. | reverse complement strand
TGTCGGCGCCGATTGAATTTTGACCCACCGCGCCGATCCAATATTGACCCGGGGATGGATGCCGACCGCGTGACGGCCGGTTGTGGATAAGTGTAGGTCTATGGCTGTTTCGTTGCCCTCCCAAATGCATCGATGTTGGCGCGGGGGAGTCCGTGAAGGCCGTAGGCCGTAACGGACTCCCCCGCGCGGCGCTCGCTCAGATGTCGGCCTCGGCTGGCAGCTGCTTGTCGGCCCGGCGCGCCTGCTCGCGAGCCTTGATGCGCCTCTTGGCCACCGCCGTGCTGTGCAAGAACCGGTCGCTCTCGTTGCCGGTCTCGACGATGTGGCAGTGATGCGTGAGCCGGTCCAGCAACGCCGTCGTCATCTTCGCGTCGCCGAACACGTTGGACCACTCGGCGAAGTCCAGGTTGGTCGTGATCATCACGCTGGTGTGCTCGTACAGTCGGCTCAGGAGATGGAACAGCAACGCCCCGCCGGCCTGGCTGAACGGCAGGTAGCCCAGCTCATCGAGGATGACGAGATCCATGCGGAGCAAGCTCAACGCGATGCGTCCCGCCTTGCCCTGCGTCTTTTCCTGCTCCAGCGCATTGACCCGGTCCACCGTTGAGTAGAACCGCACCCGCTTGCCATGCCGGGTGATGCCCGAGACGCCGATGGCCGTGGCCAAGTGCGTCTTGCCCGTGCCAGGCGAAGCAGTCACATACTGCCCGCGAACAGCGCATCGAGCTGGTTCGCATCCACTATCCGTTCCACCCCCGCGCAGGGCAAGAGGTCGAGGTGCTCGGCCAATTGCGGCATGGAAGTGAGGACTTCCTGATCATCCGACAGCCCGATGGCACGCGCGGGCAGGTGCCGAAGTGGATGGCGCTGCCTGCGGCCGGCGATGTCCCCACGCACTCACCCCCGCGGTTGTCGTTGCCCTGCCTGATGGCGTTGCGGCGCGAGCTCGACGTCGTCCTATGTTCATCGACCCCTACCCTGCCAAACGGAGGCGTCGATGAAGCCAAACCCGCTGCGGGCGCGCCCGCCCCGACAACCCGACCTGTTCGAGTCCCCAACAGCGTTGGCGCCATTGACGGGACTGCAGCGGCGCCACGACGCACTCGTCGACCTGTTGAGCCAGCTTCTATGGCAGGTAGCAAGTCGGTCCGGCACCGCTGAACAACTGGAGAATGACGATGAGCAAGATCAGCCCTGAGCATCTGGCCCGCAGCGCCTACGTGTACGTTCGGCAGTCCACCGCCGACCCGTTGCGCCACAACCATGAGAGCCGCCGGCGCCAATACGGCCTGGCCGATCGGGCGCGCGCGCTCGGCTGGACCGAGGTCGTGGTCATCGACGACGACCTCGGTGTGTCCGCCGGCGGCGTCG
>DZBX01000125.1:1530-6235 GCA_022730075.1 Rhodanobacter sp. | reverse complement strand
GTGATCCCAAAATCCACAGCAACCGACATGAGCGAGATGGCCTCGTCCTCGCTCAGCCCCTGCGAGGCCATCAGGAACCGCCGCGTCTTACGGAATGCGTCGCGCATGGCTTGGTCGAGAGAGGACTTCTCGTAGATATCACTGCAGGCCTTGTCGCCGAACTCTGTGAAATAGTCCGGGTGGCTGAAGCCGTGCAGAACCCATTCGTCCGCGGTTTCCAGCAGCGGGTAGTCGATGTCGGCATAGGGCTCGTTGCGCAAGGTCTCGGCCTTGTGCAGCACGATCTGGAACACACCCGTCAACGAGCATTCGATGGCCGTGCCGCAGAGTTCCGAGTCGCCCTGGGAAGCGTGCGGGTCGCCCACCGACAGCAAGGCGCCCTCGACACCGACCGGCAGATAGACGCTCGCCCCCTTGCCCACCCGCCAGTTGTCGATATTGCCGCCGAAATAGGCCGGCGGGATCGAATCGACCATGCCGATCTCACGCGGCGCCACGGCGATGACGCCGAAATGCGGGCGGACTGGAATCTTCACGCCCTTCAGCACGTCGCGGTTCTCCACGATGCTGCCGCGGTCGACCGGAATGCCGGGATAGTCGATGGTGGGGTGCATCACGCCGCTGGGGTCGCGCTGCGGCATCCAGCGGTAGTTGTAGACCGCATGCGCGCAAGCGCCGTGGCCGTGGCTGTAGTCGATCTCGTAGATCGTGACGACTTCGCGCGGCTTGGGTTCGGTGAGCAGTTCGTTGTAATGAAAGCCCCACCATGTGGCGGCGTTGCTGCCAAAAACGCGGCCCGCGAACTTGGCGTTCGCCGAAAGCCGCGGAAGGACGTCGATGATGCGCACCTCGATCACATCGCCAGGACGCGCGTCGTTAACGTAGATGGGGCCGGTGCAGATATGCACGCCGAATCCTTCACCGCTGCCGCGCCCGTAGATCGACGCATTCGACGGACCCGCGCCGCGCCGGTCCACGTTCTTGCGCTCCGGCGTCCAATGGAACACACGTTCCGCCCCCGAGTCGCCCTTGATCATGCGCTCGTAGTCGTCGTAGGCATGCTGCGTCAGCGTTTCGATGGTGACGAGATCGCCCGAGTTCACGTGCAGAACCGGCGCCAGCGACTGGCTGAAATAGCCCCAATGAATGGTCTGGTCATTGGCGCAAAGATGATGATGCAGCCCCACGCCTTGAGTCATGACCTGCTCGGAAACTGCGGTAGCGCCCGGCAACGGCGGATCTTCGGCCACAGGTGGCGCGTCTTCCCGGTAACCCGCCGGCCAACCCCGATGCGCCGCGACACGCAGCGTCTGCTGGCTGGCCTCGCTGGCCTGCTGGCGGTATTGCCGCGGTGAGACCTGGAACTGCTCGCGAAACGCACGGCTGAAGTGCGCCGCGTCGTTGAAACCCCAGCGGAAGCAGATGTCGGAAACTGACAGATGGCTGTAGAGCCGGTTGGCCAGATCCGCACGGCAATGCTCCAGCCGCTTTTGCCGCACATGGGACGAGAAGGTCTGGCCGGTGGTCTCGAACAGCTTTTGCAGCGTGCGTTCCGACGTCCGCTCGCGCCGAGCCAACTGGCCCAGGCTGAGATCAGAGTCGCTCAGGTTGGTGTCGATATAGCGCAGCAGGCGATTGAACAGAGCACCATGGGACGCGCGCATGCCCCCCTGCGCCGCAATGACCCCACTTTCGGCCAGGCTGGTGATCACGAATTCGGACAGGGTTTGTTCGATGGAGACAATCTGGTCGCCGCCCAGGCTATCGAATGATTCGGCCAGCGCGCCCAGCGTTCCGGCGAAAACACGTCCGATGCCCGAGCGCCCGGACAGGCACCCGGCCGCCAGCGCCAGCGGTCCCGGCAGACGTGCCTTGAGATGCGCCCCCGGAATGCGCACGACGAACTGGCGGAAATCAGAGCCGAAGTTCAGCCCCAACCCGGCGGCGGACGTGCTGTAGACGATGTCCCCCGGAACGACCGGCAGCGCATGCCCGCCCTCGAACAGGGTGGCCTCGCCCGCGATGTGCAGGGACAGCCACACCGCGTCGGATCGGTCGACGAGACGTTCAATGGTTTGCGGCAACGAGCTGATCCGTGCCATTTCGATACCTTGTGGTGAGCGCCCCGACAGAACGGTGCCATGCATGGGCCGACCACCGTCGGCGAGGTCGGGACGCAGCCAATGCTGCAGCAAGGTTTCACGCCACGCGCTGGGGCGCTGCTGCACCGGATAGGACTCTGTCGTGAAGTAATCAGTCTGCACGTTAAACGCTTTCCCAAGGATTCCTTGGGAACAGCAAGAAACATGCCGCTGCACATACATCTCCACGGACCTGACTTCCCAGCGCCCTTATCCTATGACCTCGCCATTGTTGGACGCACAGGGAAGATCCCGCGCGGCATCTTGCAGTGCACCCCTTGGCGTCCGTCCACCACCTGGGTGATGGCGAAGTCCGCGCTGACGCTCATCAGCGAATAGGCATCATCGCGGCTCAGATCATGCTTGTCCACGAGCAACTGGAGCATGTCCTTGGCGGCGTTCTTCATGGCCATGTCCAGATCCTCGTCGAAGCCATGCACGATCCACACATCCGGGGTTTCGAGCAGCGGCGAGGGAAAATGGAAGTCCTTGCGCAGCACGACCTGGAACATCACGTTCAGCGAGGCCTCGATCGCGGTGCCGCTGATCTCGCCGTCGCCTTGCGAGATATGCGGGTCGCCTACGGAAAACAGCGCGCCGGGCACTTCCACTGGGTAGTACATGGTCGAGCCGGCGCCGATGCGCCAGTTGTCGATATTGCCGCCGTGCGCGCCCGGCGGCACCGTGCTCACGCGCCCCATGGCGTCCGGCGCCACCCCGGCGGTGCCCAGGTGCGGGCGCACCGGCACGCGGATTCCGCGCAGCGCCGATTCGCAGGTGCAAGTCCCGCGCGGCGTCAGCTTGCCTGGCACCAGATACTTGCCGGGATAGTCGTAGGCGAACAGCGCGCTGGCCGTGTTGCAGCTCGGGTCGATCTCGTAGATGGTCACGCGCTCCTTCTCGCCCAGTTCCTGATACAGGTGGCCCCAGTGCGCTGCCAGGTTGGAGCCGTAGCGAAAGCGCGGCAGCATCTGCAGGTAGCGCACCTCCAGCATGTCGCCCGGCTGGGCATCCTCGACAAAGATGGGCCCGGTCATCAGGTGGACACCAGGGTTGCGATCCTCTTCCGGAATGCTGGCGTACAGGGAGCGCAGCGCGTCGTCCATCATCAGATCGGGCGCGTCGCCGGCGTGGTGGGTGACGGCCTCGGCGCGCACCACGTCGCCGCTGCGCACGCGCACGGCGGGCGCGAGTCCGGCGTCGAAATAGCCCCAATGCACATTGGCAAACGTGGCGGGAAGATCATGAAACATGGCGACGGACTCCTTTCGGCCTGGTGGTTTGATGGCATGCAATCTCGATGGCGCTGAAAGCACAGCGGCGGACCCGCCTCATGGCGCGTCCGCAGGAGCCTGGCCGGCGGCCATGACGCGGATGAAACGTGCGGTCAGTGGATGACTCGGCGCGCTGAGTACTGTGCGGGCCGGCCCATCCTCCACCACCCGCCCCTGGGCGAGAAACACGGCCCGGTCGGCCACGTCCGCGGCGAAACGCAACTGATGGGTGGAAATGATCATCGTCAGCTTGTCCTCGAACGCGAGGCGGCGGATCACGTCCAGCACCTCGCCGACCATTTCCGGGTCGAGCGCGGAAGTCGGCTCGTCGAGCAGAAGCACCTTGGGCCTGGAGGCGATTGCGCGCGCAATCGCCACCCGCTGTTGCTGCCCGCCAGAGAGGTGCCTGGGCAGCGCATCAGCGCGATCAGCCAGGCCAACGCGGTCCAGCAGTTCCTGCGCCCGTTTCGCGGCGGCCTCCGCCGACCAACCCTGCACCCAGCGCAAGGGACCGGCGATGTTCTCGCGCGCGCTCAGGTGGGCGAACAGATTGAAATGCTGGAACACCATGCCCACGCCGACCTCGATGCGTTGGTGGGCCACGGCGCTGGGCGACAGCACGATGCCACCGGGGGAATAGCCCACACGATGGCCGCCGATGAGCACGGTGCCGGCATCCCAGGTTTCGAGGCGGTTGATGCAGCGAAGCAAGGTGCTCTTGCCCGAGCCGCTGGGCCCCAGCAAAGCGACGATTTCTCCCGCGCGCACCCGAAGATTGAGATCGCTGAAGACCTCGCGCACGCCATAGTGTTTGGCGAGCTCCCGGATCTCCACGGCGATGGGGCCCTGGGCGAGGTCGGCAGCCCTGGCCCGCGGCATTTCGACTGCGGGAACCGCAAGGGCTTCGCCAACGTCCGCCATGGCAACTTCCACGGGAACCGGCGCGCGGCGCCACGGCAGGAAGGCCCGCCACCCGGCGCCGGCCAGGCGCGGCCTATCGAGGTCAAGCGCGCGTTCGGTCACCAACTGCAGGGCCGCCACGGATCCCGTCAGGACCAAATAGAGCAGGCCCGAGGCGAAAAAGACCGAGAAGAAGTCGAAGGTCGAGGACGCCAGTTGGGTGCTGCGCAAGGTGAGTTCCTGGACCGAGATGAAGGAGGCCAGCGAAGAGTTCTTCAGCGCGCTCACCGTTTCGTTGCCGAAAGCCGGAATCATGGTTCGTATCGCCTGCGGCGCGACGATGCGCCGCATCAGCACGAACGACGACATGCCCAGCGCCTGGCCCGCCGC
>DZBX01000125.1:0-1430 GCA_022730075.1 Rhodanobacter sp. | reverse complement strand
AGGGTCAGGTAGTGGAAAAACAGATCCACGTGCCGCCTCGATTACTTGTCGCTGATGATGGTGGGCGGCTCGATGGCGCCTTGATCCAGGCCCCATTTCTTCATCATCGCCAATTGCATCCCGGACTTCTGGATTTCGCCCAACGCGGCCACGATGGCGTCGCGCAGCGCGGTGTTGCTCTTCGACACGCCGATGCCGATGTGGTACGGCAGCGTAACGGCCAGGGCCTTGCTCAGCTTGTCGGGATAGGCCTTGACCGCTTGGTCGACGGTGTTCACGTCATTGATGTACGTGTCGGCGCGCCCGGCTAGCACGGCCTGAATGCAGGAGGCGTTGTTGTCGTAGAGTTGAAGCTGCGGCGCCGGCTTTCCAGCGGCCTTGCAAGGCTCGGCCAGGTTTTGCACTAGCGGCACCTCGACGAAGCCGGTGTTCTCGGCGGCAGTGGTCCCGCACATCGACAGGTTGATGCCGTCGATCTTCTTCGGATTGCCTTTGGCCACCAGCACGCCGTCGAAGACCTTCGAGTAGGTGATGAAGTCGGCAGCCTTGGCGCGCTCCTTGGTCGCATAGATGTCAGAGATCACCAGGTCGGCCTGGCCGCTTTGCAGCGTGGGCAGCAAAGCGGCGAAAGCCACCGGGGTGTACTTCAGGGAAAAGCCCAGGCAACTGCCGAGCGACTCGGCAAGGTCGATGTCGAAGCCGATGTATCGGTTCGGGTCCTTGGGATCGAGAGCCTCGTAGCCGGGCGTATGCGGGTTGATCGCATCGACCAGCGTCTTGCCCTTGAACTGCGGGTACTTCGCCTGCAAAGCTTGGCAGACCTTGGAGTCGGCGAGGCCGGCGGCCTGCGCTGAACCCAGATGGACCATCCATACCGCGGCGCCCAGCAGGGAAACGACCATCCAATGACGCCAGCCACGGCTGGGCGAGATCGCTTGGGAAGGATGCGCGTTGAAGCGCTCGATATTGCTCGACATGTCACATTCTCCGGTTGTGGACAAGAGCCGATGCATGGGGCTTGCGCCCCTGGCCTGCCTGTATGACGCGACAGAATCCGGGCCATCGGCAACCCGGCACCCAGGCTTTGAAAGGATGCTATGCAGGCGCACCTCGCAGGGCTTGCGCTGCGGCGCACAATCTCTTGTCCAAAACCGCAGCCCAGCCAAACGCCATGTGCGGCCTACCGCTGGAGGGCTCATCGCAGGTCGCCTGAATCGCAACTGCGGCCTCTTGTGCCGCTGCAACATGGCTACTTATGATCCGGCGACACCGAGCCATCCGGTCGGCTGTGCCTTGAACTTGGATCTTCCCCATGCCACCTATCTTTCACATGATCAGCAGCGCGCCCGACCCGGTCGCGCCCTTCAGCCATGCCGTCGAAGCCGATGGTTGGGTCTTCCTCACGGGGCAGATGCCGTTCAGCGGCACCA
>DZBX01000289.1 GCA_022730075.1 Rhodanobacter sp. | reverse complement strand
ATCGTAATGCCCGAAGCGTTGTGCAGCAACGTCGCCGCAGTATTCAACGCCGGGCCGGATCGACCCAGGCGGTCGAGTTCTTCAACGTGCTGACGAGTGCGGAACTGCTCGATACGACGGAAGCGTTGTTGCCTGAGCACCGCGAGCGGTTGTATCCGCCAACGGTGACGCTGGCGCTGTTCATGCGCCAGGTGCTGGAGGCCGACGGCTCCTGCCAGAAGGCGGTCAATGGCTGGGCGGCGCAGCGCGCAGCCGAGGGCCTGCACCTGTGCAGCGTGCGCACCGGCGGCTACTGCCGGGCGCGCCAGCGGCTGCCCGTGGAGATGGTCCGCGCGTTGGCGCGCAAGACCGGCAGCCTGCTCAGCCAGAAGGCGCTGGCGCCATGGTGCTGGCGCGGGCGCGCGGTCAAGCTGGTGGATGGCACCGGGGTGTCGATGCCCGATACCCCGAAGAACCAGACCATGTATCCGCAGCCCAGCACGCAAGCGCCCGGGGTGGGCTTTCCGCTGGCGCGTCTGGTGATGGTGATTTGCCTGGCTACCGGCGCGGCGCTGGACGCAGCGATCGGCCCCCACCGCGGCAAAGGCACGGGCGAACTCGGGTTGGTGCGCGGCCTGCTCGAGGGCTTTCGCCCCGGCGATGTGATGCTCGCCGATGCGTTGTACTGCAACTATTTCCTGATCGCCACGCTGATGGCCGCAGGCGTGGATGTGCTGTTCGAGCAAAACGGAGCCCGCATCACCGACTTTCGACGCGGCCAGTCGCTGGGCCCGCGCGATCACCTCGTGCGCTGGCCCAAGCCCGCGGCCCGGCCGGAGTGGATGACGCCCGAGCAGTACGCGCGCGCGCCCGCTGCACTCACGCTGCGGGAAGTCAAAGTCGCCCATCGGGTGCTGGTCACCACAATGGTCGACCACGTCCAGGTCAGCAAGCATGATCTGTCGGCGCTGTACGCGCGTCGCTGGAACGTCGAACTGGACCTGCGCAACCTCAAGACCACCACCGGCATGGATGTGCTGAGCTGCCAGACACCGCAGATGAACGAGAAGCAGCTGTGGGTCCATTTGCTGGCCTACAACGTGATCCGGCTGCTCATGGCGCAGGCCGCATGCAATGCTGGCGTAGATCCCCGCCGGCTGAGCTTCAAGCACACGGTGCAACTATGGGCGGAGTGGATCGCACGAGGTCTGGCGACCACGACGGATTGCCAGCGGCTGTTCACGCTGATTGCCCAATCCAGGGTCGGCCATCGATCCGGACGCCTCGAGCCGCGCATGCGAAAACGAAGGCCCAAACCCTATCCCTGGTTGAAGATCCCGCGCGCCCAGGCTCGCCGACAAGTCGAGAAGCATGGTCATGCATGGGAGACAAAGTAAGTGCCATTC
>DZBX01000288.1 GCA_022730075.1 Rhodanobacter sp. | reverse complement strand
TTCGCCGCCCACCCGGACGTGCAGCATCGTGGAATGGGCCATGGTTCAAAGCAAATAGTTCACAGGTGGAAAAAATAACAGCCACCAAGATCTGTGGCGTAATGTGCAGCGTAGGTTTTATGAAAAATTACGGCAAATACCTAGTACACAACCTCCTGTATCAGCGTTACCGTGGGCTCAAACCTCCGCGCTTTCCCAGCTTGTTCGAGGCGCTGACCAACGCCATCGCCTGCCAGCAGGTGAGCCTCGCCGCGGGCATCGCCTTGCTCGGACGGCTCGCCCAGGCCTTCGGCGCTGCGCCTGCCGAAGCGCCGACGCTGCATGCGTTTGCGCAGCCTGCGGCGCTGCGCGCAATTGATCCCGTTGCGCTGCATGCCCTGGGATGGAGTCGCCAGAAGGCGCAGTATCTGCAAGACGTCGCGGCGCGGCTGGACGTCGGCGCGTTGACTGAGGCGCAGCTCGAACAGGCCGGCGACGCCGAACTGCTGCGCCAGCTTTGCACCCTGCGCGGCATCAAGCGCTGGAGTTCGCAATACGTGGCGCTGCGCGGCATGGGTCGGCTCGGCGTGTTTCCCGTCGACGATGTCGGCGCGCATAAGCATCTGGCTGCCTGGCTCGATCTTCCGGCACGGCTCGATGCCGCTTCGACCGAGGCGCTGGTATCCCGCTGGCAGCCCGACGCCGGGCTGGTGTATTTCCACCTGCTGCTGCGGCGTCTGGAGGCGCAAGGTGAAATCCGCGCAGGCGATGTGACATCTGCCGCGCCGCCGTTCGAGGAGCCGCTCGCCAGCCCTGACTCTCGCAACCCGGAGGTGATGCCATGAGCGCATCATTTGAGAAAAGCGGCCCGGATCTGCGCCGCGGCGTGGCGCTCGACACCCTGCGCGAAGACCAGCCGCTGCTCGGCCATGTCGATGACGAAGCGGTACTGCTGGTGCGCCGTGGAGCCGAGATCCACGCGGTTTCCGCCGCCTGCACCCATTATGGCGGTCCGCTGGCCGAGGGGCTGGTGGCTGGCGACACCATTCGCTGCCCCTGGCATCACGCCTGCTTTTCGCTGCGCAGCGGCGCGGTCGTCGGGCCGCCGGGGTTGAATCCGCTGCGTTGCTGGCAGGTGAACGTCCAAGGCGGCCTGGTGCGGGTGGGCGATGTGCGGCCAGCGCCTGTTGTGGGCAATCCTCCACGTCAGCCGCAGGCGGTGCTGATCGTCGGCGCCGGAGCCGCTGGCGAAGCCGCCGCCACCGAGCTGCGCAATTGCGGCTATGACGGGCCCATCACCTTGCTCGCCGGCGAAGCCGACACGCCGATCGACCGCCCCAATCTATCCAAGGACTACCTGGCGGGCAAGGCACCCGCAGACTGGCTGTCGCTGCGCGGCACCGACTACTCGCGCGA
>DZBX01000287.1 GCA_022730075.1 Rhodanobacter sp. | reverse complement strand
TTCCTGGAAGACGACTCTTTCTTGCACTTACAGGCTAGTCCACATCAATACAGGCGGCCACGGTCAAAGCGGCCAAAAGTCGGTCGAATCGGCCATGCATGGCGGTGCAGGCGGGAGAATCAAACCGAATCGAACGGGCCAGGCTCAAGCATTGCGAACCGCCCCGCAAGGCATGGCTACTCGCAGTCCATGTGCCGTCCATGGCCGCGCTGCGTACGCCAGGTTGAACGGCGTCTGCGTCGCGCGCCGGAAGCGGCTGAAACCGCCACCGGCGACTACTGTTCAGCCGCGTACTCGCGCAAATGGAGGGCCATGCTGATATCGTCGACGAACCGTCCGTCGCGCAGGCGCACCCGCCCTCGCAAGCGGCCTTCCTCCGTGAAGCCGGCGCGGCGGTAGAGCGACACAGCGGAGAGATTCGTTGCCCGTACCAGGAGCTCGATCTTGAATGCGCGCGGATTCGCGCGCGCCCAGGCAAGGAGCGCTTCAAGCAGCGCGCGACCATACCCCTGATGCCAATGACCGAGATGGACGCAGATGTCGAGACGCAGCACGTGCGAGACTTCCCGCATGGCCATGGGCCACAGGGACGCGTGCGCGAGAAGCTCGGTGCCCTGTTCTACAACGAGATACTTGCCGCGCCCATCCGCAAGCGCCTCGATTCGGTCGAGGAATGCTGCCTCACGCAATTCGTCCGGTTCGCCAACCAGGAGCCCAGCGTGGGCACGCACAACCGCCTGCTCGGCTGCGCAAAGCACAGGCGCATCTTCAGGGCGGGCGTCTCGAAGAACGGGCGTGGACATGGGCGAATGGTTGAATTCAGCGGGCGGCGATAGCCCGGCTCTTGACGGCCCGCTGCAATGCTGGGCGGGCGTTCACGGGAATGCGGCCCGATCCCGCTGCGCCAGACGCGGTGCGGCAAGGCCGACGCAGCCTGCACGAGACCCATCCGCTCCGAGCGTGTAGAGCACCTCGCCTTGGCGGACCGAATCGCCGGCCTCCAGACCGCCGGTCAGCACGCAACCAGCAAGCGGTGCGCGTAGCTCGCGGGCCGCCAGTCGTTCAGCGGTCTCGCGCCGGATGCGCTCCAGCGTCGCGATTTGCGCTTCCGTGTGAGCGACTTCGGTGTCAAGGGACTCGACCCAGGCGCGCGACCCAAGACCTTGTTCGACAAACCTTCGAAGCTGCGCGCGCTCGCGCAGTTGACGCGAAAGCACCAGGCTCAGGCGTGAGTGCTCGATGTCGGCAACCCGCAGCACCCGCACGAGTTCAGGGGCGTCGATCCGGGCAAGCAACTGTCCGCGCTCGACGTGCGCCCCGACGCGCGCCGGCGCGCTGGCGGCCACGCCCGTCACGCCTGCCATGACGGCCGTGCCGGCATCGCGGGCCGCAGTGTGCGAA
>DZBX01000286.1 GCA_022730075.1 Rhodanobacter sp. | reverse complement strand
CACTCGCCAGATGGGTCACGGTAATTTCACGCCCCACCAGAATCGTGTGCGGCGGGTACTCACGCGCCAGCCCTTCAACATCCTGCAAATGCTCCAGAATGCGACTACCCAAATCACGCACATCGTCGCCGCGCTGGCGCAGGTAGTCGTCATCCATGCCCGCAAACACCGCCGCATATTCACGCACCGTGTCACGCAGGGCT
The DNA here is from genome assembly GCA_022730075.1 of Rhodanobacter sp. Taxonomy (GTDB): domain Bacteria; phylum Pseudomonadota; class Gammaproteobacteria; order Xanthomonadales; family Rhodanobacteraceae; genus Metallibacterium. The sequence goes on along the minus strand of DZBX01000286.1, from coordinate 1,200 downwards.
GCCGGCGCCCACTGCCCGTCAAGAATGCGCCGCTCCATACCCTGCAACAGACTCTCGCTGTTGAGCATCATGGTAAACGCGTCAAACAGAGCGCACTCCTCTTCAGTCACCCGCATGGCCATGCTCTGCCGCAAGACGACAAAATCCTTGCGCACCGCCTCACGCGCCGCGCGCAATCGCTGGAGCTCCTGCTGCGGATCGTCACACACGCGATCGGGCACGCCCTCCAAGTCGGCCAGCGGATACATCACCACCGCCACGCCAAAGGCCACGCCGCTTGCGCCGGGCACCCCGCGCAGAGGTTCACTGGCCAGTGACAATGGACGATTCGCCGACGCAGGCGCAGGCATCACGGCTTCGCTAATTTCAGCCTGCACAATGCTACTGGCCAGCTGCGCCGCCAACGTCACCAGGAAAGACTCTTGATCGTCGGAAAAAAGGCGCTGCTCACGATCCTGCACCACCAGCACGCCCAAAACCTCGCCGCGCAACACAATCGGCGCACCCAAAAAGGCGTGATAAGGCTCTTCACCGATATTGTCGATGTGCTTGTAGCGCGGGTGCTGCGGTGCGTTATCGAGATTGAGAGGCTCGGCACGCTGCGCCACCAGTCCGACCAAACCTTCATCCAGAGCCATCGAAACCTGCCCCACGGCCTCGGCCGCCAAGCCCTCGTTGGCCATCAGCACCAGGCGCGCATTCGCATGCCCCACCTGCGCACACGGCAGTAAATAGACCGAACTGACCGCAACATCAAGGCTATTGCGCACCCCATGCACAATCGCCGACAAGGCGGCATTGAGATCACGCGCACGCCCAACCTGGCCAACAATATTCCGTAGGGTATCGAGAATCATGCCTCCCCCAAACGCGCCAAAGTACGCGCGTCCAAAGAAGGTAAGACAACCACCTTGTGCCCGGCAACCAAGGGCGCAAGCTCGTGCATCGCCCGGCGGTAGACTTCGCGCTTAAACGCCACCACCTCGCGCAGGGGATGCCAGAAATCCACCCAGCGCCACGCGTCAAACTCCGGATGCTGTGTGGCCGTCAAATGCACGCGGCAATCCTCAGCCACCATGCGCAGCAGGAACCACTTTTGTTTCTGGCCAATACACACCGGAAAAGTACGCTTGCGCACCAAATTTCCCGGCAGCCGATAACGCAGCCAATCACGGGTACTGCCGAGCAAACGCACATGCT
>DZBX01000124.1 GCA_022730075.1 Rhodanobacter sp. | reverse complement strand
TGCGCCCGGCGTAGTCGGACCACTTGGCCGCCGTGATGGTGCTGCTGTAGATCAGGTCCTGCGGGTACAGGCGTTCGGCCATGTTCTGGCCCGAGGCCATCGTGCCGGGCACCAGATTGCGCGTGGGCACCACTACTTGCACCATGCCTGCGCTGAGCTGCGCGGCCAGCTTTTGCTGATACTGATTTTTCTGCTGCTTGAGGTAACTGTTCAGCAGCAGCACCGCCACGATCGCCAGGACGAACGCGCCGACCAGCATGACCGCGTACTTGTTGACGCGAGGGAGCTTGAGTTTCATAAGTGCCTCAGGGCAGTGAAATCAGATAGCTGTAGTGGGTCCAGAAACCTTTCAGCGCGACGATCATCTGTTGGACCGGCGAAGAGCTGCTGCCAGCAGCCACGGCCACCAGCAGAATGATCCCCGCGGCGACCACGACGATGTATTCCGTCATGGCCTGGCCACGTGTGTATTGACACAATGAACGAACCGCCCGTTGGCGCGCGGTGGCGAAAATATGCATGGCCGCCCTCTAATGCGATTCGACGGTGAGCGTGATCGATGAGCCGGCACGCATGGGCTGTACCACCAGCCCCATGTTGCTGACGCCCTTTTGATACATCGCCGTGGCGACGCCGGGTTTGCCGGGCGACTGCCGCTGCATGATCCGCGACCAGCCCTGCTGCTTCAGCGTGCGCGCGTAGAAGCGCATGACCGCCGCGGTCGGGTTGGCCGTGTACAACAGCCAGGTGTTGCCCTGCTTGCCGCCGTCTTCGCTGACCATGTGCGTGAGCACGCGCGCATCCCCCGGCGCGGCGACATCCAGCACCATGGCGTTGTTGCTGCCGCGCTTCGGCATGCTCACCCCGATCAGCGCGCCGCTGCCGGAACCGGCGGCCTGTACCTGCACCGTGTAAAAGCAGCCACCTCCGGCATGTGCGATCACCTGCCACGGGCCCAGCGGGTAGCGGATGTACACCGGGTGGCCATCCGGCGCGGTCCATGCTGTCGCGTAAAACTGCAGGAAAGCCTGCGGCGGCAGCGCGCTGTGCGCCGCCACGATGGCCATGGGCAGGCCATTGATCGCGATCCGCGACGCGACCAGCGACAGCGAACTGCCCGGCGGCACCGGTGCGGACGCGCAATGCACATTCGGCGGCGCCTGCAGCGCCAAAGCGGACAGCGGCACCAAGGCCAGCGTCAGCATGAGTGCGCGCATCAGCCGCATGTCGTGCCTCCCTGCGAGGAACTGGTGCCGAACACCGCCGTCGAACTGGTGCCGCCCGCATCCAGCGTGACCGTCAAGGTGCCGTAGCTGGTGCTGCTGAAGGTATTGGGTGCCGTGCCGAAGGTCGAGGTCTGCGTGAGATTGGTGACCGACTTGACGATGGTGGCCTTGTAATAGGTGCTCTTGGTGTTGGTGAGATCACCCGGGGTACATGTACCTTGCGCACCACCACCCTGAGGCACGCAGTAATAAGTCGGCCCGGCGCTCACTGCATAGGCCGCCGCGGTGGATCCGGGCGCCTGGCTGGTGAGCTTGTTGATCTCGTCCGTGGTCGCCGTCTCGACGGCATAGGGCAGATCCTGGGTCGTACTGCTCACCGGCGCGGTCTGGCTGCCGTCGGAGCAGACATCCACCGTGGTCGTGGTACCGCCCGAGACGCAGGACAACTGGATCGCGCCGCCGCTGATATTGCTTTGCGTGCAGGTTTGGCCCAACTGCGTCTGGTATAGCTTGAGCAAATTCGTCAGCGTGGCCTGTTGCGCGCTGCCGCCACTCGGAGGATTGATGCCGCCGCTGGGCGTGTAGTTGGCCAGGCGGTCCACCGGCACTTCGTCGGTGCTGTTGATCGGCACATAGCCGAAGGTCAGCCCGGAAAGATCGGGAAACAAGCCAAAACCGGAGTTGCCACCAAAATCGGCCACCTTGATGATGTCGTTGAGTGCGGTGAACAACGTGCCGGATAGAGGCATCACGCTCTGTATCTGCTGCTTGTTGTTGTCCGGCCCTTGCGCGCTCCAGCCATCGGCCAGCACGCTGTCCTGGGCCTTGAACACCAGGCCCAGATGCTCGAACAGCGTGGATGGCGTGGCCAGATTGTCGTAACCGATCGGGCCTTGCGGATTGGCTGGCGTCAGGCTGACCTGCGCCGCCATCATGCCGTCGTAGTCCAGATTGAAACCGATATTGGCCCCGACCAGGCTACCCAGCGCATGAATCGTACCGAACACGGCGCCTGCTGCATCGTCCTGTAGCAAGCCGCTGGCCGAATCGCTGAGGGTACTGAGGCTGGCGGATTGCCCCAACACCATTTGACGGTTGCCTTGGTCTTTCCACAGCGGATTGACGATGAACCCGTTCAGATTCTGGCTCTGCTGCTCGCTGACGAATCCGGGATCACCAAACAGGCGCACGCGCATGGCGGTTTCGATCTCCTGCTGCGTGCGCGTGGCCGCGGTGGCGCCACGCAGGCTGCTGCTGGGCATGTACACCGTGCGCTGGAACGCCGCATAGCGCGCGGCCTCCTGCGCGGCCACGTCCATGTCGATGTATTTCATCAGCAGGGTCATCAGCAGGAACAACGGAACCAGCAGGAATGCGCTGGCAATGATCATTTCCGCGATCGCCTGGCCGCGTTGCTGCCCGGGTCCGCGCCAACCCGCCCTGTCGCGCAGCGTGCTCACGGCAACATCTCCGCGCTGAGCACCGCGGACTTGGTGATGGGCGAAGTGGGCACCAGATGCGCTTCCCAGTACGGGCTGAACAAGCTGGCGTACAGCGTGTGATCGCCAAGACTGTTGGTCAGTCCGCCCACCTCGGTGACGAAATGGCCGTTGTAGCTGACGTAGGTCGGGCGCAGAAAATACACCTGCGACGAAGCGCTGACCGTCATCAACTGGTGACCTTCATCATCGGTCAGCGCGAGATTGCCGCCGGCGATCGGCACATGCTGCGGGTTGACGCCCTGCGTGCCGGCCTCGAGCTGTTGCGTGGTGGCAATGGTGTTTTGCTTGCGCGCGGCGAAGATCGTGATCACCGGCGCGGAGTAGTCGGACTTTTTCAGATTGCTGACGTCGAGGTACTTCTGCAGTCCGCTGTATATGCTGTTCTTGAGCGTGTATGGCGCTGTCTTGGTCCCCGCGGTGACATTGGCCCAACTCTGCGCGGGAACCACCGGCACGACCAGCGGAATCGGCACCGGGATAGGACCGATCGGCGTCGGGACTTCGATCACGCACACACCAGCCGCCAGGAATGCGCTGAAATCGCCCAATGGGTTGGCCGTGTTCTGCGTGGTCCAGGTCTTGTTGTCGGTGGACAGCGTCGTGCTGCCGCTATAGCCCGTCGAAAACACGTCGATGCCGCCGAAGCCATCGCCAAAGCACTCGCCGAACGCCGATATCAAGGTATCGAACGGCAGCACCTCGGCCGAACTGCGCCCCTTGTCGAAGGCATCGCGCGAGGACATCACCACATTGTGGAAACGGTTGTTGGGATCGGAGGTGCTGCTGGCGCCAGCAGGGTTATAGGTTTTGATGAACTTGTAGATCCTGGCCAACGACACCGCGGTCACGCCCTCGCCCGCCGTGCCTATGGCACCCAGGGTCACGTTGGCCATTTGCGCGTTGCCGTCGGTGGCGCGCAGCACACGCCACATGACACCCGGGTCGACGCTGTTGTAGGGAAGATCCGACAGGGCGAGATCGGCGAGCGCTGCCGTGTAATAGGCGCGCGAGGCGAGGCTCAACGTCTGCTCGATCGTATTGAGCACGGTCACGATCGGCCCGGTGGCGCTGTTGATGCCAGTTTCCAGCGGCCCGGTGATGGCTTTGTAGGCCTTCATCGTGTCGATGCCGGGCTGCCCCCCCGAGAACAGATCCAGAAGAGTGTTGATTTCGTCGGCCGTACCGAACGTGCTGAATGGACCGCTGCACTCGGCATCGGTGTAGATCAGGCAGTAATAGCGCGCCCACGAGGTCAGACCGACCATCTGCGCGATGGCGACCTGGTTGGCGACCATGGCGCGATTGGAATAAGCCGCGAAGTTGTAGGCGCGCGCCAGTTCCACCGCGCCGCTGTAGGCGGCGGAATCCGCCGCGTTCTGCAGATGGATGCGCGTGGCCACCGCGCGCCCGCTGTTGTAAACCAACAGGGCGGCGATCACCAGGATCGCCGCCACGATCACCACGAATACCGAGGCCTGGCCACGCGCCCGCGCAAAACCCGCGCCGGCAGGTTGCCGGCGCGGGCTGGGCTTGAGTGCGGTCATGGCCACGACGCTGGGCTCGCTCAGGTCCGCTGCTTACTGGCCAGCGTTCGCGGCATTGGTCTTGTAGTTGTTCAAGGCATACTGATTGGTTGCTTCCGTATTGGCCTTGGTATGCGCTGCCTGGGCCTGTGTATAGCCAGTCGCGCCAGCACTGCCCGCCAACTGACTGGTGATCGAGGCCATCTGGCCACGCACCGCCTTGCCAAAGAACGAGTACACGGCGATGGCGGCGATGGCCACCAGCGCGACGATGATGATGTACTCGGTCATGCCCTGGCCGCGCTGCAGACGGCGGCCGCTCAAACGCTGTTGGAAACGGTTCTTCAACATCATGATGCTGACTCCTCACGTGAATGCGCCGGGATTGGCGCGATTTGAAAGCCCGCCGGACATCCGGCGAAGCCACCACCAGCAACGTCGTAGCGCGAGCGGCCTTGGCGCTGCAGGCAAAACACTCCCGCGCCGCTCAGGGGCGGCGTTTTTCGGCTTGGGAGCAATCAAGGGCCCGGCTTGCGGACCACAAACGAAACTTCAATCTGGAGTTATTCACTGCATATCCCCCCTGTGGGACAGTTCAACTCAGTGCGAAGCGGATCACAGTCTACCCGTGCGACATCGCGCCGCAAGTAGGCGCATCAATACGTTTTCGTAATGTGAGTCAAGTTTTGTCACACGCGACCGCTTGCTGTCGCCGCAACACCATGAATCCGGTGGTCTCGTGCACTCTATGCGCCAGGAATGTGATGCGCATCCCTGAAATCGGGGGGGGGCAGTCCGCGCGCCGGCTGATCGGGCTTCGCATCGCGCGTTCAGCACACGCCGCGCGCGTGGAGATTTCGTGCGTTCTTTGCAAGATTGGTGGGCCGTGCTGGATTCGAACCAGCGACCAGCGGATTAAAAGTCCGATGCTCTACCAACTGAGCTAACGGCTCACGGTGAATGCTGGTGTCGTCCCCGGTAGAGGAAACTCCTGCCACGCGGGCAGGATCACCCTGGGCATGCTTCCACACCGCGCGCGCATCCGCGGGAGAACCGGGCGATCCCGCGCACTTCCGCGTTGTTGCAAGCCCTCGTCGGTCTGGCGCGCGATCCCCAAACCCGGATCGAACTGATGCGCTGCGCCCGGCGTTAGAGAACCGCTTCCAGCCCCTTGCGCTCGATGATGTCCAGCAGCTTCTGCGACGGACCGCTGGGACGCTTGTCGCCCCCCTCCCACTTGCGGATGGTGGACGCGCTGGTGTTGAGCACCGAGGCCAACACGGCTTGACTCAGGTGCAGGCGCTCACGCAGTGCCTTGATCTTGATTGCGTCGTAGTTCTGCACCGGCTCCAGGCACAGCACGTCGTACTTCTGCATCTTGCGCTTGTCGATGAAACCCAGGCGATGCAGATCGTTGGCCGTCTCATGGACGGCTACAAGGATGCGGCTCTTGGCTTTGGTCTTGGTGGTCATTGGCAGATCTCCTGCAACGTGCCGTCGGCGACGGCTTCATGCAACTGCTTTCCGGTGCGGGCCAGCAGGTCGGCGGCGATGGTTTGCACGCCTTCCAGTTCTTCGTCGCTGATGTTGGCCCGGTCGTTTTTCTCGAAGCCGAACACGAAGAACCAGCGGTTGCCCTTGTTCGTGGCGACCAGCGTTCTCGCCCCGCCACGCTTGCCGCGCCCAGCCAGCCCGACGCGCTTCTTCACCACGCCGCCACCGAGATCGGCGTCGATCGAGCCGCCAGCCATCTCCTCGACGGCCTTGCACAGGGCAGCATCGGACAATTCCGTCTTGCGCATCCAACGCTGGAAGTGGCGGGTTTTGAAGACTCGCATCATTAGTCAAACTATGCCACTTAGTGGCATGATTTGTCCATGGACTGCAAACGGACGCGCTGTGCACTGACGGTCATGGGTTCCATGCAGATTTTGCATGGAGAACTCGACGGAGCGGCTGGCACGCTGAAAACGGCCCGGAAGCGCGCGTGGCGTGCGGAAACCGCAAATGAAAACGCCCAACCAAGAGCGGTTGGGCGCTGAATAATGGTGGGCCGTGCTGGATTCGAACCAGCGACCAGCGGATTAAAAGTCCGATGCT
>DZBX01000123.1:2434-6373 GCA_022730075.1 Rhodanobacter sp. | reverse complement strand
AGGCGGCAACTCGGTGGCGTGGAGCGCTGGTTTTGTGTAGACGTTTGTATATACTATACGCATGAAGACCGCGGGCTTCGACTGGGATCACGGCAACTGGCCGAAGTGCGGCAAGCACGGCGTGTCCCGCGAGGAGATCGAACGGCTGTTTCTCGATGGGGGAGCCGTTGTCGCCCCCGACCTGAACACGCGACGTCAACCGAAAGCCGCCATATTGCGGCAGGCTGTGTCGATGGCCGCGCGTTGTTCGTGGCGTTCGCCTTCCGTGGCGGACGCATCCGCCCAATCAGCGCCCGTTACATGCACCCGAAGGAGGCGAGCAATTATGAAGCGAGTACCTGAATTCAAGACTGACGCCGCCGCCGAAGCGTTTCTGGAGCAAGACCTGTCCGGTCTCGATTTCAAGCGGTTCAAGCCGATGCGTTTCGAGATCGAGCCGAAGGCGGCTGCACTGAACATGCGCCTACCATCATCCCTGCTGGATGCCCTGAAGGCCAAGGCCAAGGCGAGCGGCATCCCGTACACGCGGTACGTGCGGATGCTGCTGGAAAACGACGTGGCTCGCCATCGGTAACCCGCAGGGCGCACGCAAGTGCGCTCTGGATTCGCACGGGCGCTGGCGCGCAGTCTCACAAACGACCGTTTTCGTAACACGTCCCGAACGCACCGTCATCCTTATCTCTTCGCTTTTTGCGAAGGTAGGCGTCGAGAGCCGGCGTGGTGAGATCTCCTTGTTTCCTTACCTGGTGAGGGCGTGCCATGCTTGCCAAAAAGACGGTCAAGAACCAGATCACGCTGCCCAAGGCGGTCGTCGGTCGCTTTGCGGGCGTGGATTATTTCGAGGTCTCCACCGATGGCACCGCCATCGTGCTCAAGCCGCTGCAGCGCAGTCGCGCCGAGGACGTGCGCGCCAAGCTGTCCAGGCTGGGCGTACGCGCGGCCGATGTATCTGCCGCAGTGAAGGGGGCGCGCAAGGCGCGCTGAGGTGCGCGTGGTGTTCGACACCGGTACGGTGGTCTCGGCGCTGCTGTTCACGCGCGGACAACTGGCGTGGCTGCGCACGCATTGGGCGAGCGGTGCCTGCACGCCGCTGCTGAGTGCGGCCACGGCCGCGGAACTGGCGCGCGTGCTGGCTTACCCCAAGTTCAAGCTGGGCGTGGAGGAGCAGCACGAACTACTGGGCGACTACCTGCCCTTTGCCGAGATCGTGACCCGCCCGCGGCGCTGCCCGGTCCTCTGCCGCGACCCAGCCGACCGGCCCTTTCTGGACCTGGCGCATGGCAGCGGCGCGACGGTCCTGGTCAGCGGCGATGCCGATCTGTTGAGCTTGGCCGGGCACTACTACCATCCGCAGGCGACGGATCTGGCGAAGAAGCTGGGGTGAACGGCTCCTTGCATTTCGGACGTTTTCGACCGATCATTCTGCCATGACAGGGAATGAGTTCATCCGCAAGGTCAAAGCGCTCGGCAAAGATCGCGGTCTTCCTGTCAGGCTGGACGCCTCCCGCGGCAAGGGCAGCCACCAGACGCTTTACTTCGGCGCCGTCTTCACCGTGGTGCGTAACACCAAGGACGAGCTCAAGACAGGCACCTTTCGTGCCATGTGCGCACAACTCGGCATCAAGCCGAACGACCTTTGAGGGTTTCCATGGAACGCTTCGAATACGCTGTTGCACTGACCCCCGCCGATGAAGGCGGACTCGTGGTCACGTGTCGCGATCTGCCCCAACTCATCACGCAGGGCGAGGGTGTGGCCGACGCGCTGGCCGCGGCGGTCGATGCGATGGACGAGGTATTTGCCGCCTACATGCTGGCCAAGCTCGACTTCCCCGCCCCGAGCAAGGCTCGACGCGGCGAACGATGCCTCGCGCCGCCGGCGGAAACCGTAGCCAAGGCCGCGCTGTACGTGGCCATGCGTGAATCGGGAACCAGCAACGTGCAACTGGCCCGCCGCCTCGGCGTGGACGAAAAAGAAGTGCGCCGACTGCTCGACCCGCATTACGCATCGAAGCTGCCACGCATCGCGCAGGCGGTGGCGCTGCTGGGCAAGCGGCTGGTGATCGGGTTAGGTGCGGCGTAGAAGCCAGAGCCGCAGGATCGTTGCGGGTTCGTGCCGTGCCGCCGGGTCCGTCGAAGAGGGACAGGATCGGGGAGAATGACCCTGCGGCCGATCGGCCCCCATCCATCTTGCAGGTTTGCTGCGCCCTGCCGTGCTTCCGGCGTTCCCCATGCCACATCGTCCGCCCGTCACATCGAACATCCTGTTTGCCGGTGATCCGCACGGCCATTTCGAGCATTTGTTCGCGGTCGTGCGCGCGTCGCGACCGCAGGCATTGGTCCTGCTGGGCGATATCGAGGCGCCTGCGCCGCTGCAGGAACTGATGGCACCGATCGAGGCGCGGGGCACGCAGGTATGGTTCATCCATGGCAATCACGACACCGATCGCGCGCCGACCTGGGATGCGTTGCAGGACTGGCCTGAGCGCAACCTGCATGGTCGCGTGGTCGAGGTGGCCGGCGTCCACATCGCCGGGCTGGGCGGCGTTTTCCGCGACGAGATCTGGCGTCCTGATCGGCCCGTGGAACCGAGGTTTTCCTCGTTGCCGGCGTATCTCGCGGACCTGCGGCTGCGCACGAATCCGAAGGACTGGGCCCGTACCCTGCAAAGCCTGGGCGTGATCAGGCATCACAGCAGCCTGTTCCCCGACGATTTCGATGCACTGGTGGGGCAGGACGCCGAAGTGCTGGTCACGCATGAGGCGCCCTCATGTCATCCGCTCGGCTTTGCCGCGATCGACGATCTTGCCCGAGCCTTGGGCGTGCACACCCTGTTTCATGGCCACCACCACGACCATCTCGATTACAGCGGCCGCACCGCGGCGCTCGGCTTTCACGCTCATGGCGTGGGACTGCGCGGCGTCAGTGCGCTCGATGGCGCCGTGCTGCGGGCAGGCGAGAAGGATGCGGCGCGTGCATCGCGGTTCGGGCCGAGTCTGCCAGACGCGCCGCCGGCTGACTGAAGCAACGGCACTGCGCCGCGACCCGCCAACGTACGCGCCAGCCGCTCGGCGATGGTGCGATGGGGCTGCGCGGTGCAGGGCAACGGGCAGTGGGCGGTCGCGCGCGCGGGGTCAGTCGACGCGGAACACCTGGATGTTCTCGCACGCCGGGCAGCGGTAGGAGCGCAGTCCCTCAGGCTGGATGTCTTCCGGCACCAGGAACGATGCATCCAGCGCATCCTGGGCAAGCATCTCGATGTGCTTGCCCGTGCGTGCGCAGGACTCGCAGTGCACCGGACCGTGGGGATGACGGGGAATCGCTTGGGCCATGGTGCTGATCTCGCTGTCGATCGGGCGGATGCCCGGTTCACGGCGCAACGCTACGACCAGGCGGGTTCTTGCTGCAACAACCCGCATCGGCCTGCGGATGGGGTTGGGCGAATGGTCGCCGCAACGCCGCACCGGCTGCGCGTGCGGGATGGATTCTCATGTGGACATTACGATTCCATGGAATTTGTAAGTTGACACGACCCCGGCGATGAGCGAATTAGCTGATGACGAGCGTCGGTTTGGCGCCCGTCCAAACCGGGCACAGGGGAGTCTTGGTGATGGCGCGTGCGAAGGGGGCGACGCACAGCATCGCAGGGGGCAGGTCGGGTTGTGGTGACCCGCCTTCAGGCGAACGAGCCATGCGGCGCAGCAGGCGACCCGCATGGCCTGTGGTTCCTGCGCGTTGTTCGCACGACACGCTCGTGCCCGCAGGCGCCGTTGCAGCCGGCCCAGCGACTGGATGCCATGGCTGCTGAAGATCCGGCACCGCGCCCCAAAGAACCGTCGTGCATCCTGCTCGCCGTGGCGCGCGGGATCACGCGTGTCAATGGTCATGCCGCAATCGAGCTGTCGGACCTGATGCTGGCCATCCGGCACACGGTGGACGGCA
>DZBX01000123.1:0-2334 GCA_022730075.1 Rhodanobacter sp. | reverse complement strand
ACCTGGAACGGGCGTTCCTCGACCCTCGAGAGCTGGTCCCGAAGATCGCGGCGGCCTTGATGGAAACACCGGCGCTGCGTTCGGCGCCCAAGAAGCCCTGGGCCACTTTCTTCTTTGTGGGTCCCACGGCCACGGGCAAGAGCTTCGCCGCAGGGATCATCGCGCAGGCGCTGGCGAGAGCCCCGGAGCTGCCGTTATCGGCACCTTCCAAGGCTGCGGCGGGGCCTCAAGACGTCTGGGCCAGCAAGACCTTCGATCTGTCGGCCTATACCAGCGACAATCAGAGTTTCGGCCTGGTCGGCTTGACCCAAGGCTATGGCGATGCAAAGCCCGGTGAATTGACCCAGTGGATCCGGGAGCATCCGCGTTCGGTGATCATCCTCGATCATCTGGACAAGGCGCATCCCAACACGCAGAACGTGCTGCTGGAGCTGTTCGACACCGGAGTCCTGACCGATCGCTACGGCTTCTACAAGAACAATGACTTCAAACAGGAGCGCATCGCCGAGCCCGCAGTGGATGCCAGCGAGTGCATCTTCATCTTCACTGCCAGCATCGATGGCGAGCTGGCGCGGAACGCGGGCTTCTTCGAGCGTTATGCGCGCCAGCCGGGCCAAGGCAAGGACACCCTGCTCGATTACCTGCGCAAACGGCGCAGCACGAGCTATGGCAGTGACAACATGCCGGTGTACGACCCCGGGTTGCTCAGTGCGCTGGGGGCTTCCAACCTGCTGCTGTTTGCCCCGCTGGGTGAGGCCGAACTGCGCACACTCGCCAGACAGGGTCTGGAGACGCTGAAGTCGACGTACGCTGCAACCGTGGGCATTCGGCTCCACTGGGAGGCCAACACGGAGCTGCTGGTCGAAGCCAGCCTGCTCGCCCATGGCGCCGATCTTGATGCACGCAAGGTCACGGCGCGCGCGCTGCGCGACCTGTGGCTGCCCGAGCTGGATGCCTACGCGCTGCGGCAGGATTTCGCGCTGCTCGCCGGCCAGTCACTGAACATCCGTTTCGCGCCGGGCACCTTGCAGATGCTGGAGCCCATCAAGGAGCGCCTGGGCATTCCGGTGCAGCCGCAGCCGGACGGGCCGGATCTGGTGCAGTGCCTCAGGCGCCGCAATCGCACCGTGGTGTTCGAGCGCACGCTTGACACCCAGGCGAGCCCATGGACCCTGACCTTGCACGACCCGCAGGTCGCGGTGCCGCAACGCGCCGAGGACTTCACCGGCGGCGGTGCGCTGGTCGTCGAGGTGCCCAGCGTCCGCTTCAGCGACGTGCAGGGCCACATCGTGGTCAAACAGCGCCTGCAACAAATCGTGCACCTGCTGAAGGAGCCGCGGCAACTCGAGCAATGGGCCGTGGCATCCCCCAGTGGCATGGTGCTGTATGGCCCGCCCGGTACCGGCAAGACCCTGCTGGCAAAGGCGCTGGCTGGCGAAGCGGACTTGCCGTTCCTGGCTGCCAATGGCGTGGACCTGCTTGACCCGAGGTTCACCCAATCCTTGTACGAGCGCGCGCGGCACTATGCCCCGGCGCTGGTGTTCCTCGACGAGATCGATGTGCTGGGAAGCCGCCAGCAGACTGCCTACGTCGCCGCCATCAATGCACTGCTGAGCGCGCTCGATGGCTTCGGTGGTGGCAGCAGTCCGGTGTTTACCGTGGCCGCCACCAATTATCTGGAGCGTCTCGATCCGGCGCTGTTGCGTCCGGGGCGGCTGGGCCTGCACGTTGAAGTACCGATGCTCGACCGCGAAGCCCGGCGCGGATTCATCACACGCTACCAGGCGTTGCCCGGCGGCCAGTCCCTGGACGTGGAAGCCTTGCTCGATGCCACCACTGGTCTCAGCGGCGCGGCCCTGGAGTCGGTGCGCAATGAAGCGGCCTATGCGCTGCTGCGCGAAGGTCGCGCCGAGGTGGATACGGCATTCATGCGCGAGATCATCACCACCGAGCGCTTCGGCCCGCGCAGCAGCCGCGCGTTGAGCGCGGCGGACAAACGCCTGACCGCGCTGCACGAGGCCGGGCATGCCGTGGTTTCGAGGGCCCTGTTCCCGCAGCGCCGCATCGAGCAAGTCAGCATCGTGCCGCGTCAACACATGCTGGGCTTCACCGTGTTCGATCGCGAGGACGATGGCTTCGTCAAGCACACCCGCGCGCGCGTGCTCGACGAGCTGGCGGTGATGCTCGCCGGACGCGCGGCGCAACAGCAATTGGGCGGTGATGACGGTGCCGACCCCGACAGCGGCGCCAGCAACGACATCGAGCACGCAACGCACCTGGCACTGCGGGCCGCGGCGCAATGGGCGCTGGACCCGAATCTGCCGCCGATCGACT
>DZBX01000285.1 GCA_022730075.1 Rhodanobacter sp. | reverse complement strand
GGATGACCCGGGGCGAGCTGATGGCGTCCAAATCGCTGGCACGCAGCAGCCCTCTGACCTTGCCCCTGTTCGACGTAGTCCATAGCCACCTTGTTACGCGGCTTGTTTTGACTGGCCCGCGTGCCAGTTTGCTTCGAACCTCATCGGGCTGATGTAGCCCAGCGTGGAGTGAAGTCGGCGATGGTTATAGAACGTCAACCAGTCGATCACCTCATCCATCGCCTGGCGCCGGGTGGCGAATGTCCTGCCATAGAGGCGACCCACCTTCAGGCTGCCCCACAGGCTCTCGGTCGGCGCATTATCCCAGCAGTTGCCCTTGCGACTCATCGACGACAGCATGCCGTAGCTGGCCAGCGCATCCTGGAACGCGTGGCTGCAGTATTGGCTGCCGCGGTCCGAGTGGAAGATCAGGCCCGGCGCCGGCTGACGCCTGAACCATGCCATGCGCAGCGCATCCGTCACCAGACTGGCCTGCATGTGCGGCTGCATGCTCCAGCCCACCACTTGGCGACTGAACAGGTCAAGCACGACCGTCAAGTACAGCCAGCCTTCTGCGGTGGCGATGTAGGTGATGTCGCTGCTCCACACCCGGTCGGGCGCCCCGGGGTGAAGTCGCGCGCCAGCAAGTTCTCAGCGATCGGCAGATCGTGTTTGCTATCCGTCGTCACCACGAATTTCCTCTTGCTACGCGCCTTGATGCCGTGCGTGTGCATCAACCGCTGCACCCGGTCTTTACCCACGCGAAGACCATGCGCCAGCAATTCCTTCCACACCCTTGGCCAGCCGTATTCGCCTTTGACTTGGGCGTGGATGGCTCGGATGTGAGCCAGCAGAGCCTCGTTGCTGAGCCGCGCACCGCAAGGCAGACAGGGCTGCCCGCTGCGCCGCCGACGCTGATGAGCGAAGTAGCCGCTGGGGCTCACGCCCAACACATCGCACGTCACGGTGACGGGCCACGCCGCCTTGTTCTTGCCGATCCAGGCGTACTTCACAGCGATTCCTTTGCAAAGTACGCCGTCGCTTTTTTTAGGATGTCGCGCTCCATCTTCACGCGCGCCAGCTCGGCACGCAATCGTGCCAGCTCCATCTGCTCGGCGCTCACCGGTCGTTCGCCGACGCCCTGCAGCGCACCCTTCTCGGCCAGCCGAACCCAGTTGCTCAGCGTCTGCTTCGGTATACCCAGCACGCGCGCCGTCACCGACGCTTCCTGCCCGGCCTTGACCAGCCGAACGGCCTCCAGCTTGAACTCCAGTGTGTACCGCGCTCGGTGCTGCCCTTGATCTGTCTTGCTCATCTTTCGTGCTCCATGGATACATTTTCAGCCTCAGCTATGGAGTACGTTTTTCGGGGGCAAGGTCACTCTCTGGCTCGCCAGATCAAGGATGCGCTGGGTGTGGGTCTCGGAGAGCATTGA
>DZBX01000122.1 GCA_022730075.1 Rhodanobacter sp. | reverse complement strand
GCGGCCCCACGCACTGTCTGTTCATGCACCTGACCCTGGTGCCTTACATCAAGGCTGCCGGCGAGATCAAGACCAAGCCCACCCAGCACTCGGTGAAGGAACTGCGCTCGATCGGCATCCAGGCCGACGTGTTGCTGTGCCGCTCGGAGCAGCCGCTGCCCGAGGGCGAGCGGCGCAAGATCGCGCTGTTCACCAACGTGCCCGAGCGCGCGGTGATCAGCGCGCTGGATGTGGAAGTGATCTACGAGCTGCCACTGTGGCTGCAGCAACAGGGCCTCGACGAGATCGTCGTCGAGCAACTGCACCTGCAGGCGCGTCCGGCCAATCTGGCGGAATGGGAAGCCACCGTCGCCGCGGTGCGCCACCCGCGCGACAGCGTCGATGTCGCCATCGTCGGCAAGTACGTCGAGCACAAGGACGCCTACAAGTCGCTGGGCGAGGCCTTGCGCCACGGCGGCATCCGCCAGGCCACGCGCGTCAACCTGCACTGGGTCGACTCCGAGCGCGTCGAGGCCGAGGGCGCCGCGGCGCTGCTGGGCAACGTTGATGCGATCCTGGTGCCAGGCGGTTTCGGCAAACGCGGCTTCGAGGGCAAGGTGCTGGCGGCGCGCTATGCGCGTGAGCACGGTGTTCCGTATTTCGGCATCTGTTATGGCATGCACGCGGCGGTGGTCGAGTTCGCACGCAACGTGGCCGGTCTCGCGGGCGCCGACTCCAGCGAGAACGACACGCGCACGCCGCACCCGGTGATCGCGCTGATCACCGAGTGGACCACGGCCAGCGGCAGCGTCGAGCGCCGCAGCGAGGACTCGAATCTCGGCGGCACCATGCGCCTGGGCGCGCAGGAATGCCGGCTGGCACCTGGCACGCTGGCGCGCGAGATGTATGCGCAGGACGTGATCCGCGAGCGTCACCGGCACCGCTACGAGTTCAACGACACCTACCAGCAGCAGTTCGCCGATCTGGGTCTGGTGATGGCCGGCAAGAGCATGGACGGGCTGCTGGTCGAAATCGTCGAGTTGCCGCCACAGCAGCATCCGTGGTTTCTCGGTTGCCAGTTCCACCCCGAGTTCACCTCCACGCCGCGCGACGGGCATCCGCTGTTCATCGGTTTCGTGCGCGCCGCGCGCGAGCACAAGCTGCTGCGTGAGGCGCCACGCCTGGCTGCGGAGCACGTGGCATGAAGCTGTGTGGATTCGATGCCGGGCTCGAGCACCCGCTGTTCCTGATCGCCGGGCCGTGCGTGATCGAGAGCCAGCAGCTGGCGCTGGACACGGCCGGCCAGCTCAAGGAGATCACCGCGCGCCTGGGCGTGCCGTTCATCTACAAATCCAGTTTCGACAAGGCCAACCGCACCTCGGTGAGCGGCCATCGCGGTCCGGGCCTGGAGGGCGGGCTGCGCGTGCTGGCCGAGGTCAAACGCCAGATCGGCGTGCCGGTGCTGACCGACGTGCACGAGTACACGCCACTGGCCGAGGTGGCCAGCGTGGTCGATGTGCTGCAGACCCCGGCGTTCCTCTGCCGGCAGACCGATTTCATCCAGAACGTGGCGCGCGCCGGCAAGCCGGTGAACATCAAGAAAGGCCAGTTCCTGGCGCCTTGGGACATGCAGCACGTGGTCGACAAGGCTCGCGCCACCGGCAACGCGCAGATCCTGGTGTGCGAGCGCGGCGCCAGCTTCGGCTACAACAATCTGGTGTCGGACATGCGCGGCTTGAGCGTGATGCGCGCCACCGGTTGCCCGGTGGTGTTCGACGCCACGCACTCGGTGCAGTTGCCGGGCGGGCAGGGCGCGCAGTCGGGCGGGCAGCGCGAGTTCGTGCCGGTGCTGGCGCGCGCGGCCGTGGCGGCTGGCGTCGCCGGCCTGTTCGCCGAGACGCATCCTGATCCGGCGCATGCGCTCAGCGACGGTCCCAACGCCTGGCCACTGCACAAGATGGCCGCGCTGCTCGAGGTGCTGGTCGAGCTGGACCGTACGGTCAAGCGTGCCGGCTTCATCGAGCACACGCTGTAACTCTCTCAAACTGCCTCCGAGAACGCCATGACCCGTATCCGCAGCATCCACGCGCGCGAAATCCTCGATTCACGCGGCAACCCCACGCTCGAGGCCGAAGTCACGCTGGCCGGTGGCCAGATGGGCCGCGCCGCGGTGCCCAGCGGTGCCTCCACCGGCTCGCGCGAGGCGGTGGAGTTGCGCGATGGCGATCCGGCGCGCTTTGGCGGCAAGGGCGTGCACAAGGCGGTCGGTCACGTCAACGGCGAGATCGCACAGGCACTCAAGGATTTCGATGCCGCCGATCAGAGCGGCCTCGACCGCCGTTTGTGCGAGCTGGACGGCACGCCCAACAAGGGACGCCTCGGCGCCAACGCCATCCTCGGCGTATCGCTGGCCGCGGCGCGTGCCGTCGCGGCGGCGCGAGGCGTCGCGCTGTGGCAGCACCTGGCGCAGGGTCGCGACGTGCATTTGCCGGTGCCGCAGATGAACGTGATCAACGGTGGTGTGCATTCCAGCAACAACCTCGACATGCAGGAGTTCATGATCGTTCCGGCCGGCCTGCCCAGCTTTGGCGAAGCGCTGCGCGCGGCATCGGAGACTTTCCACGCGCTGAAAGCCGTGCTCAAAAAGCGCGGCTTGTCCACGGCGGTGGGCGATGAGGGCGGTTTCGCGCCTGACCTTGGTTCGCACGAGGAGGCCATCGAAACGATCCTCGAGGCCATCACTGTGGCGGGTTATCAGCCGGGCAGGGATATTTTTCTCGCGCTCGATCCGGCTGCTTCCGAATTCTTCGAGGACGGCATCTACAACCTGGCCGGCGAGGGCCGCCGGCTCAAGCCCGAGCATATGGCCGAGCTGTACGAACTGTGGGTCGATCGCTATCCGATCATCTCGCTGGAAGACCCCATGGCCGAGGGCGACGATGCCGGCTGGAAGCTGATCACCCAGCGGCTGGGCCAGCGCCTGCAGATCGTCGGTGACGACAATTTCGTCACCAACCCGGCGATCTTCAGGGCCGGTATCGCCAATGGCATCGCCAATGCCATCCTGATCAAGCTCAACCAGATCGGCACGCTCAGCGAAACCCTGGAGACCATGCGCATCGCCGAGCAGGCCGGCTACGCGCAGGTCATCTCGCACCGTTCCGGCGAGACCGAGGACACCTTCATCGCCGATCTGGCGGTGTCGGGAACGGCCACCCAGATCAAGACCGGTTCGCTGTGCCGCAGCGATCGCGTCGCCAAATACAACCAGTTGCTGCGCATCGAGCAGGCGCTGGGTGACGCCGCGCGCTTCCGCGGTCTGGCGGCGTTTCCGCGTCTGCGCGTCTGATCGATCCCCATGTGGCGCTGGCTCTCGCTGATTCTGCTGGTGCTGCTGATCTTTCTGCAGTCACGGCTGTGGTGGGGGCCGGGCAGCATGCAGGAGGTGCGCGCGCTGCGCGCGCAAGTGCAGGCGCAGGCCGCCGACAACGAACGTTTGCAGAAACGCAACGCGCTGCTCGAGGCCGAGGTGGCCGACCTCAAGACCGGCACCCACGCCATCGAGGCGCACGCGCGCTCCGAGCTGGGTCTGATCAAGCCGGGCGAGGTGTTCTACCAGGTCGTGCCGCCAGCCAACCCAGCCGGTGCCAGCAGTGCCGGACAGTGACCGCGCGCGCTGCTGGTGCGTGATCCCCGCTGCCGGGCGCGGCACGCGCATGGGCGCGGCGGTGCCCAAGCAATACCTCGAGCTGGCGGGGCAGCCACTGTTGCTGCACACGCTGCAGCGCCTGGCCCGGCATCCGCGCATCGCCGGTCTGCTGGTGGTGCTGGCGGCGGATGACGCGCGCTGGCCCGGCATCACGCAGCTCGCGGACAAGCCGGTGTTGACCGCGACCGGTGGCGCCGAACGCGCCGATTCGGTACTCGCCGGATTGCGCGCCTTGCCGGATACGGTGCTTGCGCAAGAGTGCGTGCTGGTGCATGACGCCGCGCGCCCGCTGCTGCGCGCCGACGACCTCGAACGCCTGGTGCAGGCGGGCCTGACGCATGCCGACGGCGCGATTCTCGCCGCCCCGGTGCGTGACACGCTCAAGCGCGCCGATGCCGCGGGCCGCATCGCGGCCACGGAGCCGCGCGCCGGGTTGTGGCGTGCGTTGACGCCGCAGATGGCGCGGCGCGGCGACATGCAGCGCGCGCTGGCGGAGGCCTTGCAGGCCGGCATCGCGGCCACCGACGAGGCCATGGCGCTGGAGCGCATCGGTCTGCATCCGCTGCTGGTCGAGGGCAGCGACGACAACCTCAAGATCACCACATCCGCCGACCTGGCCTACGCCGGATTCTGGCTGGCGCGGCATGCGTAACACACGCCGCGCCGGTCGCGCTCAGAACGCGCCGATGTTCCAGTTGCCGCTGCGCGTGGCGCCGGTGAGCGTGCTGCTGAAATAGCTGGGCAGCGCGATGCCGGCGCCGAGCAGCGGCGATCCTGCGGCGGGTTCGGCGTTGCGGTAGTCATACGGCGTGTTGCCGCTCGCGCTGAAGGCTTTTGCATCGACCAGAAGCGGGTCCTGGAACTGTCCGTGCGCGTCGGCGCCGGTTTGCTGCTGCCATTGCGCGAAGGTGAGGTTGGCGACGGTATTCAGGCCCTGCCAGAACGTGGCCGCATCGCCGGCGTTGTCGTATGCGTTGTAATCGATGGTGATGCCTGGAATCGGCCCGCTGCCCTGGGTCCAGACCACGGGCTCGGTGTTGTCGAAGCCGATCACGAGGTTGTTGTAGAGATAACTGCCGGTGTTGGCCGTGCCGTTGTCCTGCAGGTAGATGCCGGCCGTGTAGGTGCCCTGTGGCGTGGTCGGCGGCAGGATGATGGTGTTGTTGGCGATCAGCGTGTTCTTCAGTCCATGCGGATTGGTCAGCGCCCCCTCGGAATAGTCGCGGATGCCGATGCGACAACCGGCGATGAGGTTGTCGTATACCTGCGTGTTGGCCAGATTGGCGGGGCCACCCGAGGAGTTGTATTCGTCGGCCAGCATCAGGCACGCGCTGTAGCTGTAGGCGCTGCCGCTGCTCCACTGGCTCGAGGTCGGCGGATACATCAGCGTGTTCGGATCCATCGGGTGGTCGAACAGGATGTTCTGGCGGGCGATGTCGTTCGGCTGGTTGTCGAAGTACATGTTGACCGACCAGTTGTCCATGGCGACGTTTTGCTCGAACAGGGTGCCACCCGTCTGCACGCCGCCGCCGCTGCCGTAGGAGATGATGCCTTCGCCACCGTTGTCGTAGACCACGTTGCCGCGCGCCACGCCGTTCAAGCTGCCGCTGAAGGCCAGGCCGCCGCTCCAGCCGCCGCCAGCGTCGGCAAAGCCGTTGTTGCCACGCGGCCAGTTCAGCAGCACGTTCATGTAGACGCGGTTGTACAGCGCCTGGTTGTTGGCGTTGGCGTTGCCTTGCATGGCCATGAAGTTGATGCCGGCCTTGCCGTTGAACTCCAGGTTGCAGTTGCTGACGATGATGTTGCTGCCGTAGCCCCAGATGCCGGCGGCACCTGAGCCGCGCACGGTCAGGCCGTTGAAGGTGAGGTAGTTATTGTCGTAGAAGTACACCACGGTCTGCGCGCCGTTGTTGTCGGGCACGACGATGTCGGCCGTGGCGGGGGTCGTGCTGCCGAAGTCGGCGGTGATGGTGTTGCCCGAGAGATACCAGTTGCCCGAGCCGGAGGTCACGGCCGCTGCGCTGGTGACTTGTTTCAAAGCCACGTCGTTGATAACCACGGCGATGGGCGTGAAGCTGGGGGTGGCGGTGTAGACCGAGCCGCTCACGGGCGTCCAACGGGTCACGGGGGTGGAGCCGTCGATGATGACAGGGCCGTTGCCCAGCGAGCCGAAAGTGATGGGTTCGCCCGCCGCGCCGCTGGCGTAGTTGGTCATGTTGATGGTGCCGTGGTAGGTGCCGGCGGCGATCAGCACGGTGTCGCCGGCCTGCACCACGGTCGCGGCTTTCTGCGGTGTGGCGAAGGCGCTGGCCAACGAGGTGCCGTTGTTGCTGTCGCTGCCGGTGGGGCTGACGTAATACGTGGTGCAGCCGGATGCGCTGCACACCGGAGTGGAGACATTGCCGGGTTGCCAGATCTTCCACGGCACCGGCACGCCATCGAAGGTGTAGCCGCTACTGCCGCCGCCGCTGAAGCTGGCGCTGACCGACTGCGCCTGGTTCATCGTCACGGTGCAGGAGGGACTGGTGCCGGCGCAGGCGCCGGACCAGCCGCTGAAGCTGGCGCCGCTGGCAGGCGTTGCGGTGAGGGTGACCTGGGTGCCGCTGGCGTAGCTGGCCGAACAGGTGCTGCCGCAGTCGATGCCGGTGGGGCTGGAGGTCACCGTGCCATTGCCGCTGACGCTCAGGCTGAGCGTGTAGTTG
>DZBX01000121.1 GCA_022730075.1 Rhodanobacter sp. | reverse complement strand
CGTGCTCGTCGCGGCGGCACATGCTTGTGCCGGAGCGGTTTTGCAAACCGCTCTCCTGTTGGAGTGGCCTCGTGAATGATGCTGCACAATGCCGCATGCACGCAGGCTTGCATCGGCCGCATTCGCACGCACATCATATCAACATAACCTAATTTAGTTTAACTCTGGAATCCGCATGAATCCTTCCGTCAAGAGCTTCCTGCACGCGCCCAGCTCGACCTGGACCCACCTGGTCATCGACCCGGCGACGCGAAGCGCCGCGCTGATCGATTCCGTGCTGGATTTCGATTATCCATCCGGCGCCACCGCCACCGACAGCGCCGACATGCTCATCGCCAGCATCCGTGCACTGGGCGTGAAGCTGGAGTGGATCCTCGAAACCCACGCGCATGCCGATCATCTGTCCGCGGCGCCGTATATCCGCGCCGCGCTGGGTGGTCGCATCGCGATCGGCGCAGGCATCCGTCAGGTGCAGGCGCATTTCAGCGCGGCGCTGAATTTCGAGGCAGGCTTCCGCAGCGATGGCTCGCAGTTCGACCACCTCGTCGGGGACGGCGAACACTTGCGCATCGGACAGCTCGATGCGCGCGTCATCGCCACGCCGGGCCATACGCGCGATTCGGTCAGCTATCTGATCGGCGATGCCTTGTTCGTGGGCGATACGCTGTTCATGCCCGATGGCGGCACCGCGCGCTGCGATTTTCCGGGCGGCGATGCCGGACTGCTGCATGACTCGATCCACAGGCTCTACGAACTGCCCGATGACACGCGCCTGTTCGTATGCCATGACTATGCGCCTGGTGGCCGCGAACCCCGCTGCCTGAGCAGCATCGGCGAACAGCGTCGCGGCAATGTCCATATTCGTGAGGGCATCACGCGCGGCCAGTTCATCGCGCTGCGCAACGCACGCGACCGCACCCTGGGCATGCCCGCCTTGCTGTATCCATCGGTGCAGGTCAACGTGCGCGGCGGCGAGTTTCCTCCAGCCGAGAACAATGGCCAGGCGTATCTGAAAGTGCCGCTGCAGGCGCCGCCGAGGAAATCCGCATGAGCTCCACGCACAGCCTCTACGAAAGGCTGGGCGGCGCGGCCACGCTCGATCGCCTGGCCGCGCGTCTTTATGCCTGGATGCGCGAAATGCCGGAAGCCGCCGCGGTGCATGCCATGCATCAGATGAGCTTGGATCAGGTCGAATTGCGCCTGCGCGCGTTCCTCAGTGCTTTTTTCGGCGGGCCGGACGAGTATCGCCCGCGCTACGGCGAACCGATGATGCGACGCCGCCACATGGCATTCGCGATCGGCCCGCGCGAGCGCGACGCGTGGCTGGCCTGCATGCAGCGCGCGCTGGACGAGGTCGTCGTCGATGCGGCGCTGCGCGCCGAAGCCTACGCGCAGATCGCCGCGTTCGCCGAGCACATGCGCAACCGCGAAGCGGACGGCATCGGCATGCATGAACCGGACAGCGTCCGCCCCACGCGACACCCTGTCGCGCTGCGTTTCGTGTCCACCAAGTCTTGAACCGTGCACAACGCAGTCGCGTGCCGTGCGCGCGACCTTCCACGCCTGATCGGTTTGCAAGCCGCTCGTTTATCAATAAAAACTAATATAATGCCGCCCGCCACTTCGGGAGAATCTTCATGTTCAATGCCGGCAGCAAACATCCCCTCGACATCGACTGCAGGGCCGCGCAGGAGCGTCTGCGGCACGGCGCGAAGATGATCGATGTGCGCGAGGCGCACGAAGTCGCGCACGGCATGGTCCCCGGCAGCGTGCACATCCCCCTGGGCACCCTCGCGGGCGACATCGCCGCGACACTGGCGCGCCACGGCATCGATCCCGCCGCCAGCGATGTGCTGTGCATCTGCGCCAGCGGCGGGCGCTCGCGGCATGCCGCCATGGCTTTGCGCCACGCGGGATGTGAAACCGCCGCCTCGGTGATGGGCGGCGTCATGGCCTGGGGCACCACCGGCGGCGCATTGACGCGACGCTGAGAGGCCGTGAATTTTTCACCCTCTCAGCCCGGCCATGGATAGCCGGACGCGCCGCCACGCGTGCGGCTTACAGGCTGCGCATCACGCGAAAGCCGATGCGGGCGCTGCGCAGGTCGGCGGGCACGTCCATGCGCCACGCGCTCAGCGCCTGATCGGGCGTACTGGCCCACGAGCTGCCGCGCACCACGCGGTTCTGGCAACCCGGGTTGACCCATGCGCTGCCGTTGTCAGGCGCGCGCACGTAGTTGTCGTGCCAGCAATCCTCGGTCCATTCGGACACATTGCCATCGATGTCGAACAACCCGAATGGATTGGGCAGGAAGCTCATGACCGGCGCCGGTCCCCAGTAGCCATCGCCATAACCCTTGAAGCTGTTGGCCCAGTGGCGCCCTTTGGGTGAGCGGTCCAGCGCGCCGGCCAGATTCTCCACGCGCTGCTTCGGGCTGCCGTAACCCCACCAATAAGGTGTCGTGGTGCCACCGCGCTCGGCATATTCGTACTCGGCTTCGCTGGGCAGGCGGTAAGTCTTGCCCGTGGCCTTGCTCAGCCACAGACAGTACGCCTCGGCATCGCTCCAGCTGATGTTGATCACCGGCATGTCGCCGGCGGCAGGCTGGCCGTTGTAACCATCGCGCCAGTTGGCATGGGGGTCCATGCGCATACCACCGGTCAGTTCATCGTAGACCATGGCGCCGCCCTCGCGTTCGGCATCGGTGATGTAACCGGTGGCACGCACGAATGCGCGGTATTGAGCCACGCTGATCTCGCTGCGCGACAGCGCGAAACCCTTGCTGAAAGTCACCGTGTGCGCGGGTGCCTGATCGCTGCGGAATCCGGGCTGGCCCGGACGCGAGCCCATCACGAAGCTGCCCGCCGGAATCACCACCATGGTCGGCGCGCTGCCGGCGCGATCGATGAAGTTGTCGGCGAATAGCTGGCCCGGCCGCAAGCCGCCGTAGAGCTTGGCATCACGCACGCGCGCGGCGTAGCCAGCCAGCTGCGGCAAGCTCGGCTCCAGCAAGCGCGCCCTGCTGGCCAGTTGTTCGGCCAGGCGCGGCGCGTGCGCCTGCAGTGCGGCATCCGCGCGCGCGACCAGTGCGCGCGCATGCTCACGTCGCGCTTGCTCGAACTGCGCACGCGCGGCGATCAGCTGCGGACTGCCGGGTAGCACGCTGTTTGCCTGCGCCAACAGGCGGCCCGCGCGCGCGTAATCCTCGCCGACGAGCGCCGCCTGCGCCTGCAGCAAAACCGCGCGTTGCAGATGTTGCACTCCGCGTGTGGCCACCGCATTGCCCGGATCGAGCATCAGTACACGCCGATAAAGATCCAGCGCGCTCGAGCCTGCCGGACTCAACGCATGCCCGGCACGCTCCTGCTCGACCGCTTCGCGCAGCAACGGCTGCGTGTGCTCCATGACGAAAAGCCGCGCCTGCAGCGGGGTCGTTGCGGTCAGCCCGCCGGGCAGTTGTCGCAGCAGGTTGAGCAACGCCTGCGCAGCCTTGGCGTCACCCTCATCAATGGTCTGGAGGGCGCTGCTGGAAAGACGCTGACTCAGCGCATCCAGCCCGGCGCGGGCATCGGCATTGCCGGGCGCCAGCGCCAATGCACGCTCATACAGCGCCGCGGCGCTGTCCGGCGTACCCGCCCAACGCTCGGCCTGTTCCGCCGCGTGCGCCTGCTTGAGCAACTCCACCACGGCGGGGGCGCCGACGTAGTGCGACTGCGCCGCAGCACGCACCTTGGGCGGTGCCAGCGCCAGCGGCGGACCGGCGCTGTAGATCGATGTGCCGGCGCTGGCGGGAACGCTGCCCAGGCTCATGGCCGCGTTGCCCAGTGACGCCGAACTGCTGCCGCCCGAGTTGGCCTGGGCCGGCACGGTCGGAGGCAACATCAGCCATCCAGGCAGAAACCGGTAAACGAGTGCGAACAGCAGCAAGGCCACCGCAGCACCGATGCCTGCCTTGCGCTGCCAGCCTGTCGTGGATTGTCCTGCCATGGGGCCGTGTTCCGTTGAATTCGAGTGATTGCGCATTCCGAGAAACGCCGCGATGGGGTTTTCCAGAATTCCCTGCTAGGGTGCGCGCCACCTTAGGCAAAGCGGCGTCGCAGGGCAATGCCTGCGCGCCGGAATCGGGGCACTGTGAGCGAAGCGCAATGGATCAGCACGTCCGCCGGACTCGATGACTGGCTGGCGCAACTGCCGGCGGACGCGATCGACGTCGGCATCGACACCGAATTCGTGCGCGAGTCGACCTTTTATCCGCGCCTGGCGCTGCTGCAGATCGCCGTGGGTGGCGCCTTGGCGCTGATCGATCCCCTGGCCTTCGATGCGCGGGCGCTGCACGCATGGCTCCATGCCAGGCCGCGCACGTGCGTGCTGCACAGCGCAAGTGAAGACATCGAGGTATTGCGCGAGCTGCTGCCAAGCGGCCTGCCGCAACTGTTCGACACGCAGATTGCCGCGGCTTTCGCCGGGCTGGGAACCGGCGTCGGCTATCAACGCCTGGTATTTGATCTGCTCGGCGTCGAATTGCCGAAGGATGCGACGCGCTCCGACTGGACGCGCCGCCCGCTCAGCGCGCAGCAGCACGCTTACGCCGTGCTGGACGTGCTGCATTTGCAGGCACTGCGCGAGTCGCTTGAAGGCAAACTGCGCGAACGCGGCCATCTGGATTGGTTCATGCAGGACTGCGCGCGCTTGCTGCGCCGTGCCGACATGCCCATCGATGCGCAACCGCAACTCGGCTTCCGCGGTGCCGCGCACTGGCCCGAGGCCAGCCTCGCGCGCCTGCGTGCCCTGCTGCTCTGGCGCGACGCGGCCGCGCGCCGCCACGACGTGCCGCGCGGCTGGCTGCTGCGCGACGAGCATTGCGCGGATCTCGCGCGCGACCCACCCGCCGATCCCGCCGCGCTCGAAGCCCGCACGCGCGGCCAGCGCGCATTGCGCCAGCAGGTGCGTGCCGAATTGTGGGAACACCTGCAGCAGCCTGTCGAAGCGGCATTCATCGACGCGACGCAGCGCCCCCATGATCTCCTCAAGGGCAACGCCAAGCACGCCTTCGACGCCATGCGCGAGCGCGTCGACCATGAGGCCACGCGCCTCGGCTTGCCTGCCAGCCTGCTGTGCCCGCGTCGCGCGCTGGAGCGCTACATCCTCGCGCGCGATTGGCCGCAAGAGCAGCGCGGCTGGCGTCAGGATTTGCTGCAAGCGCAACTGGCGCCGTTGCTGCCCTGAATCGGCGTGGTCCGCCGCTGGCACGCGTTGGCTGATATCGCCAGGAGGATGGATCGCGCGCGCCGCGAACCTGCCCGCGCCACGGGGCTTGGCGCCGCCGACCGGGCCAAGTAAACTGCGCCGCTCGCGTGGGGCTGTAGCTCAGCTGGGAGAGCGCTGCGTTCGCAATGCAGAGGTCAGGAGTTCGATCCTCCTCAGCTCCACCACTTATTCAGCGCCCAACCGTTCTCGGTTGGGCGTTTTCGTATCCTGGTTCCGCAGACGTCGCGGGGTTCCGGGCCGTTCTGCGAGTGCCGCCGGTCGGTTGCCCGAGCGCCATGACGCACCCGGTTCGCCCCTGCTCCGCCATCTCTGCTCTCGAAATCGATGCTGACTTCTTTGCCCTGACGCACGCACGCACCTCGGTCGGCGCCAAGACCTTGTGCAACACTTCGCTTGCGCGCATCGGCCTGCCTCCGGTGATCTCGACACTCGCCAGTCTCGCAGTGTCGATGCGCGCACTCCACCACCTTCAGCAAGCCAACTCATTGTTGGCCACAGGAAAAATGTGGGGAAACCTCAGCGCTGGACCGGATGGCGGAGGGCGAGTCGCCGGCGGATGTTGATCGGCGCGCAAGAACGTCAGGTATTTCGCTGGGTCAATGGCAAGAAGTACCCGCCCACATCACGATCCGCGACGATCTGACGGGTATGTTGAAGTTCGGCTTGGCGCAAGGCAACATCGATGCCCGTGTTGGTGTGGTTGATGGCGTGGCGCGCGTTGGATTCTCCTGGTCGGGCGCTGATGAAAACGACCCGGTGTGTGGGCGCGGCTGGCTGAACGTGACGGGCGATGAGGCACTGGGGCGCATCTTCATGCACTTGGGCGATGACCATGGTTTTACGGCGATACGTGCGAGATGAACAGGCCCGATGTCGATCGTGATCATCCTTCTGCACAGGAGGGTCTGCGCGCCGAAAACACCCGCCTGATCGCGCTGCTCGAATCTCATGGAATCGAATGGCGGTTGCCATCACAGCCCGTCGTTGCAGTGGTGCAGGAGCCGGAGCCATCTCGGTTTTCCACGGCTGAAAAGGTGGCCTTGTTCCGCCGTCTGTTTCGCGGGCGAGTGGATGTCTACCCCATTCGTTGGGAGAGTAAATCAACCGGCAAATCAGGCTATGCCCCAGCCTGTGCCA
>DZBX01000120.1 GCA_022730075.1 Rhodanobacter sp. | reverse complement strand
CAGCCGGTGCGCGAAGGGCGCCAGCAGCACACCGGCGAGGAACACCACCAGCAGACCGCAGTACAGCGCATAAGTGCCGGCGAAAAGCTTGGCGCCCAGCGTCACGGGCGTGGCCAGCGGACCCATGCCGGAGAGGATCATGGCGGCGTTGACGTAGGCATCGGCCCAGCCCAGCCGCGCGTAGTGGTGATAGCCCAGCATGCCCACGCCCAGCGATACCGCGACCACCACCAGCGCGGCCAGCAGGTTGCGCCCGACGCGGCGCAAAAACACGCGGCGCGGGGCCAGGGCGTCACTGCGCCGTTCCCACATCAGCATGCCCCCTGCGTGCGCGCGGCCATCAGAACAACAGGCTGCTCATGCGCCGCCGTGCCTGCGCCACCAGCTCGGCGTCGTCGCTCAGCGCGAACGCCGCGACCAGACGCTTCTTGGCCTGGCCTTCGTTCCAGCTACGCGCCTCGGCCAGCAGCGCCAGCCAGTCTTCCAGCGCGGCGGCTTCGGCCCCGCCGAGCAAACGGCGCACGGCGCGCAGGTCGCGCGCGGCGTAATCCTTGGGATCGGCGGCGATGCGGCGCTCCAATTCATCCAGCGCGGGCGCGCTGGCCAGCGCCTGCGCGAAATCCAGCTCGCCGCGCAGGCGCCGCGCGCGCGCATCGCTGGCGAGGTTGGCGGGCAGGCTGTCGAGCGTGGCGGCGGCGGCTTCGGCCTGGCCGACGCGCATCTGCGCCACGGCCAGATCCAGCCGGAGTTCATCCTGGTCCGGCTGCGCGGCCACCGCGGCCTGCAAGCGCGCCAGCGCCGCGCCGGGTGATTCCAGCGCTTGCGCGGGGGCTGCTTCGGCCTCGTCTGCATCCGGCGCGCCCAGCGCCGGCTTGATGCCGTGGCGATCGAGAAACTCGCGCACGCCGCTCTCGGGCAGGGCGCCCATGAAACCGTCCACCGGCTGGCCATCCTTGATCAGCACCACGGTGGGCAGCGAGCGGATGCCGAACATGCCGGCCAGCGCCATTTCCTGATCGCTGTCGATTCTGGCCAGGCGAAACGCGCCGTTGTATTCACCCGCCAGTTTTTCCAGGATCGGCTTGAGCTGCCGGCATGGCGCGCACCAGCCGGCCCAGAAATCGATCAGCACGGGCTGCTGCATCGAGGCCTGCATCACCTCGCTGTCGAAGTTGGCCTGGGTGACGTCGAGGTCGTGGGCGGTCATGGCGGGCTCCAAAAAGTGTGGGGACATGATTGGGGCGCGTGATGCCGCTGACAAGTGCGGACCACGGGCACGAGCGAACGGTACGGTGGCGCGCCGCAGACCGGCACCGGCGTCATCCTGATGTAATGTCGCTGACCAGTCGGGGCGCTCGGAGGAGCACCGTCCCGAGCCTACAGCGAGGGGAAGCCATGCGCATTGCAAGTCTGCTGCGAGGTCTGGGCCAGTCATGGCAATTGCGCCCGCGCGCGGCCGACTGGTGGCGCGGACTGGCGCTGTCCGCAGCGATCGCCGCGGCCGGCATGCTGCTGGCCGAACAGCACTGGCTGCAGGGGCTGGGCCTGAGCGCGCTGACCCTGGCCATCGTGCTCGGCATCCTCGCCGGCAATACGTTTTTCCCGGCGATCGCCACGCACACCGCCAGCGGCGTGGATTTTTCCAAGTCCATGCTGCTGCGCGCCGGCATCATTCTCTACGGCTTCCGCATCACCTTCCAGGAGATCGCCGGGGTCGGCTGGGGCGGCGTGCTGATCGCCGTGGTCATGCTCACGCTCACGTTCCTGCTGGCCGTGCAACTGGGCACGCGCGTGTTCAAGCTGGACCGGCAGACATCGATCCTGATCGGCGCCGGCAGTGCCATCTGCGGCGCGGCGGCGGTGATGGCCACCGAGCCGGTCGTGCGCGCGCAGGCGCACAAGGTGTCGGTGGCGGTGGCCACGGTGGTGGTATTCGGCACCATCGGCATGTTCGCGTATCCGCTGCTGTATCCGCTGCTGGGCCTGTCCGAGCACGCCTACGGCGTGTTCGCCGGCTCGACCATCCACGAGGTCGCGCAGGTGGTCGTGGCCGGGCGCAGCGTCGGCGCCGCGGCCGAGGCCGCCGCGGTCATCGAGAAGATGATGCGCGTGATGATGCTGGCGCCGTTCCTGCTGCTGCTGTCGATCACCCAGCGCGACGAACATGCGCCGGCGGGGCACAGGCCACGCATCCTGATTCCGTGGTTCGCGGTGCTGTTCATCGCCGTCAGCGCGCTGAATTCGCTGCACCTGCTGCCGGCCGCGGTGGTCGGCGCGATCCTGTGGATCGACACGGCCCTGCTGGCCATGGCGATGGCCGCGCTGGGCTTGCGCACGCACATCGGCGCGATACGCCAGGCCGGACTCAGGCCGCTGCTGCTGGCGACCGCGCTGTTCGGGTTTCTGCTGGCCGGCGGCTATGCGGTCAATCGCGGACTGATGGCGCTGCTGGGCTAGCAGCCTGCCAGGGCTTTTCGTCCGGCACGCTTACATGTCGTGCTTGGCCAGCGTGTAGCCGCGCTGCTGGTAGGCGCGCCAGCGCTCGCGCGAACCGCTGCGCGCATCGGCGTCGGCGGGTACCACCTCGAGCAGGCGTTCGCAGTTGCGCGCGCAGGGCTCGTCGCGCAGGTTGATGATCAGCGCGCGATCGGGCGTGTCGAGGCCGGGCGGCGCGATCAGCACCGCGGTGTCGGCGTCGTCGTCGTCGCCGGCGATCTGGTGCGGGATGAAGGCGTCCTCGTCGAAACTCCACAGCAACTCGTCCAGCGCCTCGGCCTGGCCGAAGTCGCGCGCCAGGATCAGCGTGGGCTGGCGCTGGTCATGGGCGCGCCGCGCCAGCTCGCACACCAGCAGCAGCGGCTGCTCGCGGAAGCGCGGTTTGTCGATCAGATAAAAGTCGGCCTGGGGCATGGCCGCGACTTTACCCGCGCGCGCGGTGCGCGGTCACGCCCCGCCACGCATCGTGGCCGGCAGCAGCACGCGCACGCACAGGCCGCCGCCCTCGCGATTGATCAGCGCGACGCGACCGCCGTGCGCCTCGACGATCTCGCGCGCCAGTGCCAGACCCAGCCCGCTGCCGCTGCGCTTGGTCGAATAGAACGGCAGCAGCGCCTGCGCCAGCACCGCATCGCTCATGCCGGGGCCGCGGTCGCGCACCTCGATGCGCCAGTGCGCGCCGCTGCGCAGCACCTCCAGCTCCACCGCTTCGGCCGGGCCGCCGGCCTCGTGCGCGTTCTTGATCAGGTTCAGCAGCACCTGCTCCATCTGCGCGGCATCGAAACTGGCCAGCGCCTCCGGCACCGGGTACGGCACGCGGAACTCGGCGTGCGCGGCCAGCGCCGCCACGAACGCCGGCCACTGCACCGGCTCGGGGCGCGGCGTGGGCAGCTTGGCGATCTGCGCGTAGTCGGCGATGAAGCCGTGCAGATGGCGCGCGCGCTCGCCGATGCGCGCGAACACATCCGGCAGGCGCTGCGCCTCGCCGCGCCGCGCCAGCTCGGCGCCCGAGTGCGCCAGCGAGCTGATCGGCGCCAGCGAGTTGTTCAACTCGTGGCTGATCACGCGGATCACCTTCTTCCACACCGCCACCTCGGCGCGCGCCAGCTCGCGCGTCATGCGCCGCAGCAGGTACAGCCGGTGCGGGCGACCGTGCAGGCGGAAGCCGCGCTGCGAGAGATGGAAACTCTCCTCCAGGCCGTCGAGTTCCAGCGAGAACAGACTGTCCTCGCCCAGCTCCAGCGCACGCCGCAGCGCGTACGGCAGACTGGCCGCGAGGCGCTCGAAATCCAGCCCGATCAGGCTGCGTCCCTCGCCCAGCAACTGCCGCGCGGCGAGGTTCGCCAGGGTCACGCGCCCGCCCGGATCGACCAGCAGCAAGGCCACCGGCGAATGCTGCACCACCGTGTCCAGCAGCAGCTCGCGCTGCGCCAGATTCTGCCGCTGCTCGCGCAGCGCGGCGCCCAGCGCGTTGTGGGTGTCGATCAGCGCGCCCAGCTCGTCCTTGCGCCGCGCCGCGATACCGAAGCTGAAATCGCCGTCGCGATAACTGGCCACGCTGCTTTCCAGCGCGCGCAGCAGGCGCCGCAGCGGTGCCATCACCGCGAACGCCAGCCACAGCAGCGGCAGCGCCAGCGCCAGCCACGCCAGCAGCAGCGCCGTCCACGCCGGCAGCGCGCGCGCCAGCAGCAATGCCAGCGCGGCGCCGGCCAGCGCCGCCAGCCACAGCAGCAGCGCCAAGCGGCCGGTGGTGGAGAACACGCGCATCAGTCCTGCGCCAGACCGTAACGCTGCATGCGCCGGTACAAGGCCTGGCGCGACAGACCCAGACGCTGCGCGGCGCGACTGACCACGCCGCCGCAGGCGCGCAGCGCGGCCTCGATGGCCTCGCGGCCGGGCTCGTCCAGATCGCGCGGCGCCGCACTCACCGCCTGCGGCAGGCCCAGATCCGCCAGGCGCACCACGCCCTCGCGACACAGCAGGCGCGCGCGCTCCAGCGTGTTGCGCAGCTCGCGCACGTTGCCCGGCCAGGCGTGGGCCAGCAGCGCCTCGCGCGCGTCGTCGTCCAGCGTGCAGGCGCCGGCGAGGAAATGCTCGGCCAGCGGCAGGATGTCCTCGCGCCGCGCCGCCAGCGGCGGCAGCGCCAGCTCGATCACGTTGAGGCGGTAGTACAAATCCTCGCGGAAGCGGCCCTCGCGGATCATCGCCTTGAGGTCGCCATTGGTCGCGCTGAGGATGCGCACGCGCGCGCTGCGCGTCTTGCCCGAACCCAGGCGCTCGAACTGGCCGCTTTCCAGCACGCGCAGCAGCTTGGCCTGCCCGGCCAGCGGCAGGTTGCCGATCTCGTCGAGAAACAGCGTGCCGCCGTCGGCCTGCTCGAAGCGACCTTCGCGCGCGCGCGTGGCGCCGGTGTAGGCGCCGGCCTCGGCGCCGAACAGCTCGGCTTCCAGCAGGTTTTCCGGCAGCGCGCCGCAGTTCACCGCCACGAACGGCCCGCCGCGCACCGCCGAGTTGGCGTGCACGATCGCGGCGATGCGCTCCTTGCCGGCGCCATTGGGGCCGGTGATCAACACCGGCACCGGCGCGCGCGCGACCTGACAGGCCATCTCCAGCAGTTGCAGCATCGACTCGGAGGCGAACACCAGCCCGGCCAGATCGCATTCCGCCTCGAGCCGCGCGCGACGGGCACCGCGCGCGACGCGACGCTCGGCCAGCGCGTGGTTGGCCTCGGCCAGCTCCAGCAGATTCTCCACCGTGGCCAGCAGGCGCGCGTCGTCCCAGGGCTTGGACAGGTAATCGGCGGCGCCGGCTTTCACCAGGCGCACCGCGGCATCCAGATGCGTCCAGCCGGTGAGCAGGATCACCGGCAGATCGGGCTGCTGCGCGCGCAGCGCATGAAACAGCGCCTCGCCCTCGTCACCGGCGGTGGTATCGGCGGAGAAGTTCATGTCCGCGATCACCAGATCGACACGCTGCGCACGCAGGATTTCCAGCCCCTGCGGCGGGCTGGTCGCGCCCAGCACGCGCAGCTCGTGCAGCGCGAACAGCGTGGTCAGCGCCTCGATCACGCTCGGGTTGTCGTCGATCACCAGCAGGCTGCGCATCGCTGTTCCCCGTGTGCGTGGTGTGGTCGCGCGGCGGCACCCCGGCGCGCCGCGCGGTCAGTGTAGTTCCGCGCCGACCGCGTGCCGCATGGCCGCGCGCCGGGTGGTCGTTGTTTTATCCCTCTCCTCCCCGGGAGAGGGTGGCGCGCAGCGCCGGGTGAGGGTGCGCACTTGCGCAGGGACTCGGCGTTGAACCATGCGCCGCACGGATCAACTGTTGCTGGCATGTGCATTGACAAAGCAACTCTTGACCGAGCGCTGGTCGATGGCCGCATACGGCACGAACGCGGGCAGCCGCGCGGCGAGCTGATCCTGCGTGACGCGCAGCGCGCCGATCGCGCCGCACAGGCGATCCACCTGCCCATCGAGCCGCGCCGCCTGCGCGCGCGCGGTGTCCCCGATGATGCGCGAGTCGTCGTGGAACAGCGCCGAGAACAGCGAGCCGACGACGCTGCCGGCCATGTGCGCGCCGGCCCATCCGGTCTGCTTGCCGTCGAACACGATCACCTGCGCCTGCGTGAAATAGCGCGTGGTCAGCATGCGCTGCGCGGGCGTCAGCGGCACCGTCTTGCCGGCGATGCCCAGATCACCATTGCCCTCGATCTCCGCGGTGCTGCCGCCGCGGTCGCGGATCGAAACGCGCCCGGCGTGCACGTCGATCCTTTGCCCGTCGACGCTGATGCCGGAGCCGCTGCCGCAGGCGCTCAGGCCCAGCGTGAGCAGGCCGACCAGGGTGATGCGTGCAACGAGGGTTCGGATGTGCATGGGCTACTCCTGTGCGAACAATGCCGGCGGGCGCGGGAAACGAGCTGCCATCCGG
>DZBX01000284.1 GCA_022730075.1 Rhodanobacter sp. | reverse complement strand
TGTGGCCGTTCTCGACGATGGGCTGGCCGCAGACCGACAGCCCCGTGGTGATCGATGGCAAGCCAGTCGCCGACTGGCGCAGCGACCAGGCCTTCCTGCCCAGCGCGGTGCTGGTCACCGGCTTCGACATCATCTTCTTCTGGGTCGCGCGCATGGTCATGGCCACGCGCTACTTCACCGGCAAGGTGCCCTTCCGCGAGGTCTACATCAACGCCATCGTGCGCGACGCCGAAGGCCAGAAGATGTCCAAGTCCAAGGGCAACACCATCGACCCGCTGGACCTGATCGACGGCATCGGCCTCGAGGACCTGGTGCAGAAGTCCACCGCCAGCCTGCTGATCCCGCAGCTGCGCGCCAAGGTCGAGAAACGCATCCGCAAGGACTACCCGGACGGCATCAAGGCGGTCGGCACCGATGCGCTGCGCTTCACCTTCGCCGCGCTGGCGACGCACGGGCGCACCATCAACTTCGACCTCAAGCGCGCCGAGGGCTACAAGAACTTCTGCAACAAGCTGTGGAACGCCGCGCGCTTCGTGCTGATGCACACCGAGGGCTTCGTCGCCCGTGGCGAGCCGCTACCGGCCACGCCGGCGCAGCAGTGGATCCACGCGCGCCTGCACGAGACCCTGCGCGGCGTGGCGCAGAACTTCACCGCCTATCGTTTCGATCTGGTGGCGCAGGATCTGTACCAGTTCGTGTGGAACGACTATTGCGACTGGTTCCTCGAACTGGCCAAGCTGGCGCTGAACGGCGCGGACGCCGCCGCGGCGCAGTCCACGCGCCACATGCTGCTGGCCGTGCTCGAAGCCGCGCTGCGCGCGCTGCATCCCATCGTCCCATTCATCACCGAGGAAATCTGGCAGGAAGTGGCGCCGCGGCTTGGATTGCAGGGCGCGAGCATCCTCGACCGACCCTATCCCGTGGCCGCGGCCACCGCGCAACATGCGGCAGCCGCGCGCCAGATCGAGGTGCTGATTGCCGCGGTGAGCCAGGTGCGCAGCCTGCGCAGCCAGTTGGGCGTGTCGCCGGCGCGCGCGGTGCCGCTGCTGATCGAGGGCACGCTCGCGGACGCCGGCCTGTTCGCGCAAATCGAGCCCATGCTGCAGGCGCTGTGCCGTCTCGAATCGGTGCGCCACCTGGCGCCTGACGAGCAGCCCCCGCCTTCCGCCGCGAACCCCGTGTTCGGCGCGGTGGCGCACATCCCGCTGGCGGGGCTGATCGACCTGGATGCCGAGCGCGCGCGTCTGGCCAGGGAGCTCAAGCGCGTCGCCTCCGAGATCGGCAAGTGCGAGGCCAAGCTGGGCAGTGCCACGTTTGTCGCCAACGCGCCCGCGGCGGTGGTCGAGCAGGAGCGCCAGCGCCTGGAGCAATGGCGCGAGGATCACGCCAAGCTCGCCGCGCAGGCCGTGCGTCTGGCCGCGTC
>DZBX01000283.1 GCA_022730075.1 Rhodanobacter sp. | reverse complement strand
CTCAATGCAGGCGGCAATGCCTTCGATGCCGCCGTGGCGGTCAGCGCTGCGCTGGCG
Organism: Rhodanobacter sp.; assembly: GCA_022730075.1. GTDB lineage: Bacteria > Pseudomonadota > Gammaproteobacteria > Xanthomonadales > Rhodanobacteraceae > Metallibacterium. The sequence goes on along the minus strand of DZBX01000283.1, from coordinate 1,369 downwards.
GTGGTCGAACCCTACAGTTCCGGCATGGGCGGTGGCGGCTTCTGGTTGCTGCACATCGCCGAAGAGGATCGGCAGGTGATGATCGACGGGCGCGAACGCGCACCGCTGGCGGCGCAGCGTGACATGTATCTGGATGCGCAAGGCGAAGTCATCCCCAAGGCCTCCATGGACGGTGCACTCGCCGCCGCGATTCCCGGCGTGCCCGCCGCACTGGAGCATCTGACGCAGCACTATGGCCGCGTGCCACTGTCCGTAGCGCTCGCCCCGGCCATCCGCCTGGCGCGCAACGGCTTTCCCGTCACCGAGCACTATCGCCGCATGGCCAGCTTCCGTCTGGCGGCACTGAACAAGGACAAGGACGCCGCCCGGCTATTCCTGCGCCAGGGTCAGGCTCCGGCCTTGGGCGAGCTGATCCGCCAGCCCGAGCTGGCCGATGTGCTGGAGCGCATGGCCAACGACGGTGCGGATGGCTTTTATCATGGCGAAGTGGCCGCAAGACTGGTGGATGGCGTGCGCAAGGCAGGCGGCATCTGGACGGCAAAGGATTTGGCCGACTACCGCGTCGTTGAACGCGAGCCGATACGCGGGCGCTATCGCGGCTTCGAAATCATCTCCGCTGCGCCGCCATCCTCCGGCGGTATTGCCCTGGTCACCATGCTCAACATCCTCTCCGGCTATGACCTCAAGGCGCTGGACGAGAGCACGCGGCTGCACCTGATTGTCGAAGCCATGCGCCGCGCCTACCGCGACCGGGCGGAGTATCTTGGCGACCCGGATAGCATCGCCATCCCCAGCGAGCGCCTGCTGCATCCCTACTACGCCGACGGCCTGCGCGCCTCCATGCGTAAGGACAAGGCCACCCCCAGCGCCAACCTGCCCGGCGCAGTCCGCACGGATGGCGGCAACGACACCACCCATTTTTCCATCCTCGACCAGGACGGCAACGCCGTCTCCGCCACCCTGAGCATTAACTACCCCTTCGGCGCCGCCTTCGTACCACCCGGTACCGGCGTGCTGCTCAACGACGAAATGGACGACTTCTCGCTCAAACCCGGCGTGCCCAATGCCTACGGCCTGGTCGGCGCCGAAGCGAACGCCATCGCCCCCGGCAAGCGCATGCTCTCCAGCATGACCCCCACCTTCGTGCGCAACGAGCAACGCCTGGCCATCCTCGGCTCACCCGGCGGCAGCCGCATCATCACCATGGTCTTGCTCGGCACCCTCGAAGCCGTCGATGGCAAACCACCACTGGCCTGGGTCAGCCGCCCGCGCATCCACCACCAATACCTGCCGGATGTCATCCAGCACGAACCCAAGGCACTGGACAACACCACGCGCCAGGCGCTACAGGCACGCGGCCACACCCTGA
>DZBX01000282.1 GCA_022730075.1 Rhodanobacter sp. | reverse complement strand
TGCTGCCGCTCACGCCGTGGGCGTATTCCGGGCTGGCGATCAGCAGCGCGTCGGCCGCCGCCACCTCGGCGTACAGCGCGGCAACGCGTTGCGGCAGTTGCGGCTCGAGGTCGGGGTTGAACAAGGGCAGATCGCCGATGCCGGACCACGGCCGCAGTTGCATGCCGGCCGGAGTCAGCCGTGCCGCCGCGCGCAGCAGTGCGCAGTTGATGGATGCCGCGCGCAGGCTGCCGCAAAGCGCGAGAACTCTCATGCCGCCTCCCGTCAACCCGCGCGCAGCCAGCGCGCGGCATCCAGCGCGTAATAACTGAGGATGGCATCGGCGCCGGCGCGCTTGAACGCGGTGAGGGTTTCTAGCACCACGGCTTTCTCGTCGAGCCAGCCGTGCTGCGCGGCGGCTTTCAGCATCGCGTACTCGCCGCTGACCTGGTACACGAAGGTAGGCATGCCGAAGCGCTGTTTGACCCGGTACAGCACATCGAGATACGGCAGACCGGGCTTGACCATCACCGCGTCGGCGCCTTCGCTGATGTCCAGCTCGACCTCGCGCAACGCCTCGTCGCTGTTGCCGATGTCCATCTGGTAGGTGTGCTTGCCGCCCTTGCCGAGATGGCCGGCCGAACCGACCGCATCGCGGAACGGGCCGTAGAAACTCGACGCGTACTTGGCCGAGTAGGCGAGGATGCGCGTATGGATGTGCCCGGCGTTTTCCAGCGCCGCGCGGATGGCACCGATGCGCCCGTCCATCATGTCCGAGGGCGCGACGAAATCGATGCCGGCCGCGGCCTGCGCCAGCGCCTGACGGATCAGCGCGGCGATGGTCGGCTCGTTCATCACGTAGCCGTGTTCGTCGATCAGGCCGTCCTGGCCGTGCGTGGTGTAGGGATCGAGCGCGACGTCGCCGATCAGGCCCAGCTCGGGGTAGCGCCGCTTGAGCGCGCGGATCGCGCGCTGCATCAGGCCGTCCGCGTTCCACGCCTCGCGCGCGTCCTCGCTCTTGACGCCAGCGCCCGGCGCCGGAAACAGTGCCAGTGCCGGAATGCCGGCCGCCACGCAGTCGCCGGCGAGCTGCTCGAGGCGGTCGATCGAAAGCCGCGCCACGCCCGGCATCGAGGCCACCGGCTCGCTGCGATCGGTGCCGTCGCAAACGAAGGCGACCATGATCAGGTCGCCGGGCGTGAGCACGGTCTCGCGCATCAGCGTGCGCGAGAACGCATCGTGGCGCATGCGCCGCAGGCGCGTGGCGGGATAACTCATGGCGCGACTCCACTGACAATGCGCCATTTTACGCCGCGCGCTGGTGTCGATGCCGCGCCGGATCCCGGATCGGCGCGGTGCGCCGTCCGGGATGCCGGGATGAAACCGCAACGCACTTGTCGCGGGTTCAGCGATTGCCCTGGTCGCTGCCGCGGATGAAGTTGACCAGG